>CAZYWP010000104.1:0-11116 GCA_964651495.1 uncultured Eubacteriales bacterium | reverse complement strand
AGAAGGTCTACCAGTCCGGTCCGGCCGACATCATATTCGACGGAATCCTGCTTTAGTCCTACTGTTTGCTTAACCTGACCTGTTCACAAAAACGATAGATGCTCGTAACCCCCGACCCTGAGAGCTTTCTTCCTCCCTTGTTCATCAATCACCCGAACGCCCTTCCCCCGCGTCATCCGGCCGATCCGGTGAACCTCGAATTCCTTCTGCAGCGCGGCCAGGCCTGATAACTTCCCCGGCGAAATCGTGAAGAGCAGCTGGTAGTCCTCCCCCCCGTGAAGCGCAACCTCAACAGAGTTTTTCTCAAACCTGCGGAGCGCTGGCGAAAGGGGCAGGGCGGGGAGTTCAACCAGGGCGCCGGTCCCGCTTTCCTCGCACAGATGGTGGAGGTCGACGGACAATCCGTCGCTCGTATCGATCATGGCGGTGGCGAAGCGGCGGCCGGCCAACGCCAGTCCGAGGGCAATTTGAGGGGCCGGGTCCAGGAAGGCCCGCAGGAGCGAGTCCGCTCTTTTATTTTTCCCCAATTTGTGGCCGTCCCTGAGCAGACGCAGCCCGGCGGCCGCATCTCCGAGGCTACCCGAAACATAGATCAAGTCCCCCGGCCGGGCGCCGCTCCGGCGGACAGCGTCATCCCCCTCACCGACAACCGTCACCGAGAGGCAGATCTTATCCGCCGCGGAAACGTCGCCGCCGACAAGCCCGACTCCGGCTTCTGCGGCCGCCTCCTTGAACCCGGCGAAGAACCCTTGCACCCAGCGTTTCCCGACGTTGGGCCGCAACCCGAGGCCAAGGAGGGCGAAGCGGGGCCGGCCGCCCATGGCCGCGATATCGCTCAGGTTGACGTTGAGGGCCTTCCGCCCGAGAAGGACGGGCGGATGAAGGGCGGAGATGAAATGAACATCCTCGATCAGAAGGTCGGTGGTGAGGAGGCAGCGCGCGCCGGTCACGCGGATGACCGCCGCGTCATCCCCGATCCCGACGAGCAGGCCGTCGACCGCGCCGGCGAACTCTTTCCGGATGGCCGAAATGAGCTCTCTCTCGCGCAGGGAGCGGAGTCTCATCCCCCGGCCTTTATGTTTGCCTCCGGCTTCACCAGGGCCTGGTCGAAGACATCCTTGATCTCATCGACGAAGATGAACTCCATCTCTTTCCTGATCTTCTGGGGAATGTCGATCAGGTCCTTTTTATTCGGGGCGGGAAGGATCATTTTGCGGACGCCGGCGCGCTGGGCGGCCAGGACCTTTTCCTTCACCCCGCCGATGGGCAGGATGTTGCCGCGGAGGGTGATCTCCCCGGTCATGGCCACATCCCGCTTGACCTTCATCTCGGTGCACACCGAGAGCAGGGCGGTGGCGATGGTGACGCCGGCCGAGGGGCCGTCCTTGGGAATGGCGCCTTCGGGGATATGGATATGGAAATCATAGGAGGAGAAGAAATCGGCCCCGATGCCGAGCTCCTCGGCGTGGGCGCGCGCGTAGCTCAGGGCGGCCTGGCCAGACTCCTTCATGACGTCGCCGAGCGAGCCCGTCAAGGAGAGGTTTCCCTTGCCCTTCATCTTAATCACTTCGACAAACAGGATCTCGCCCCCGGCGGCGGTCCAGGCCACTCCCGTGGCCACTCCGACCTGGTCTTTCTTGAGAAGCTGGTCCTTAAAAATGCGCGGCGGGCCGAGATAGCCCTCCACATTCAGAGAGGTGATGCGGAAGCGTTTCTTCTTGCCCTCGGCGAC
Organism: uncultured Eubacteriales bacterium; assembly: GCA_964651495.1. Lineage (GTDB taxonomy): Bacteria > Acidobacteriota > Aminicenantia > Aminicenantales > UBA8522 > CAZNVB01. Next base: position 9,384 of record CAZYWP010000104.1, on the reverse strand, counting down.
TTTCCGCGCGACCTTCCGGCAGACGGAGGCAATCTCCCGCTCCAGGTTCCGGACGCCGGCCTCGCGGGTATAGAGCTCGATCATCTTCTTGATCGCACCCTCGGTAAAAAGAATATACTTGGCGCTCAGCGCGTGTTCCTTGATCTGCTTGGGGATGAGATGCTGGAGGGCGATCTGCAGCTTTTCCCCTTCGGTATAGCCCGGCAGGTTGAGGATCTCCATGCGGTCGCGGAACGCCGGCTGGATGGGGTCGAGAAGGTTGGCCGTGGTGATGAACATGACCTTGGAGAGGTCAAAGGGGACGCCGAGGTAATGGTCCCGGAAAGAATAATTCTGCTCCGGGTCGAGCACTTCAAGAAGGGCCGAGGAGGGGTCGCCCCGGAAATCGGCCCCGATCTTGTCGACCTCATCCATCATGAAGACCGGGTTGTTCGACCCGGCGCGCCGGATTCCCTGGACAATCCGGCCCGGCATGGCCCCGACATAGGTCCGACGGTGGCCTCGGATCTCGGCCTCGTCGCGCACCCCGCCCAGCGAGATGCGGATGAACTTTCTCCCCAGGGCGCGGGCGATGGACCGGCCGAGGGATGTCTTGCCCACGCCGGGCGGGCCGACGAAACAGAAGATCGGGCCCTTGATCTTTTTCGACAGGGAGCGCACGGCGAGATACTCGAGGATCCGCTCCTTCACCTTTTCCAGGCCGTAGTGGTCTTCGTCCAGGATTTTTTGAGCCTTGCACAGCTCGAGGTTGTCGACTGTGCTCTTGTTCCAGGGAAGCGCGAACATCGAGTCCAGATAGTTGCGCACGACCGCCGTCTCCGCCGACTCGGGATGCATCTGGGCCAGCCGGCTGATCTGTTTATCGAGCTCCTCCCTGACTTCCTCCGCCAGTTTGAGCTTGGCCAGCTTGTCCTGGTAGGCCTTAATCTCCTCCTGGATCTCCGTCCCTTCGCCCAGTTCCTTCTGGATCGCCTTCATCTGCTGGCGGAGGTAATACTGCCTCTGCAGTTTGTCCATCTCGCCCTTGGCCTCGGTGCTGATCTTGCTCTGCATGTCCAGGAGCTCGAGCTCCTTGGCCAGGAGCTCGTAGACCCGCTTCAGGCGCTGCGAAGAATCGACGATTTCGAGGATTTTCTGGGCCTCCTCCACCTTGAGCTCGAGGTTGGACGCCGTCAGGTCGGCCAGCCTCCCCATCTCCTCGACGTTGGCGGCGATGATCAGGACCTCGGGCGGGACGTTCTTTCCCAGGGAAGTCGCTTTTTCCAGCCCGTTGCGGACGTTCCGGATGAGCGCCTCATTCTCGATGGTCTTGTCCTTGGTCTCCGGCTCGTGGATGACCGAAACCTGGGCCTGGATATACGGCTGGTCTTCCTCGAACGATTCGATCCGCGCCCGGATGAGACCCTGGGCCAGGATGCGGACCCGGCCGTCGGGGAGCTTGAGCATCCTCATGATCAGGGCGACTGTGCCGACGTCATAGACGTCCTCCCGCTTGGGGTCCTCGATCTCCATCTCCTTCTGTGTCAGCAGCAGGATCATGCGGTGGGCGGAAAGGGAATGGTCGATGGCGTTCTTTGACTTCTCCCGGCCCACGAACAGAGGGGCGATCATGTAGGGGAAGACAACAATGTCCCGGAGCAGCAGGACGGGCAGCTTCTGCGGAATCTGCAGTCTCTGGTCCCGTTCTTCAATCAACTCGTCCAGGGCCTCGCCGTTCTTGTCATCCTTTTCAGCCATCGCGCTCCTCCGGGTTCATCCTTCGGTCTTGGGAATGTCGATCACGATCTCTTTTTCCTCGTGGGGAAGATATTTTTTGAGTCGCAGGGCCAAAACTCCGTTTTCTAAAAACGCCTTGGCCTTATCCGGGACAACCGTGCTCGGAAGGGCCACCAGGCGGCGGAAGCTGCCGAACTCCCGTTCCAGGCGCAGGAACCTGATTTTCTCCGAGGAGCCCCCCTCCTTTTTCCTGCCCTTGATCTCGACGCGGTTGCTGTGGACCGTGATCATGATGTCGGCCGCGCCGACCCCCGGGATCTCGGCCTCGACGACGATCTCCTTCGCTTTCTCATAGATGTCCACGCGGGGAACCCAGGTCTCATCCCAGGTGGGAAATCTTTCCCGGCGGACAAGCGGGGAACGCTTGATCGGGCGAACCTCTGTCTCGATCTTGATGACCCTCGAGACGGGCTTGATTTTTCTGATCATCGGGCAGGGAGAACTACCTTTCCTTGAGAAGGGTCTCCAGCTCTTGCTTGAACTCGAGGACGTCCTTGAACTCCCGGTAGACGGAGGCGAACCTCACATAGGCGACCTTGTCCAAGGCCCTGAGCTTGTCCATGACGAACAGGCCGATCTCGGCGACCTTGATCTCCTTGTCCGGCCGTTCCTGGACTTTCGTTTCGATCTCCTCGACGATCTCCTCGAGCTTGGCGACGGGAATCGGCCTTTTTTCGCAGGCCTTGAGCAGCCCCCGCAAGATTTTCTGGCCGTCAAACGGCTGACGGCTGCCGTCCTTCTTCACCACCATGTAGGGAATGACCTCGATCTTCTCGTAGGTCGTGAACCGCTTTTTGCAGGCGATGCATTCCCTTCTCCGGCGGATGGATAAGTCTTTCCGGCTTTCGCGGGAGTCGATGACCTTGCTGTCTGCGTGGCTGCAGAAGGGGCACTTCATGTTTCCGCATCCTCTCCTAATTTCTTGAGCTGGAAGAGGGACAACCCCTCTTTCCATAATATAGCATATCCGACCAGACAAGTCACCACGACCTGGAGGGCATGAACGACGATCGTCACCCCGACGGCCTGGTTCGGGTCGGTGCCGTAAAGCTGAGTCATTCCCAGCTTGGAGAAATAATGGAATCCGCCCACCATCCCAGGCGTCGGGATGGACGCCCCGACCATGGTCAGAAAGACATAGGGAAAAAGGACGAAAAAGGGAAGCCGGATGCGGAAGGCGGCGAAGAAGACCCAGTAATAGAAGATTATGCCGAGCCAGACCACGAAAGAGAAAAGGGCGTAGAGCAAAAGACTTTTCAGCGAGTGGAAAAACTTCAGCCCGGCGATGAACTCGTCGCTGAGCTTAAGAACTCTCGCGGTAAACTTCTGGGGAAAGGGCCGGAGGACGAAAGTGACCAGGGCCAGGGTCTTTTCCCGGAAAAAGTAGAGCCCCAGGCTGAAGAAAAGCAGGCCCGAAGCAAAGGCCAGGCCGACCAGGCCCCAAAAATTCAGGTTGTGATAGGCCTCGTCGTTGACCTGGAAGATCGAGGCGAAGAGCGGACGGGCGATCATGAAAAGGCCCAGCAGAGCACACATGGTGAACATGTCGAAGATCCGCTCGACGACAACCGTGCCGATGGCGAAACCCTTCCGGATCCCCTCTTTCTGGGCGAGGTAGAGCGGCTTGATGAGCTCTCCCAGCCGGCCGGGAAAGATAAAATTGAAAGTGAACCCCACCGCGTTCCCGGCAAACATGTTATAAAAATTGACGTTCTTTTTCTCCTGATGGAGCAGGAATTGCCAACGATAGGCCCGGGTAACGAGGTGAAGGGGCGCTATGAGGATGGTGGCGATAAAAAGCCAGACGTTGACGTCAACGAGATAACGATAGACTTCCCGCCAGTCGACGCTGCGGAAGAAAAAGAAGAGGAAGAGGATGGTCAGGGCGAAAATGATGCCCAGGCGGACGGTGTTTTTCCTCATGATTAGCCGTTCATGTTATCACCTGAATTTCCCCCTGTCAATTAATGCCGGATTTTCCTCTCCCCCATGCGGGAAACCCTATTGCCATTCCTCTCCCCCCGTGGGAGAGGATGAAGGAGAGGGGGGCACCAACAGAGGGAGGCGGCGGGCACTCAGAAGTTGAAAAAAACCGCGGGATTCACTATGATTAATGCGCCTGCTGGGAAGTCGTCCAATGGCAGGACACATGACTCTGGATCATGGAATCTTGGTTCGAATCCAGGCTTCCCAGCCAGCCCTATTCTCCCTATTAAAGGGACCATAAGTGGCCGTCAAGTGTCCGAAATGCCAGTCCGATAATCCTGACACGTCCCGGTTTTGCGGCAACTGCGCCACGGCGCTCACGCAGGCCGGCCAGCCTCCTGCCCTGACAAAAACGCTCGAATCGCCTGCCTATGTCCTGACAAAGGGAAGCCTTATTGCCGCAAAGTACCGCATTACCGAGGAGATCGGCCGCGGCGGCATGGGCGTTGTCTATGAAGCCGAGGACACGAAACTTGCCCGCAAGGTCGCCATCAAAGTCCTGCCGGAAATCTTCGCGGCCGATCCGGAGCGGCTGGCCCGATTCGAGCGCGAGGCCAGGGTCCTCGCCTCTCTCAATCATCCGAATATCGCCGCCATCTACGGAGTTGAAGAAGCCGACGGGAAGCGCTTTCTTGTGCTGGAGCTTGTCGAAGGCGAGACCTTAGCCGAGCGGTTGAGCCGAAGCGCACTCACTCTCGAAGAAACCCTGGAGGTCTGCCGGCAGATCGCCGAAGGGCTTGAAGGCGCCCATGAGAAAGGGATTATCCACCGCGACCTCAAGCCCGCGAACGTTAAAATCACTCCCGAGAGGAAGGTCAAGATCCTGGATTTCGGCCTAGCAAAAGCATTCCACGACCAGACTTCCGAGGTTGATATCAGCAAGTCCCCGACTATCACCGCGGATATGACGGAGCCGGGGGTAATTCTTGGGACTGCCGCCTACATGAGTCCAGAGCAGGCCACGGCAAGGCCGGTCGACAAACGGGCGGACATCTGGGCCTTCGGCTGCATCCTGTTCGAGTGCCTGGCCGGCCAGCGCGCCTTCTCTAGCGCTACGGTCACCGAAAGCATCGCCGCTATTCTCAGGGGTGAACCCGGCTGGGATTCGCTTCCAGCCCGCACGCCTGGAAACGTGCGGGCCGTTTTGCGCCGGTGCCTGCAGAAAGACCCCAAAGAGCGCATGCGCGATATCGGAGATGCACGACTCGAAATCGGAGAGCCTGCAACTTATCCCCCTGAAGCAGTGCCTGTTCCCCATAGATTCTCACTTCTGTGGCTGGCTGCCGGTGCGGCTGTCATGCTGCTCGCGGGCATCCTCATCGACAGGATATTCTTCAAGCATCCGCAGCCCGCTACTTCCCCTTCAATGATCACATCAACTATCAAGGTCGAGCCGGGTCAGAGGCTCCAAGGCCGGCGCACCTATGAAGAAATGGAGCGCCCGACCTGCGCGGCCATGACCATTTCGAGCGATGGCAGTTTCGTCGTCTACAGCGCCATCGAGGAGGATCCAGGCCCTCAGGCGAAGCCTCGATTGTACCTGCGGAGAATGGACCGGTCGGAAGCCAAACCCATCGCCGGAACGGAAGGGGCGGACAATCCCTTCCTCTCGCCCGACAACCGGTGGGTGGGGTTCTCGGCGGACGGGAAGTTGAAGAAGGTATTTGTCGAAGGCGGCGTCCCGAGCGAGTTGTGCGAGCTTTCATCTACGTTCTTAGCTGCGACTTGGGGGCGCGATAACAGCATCGTGCTTAACGACGGACTCGCCGCCGGCCTCTCGAGGATTTCGGCTGAGGGCGGGAAGCTCGAGACCCTAACCAAGCCTGACCCGAAGCGCGAGGAGTATGGCCACCGTCTGCCGTCCTGGCTTCCCAACGGGAAGGCTGTGCTGTTCACCATAAGGAGAAACGAATGGGACTGGCAACCCTGCCTTGCTCTCCTCAGACTGGATACGCGCGACTGGCGTGTTCTGCTCGAGGACGGGTCAGATGCCAGGTACGTTCCCACGGGGCATCTTGTCTTTCTGAGGCAGGGAACGCTCATGGCCGTCCGATTCGATCCGGCCAAGCTGGAGGCTATCGGAGAACCGGTCGCGCTGGTTGAAAACGTCATGCAAGCGTTTACCAGCTCCATGTACAGTGGACACACCGGCGCCGGTCAATTCGACATCTCCGACACAGGGACGCTCATCTATGCGCCAGGCGGTGTCGTCCCGAACCTGAAGCGTTCGTTCGTGTGGGTGGATCAGAGAGGCGATGAGCAGCCAGTGACGGACTTGGAACTCTCTCCTCCTCCCGGCGGTGCGCGTCTTTCGCCTGATGGCCGGAGAATCGCCTACCCAACCGCCGGCCAAGAGCACTTGGTCTGTGTGTTTGACCTGGACAGAGGCACGAACAACCGGTTGACCAGCGATGGAACAGCCTACAATATGGCCTGGAGCCCCGACGGAAAACGGCTCATGATTTCTTGGTCAAAATCCCCGCCGATGAATCTCTATTGGATGCTTTCCGATGGCAGCTCACCGATGGAGCGCCTGATAAAAAGCGAACATTCGCAACAGCCGGCATCCTGGTCTCCGGATGGGAAAACGGTCGCCATCATCGATGTCTCGCCGGATACCGGCAGCGACATCGCCATGCTTGACGTCGACTCCGGACGCGTGACCCCGTTCCTGAATTCTCCATTCAGCGAGCGATATCCGGATTTCTCGCCGGACGGCCGTTGGATCGTTTATACATCCGATGAGTCGAATCGCGAAGAGGTCTACGTCAGGCCGTTCCCGGGACCGGGCCCGAAAACCCTTGTCTCGAGCGAGGGCGGTCGCGACCCGCTATGGGCCAGGGACGGCAAGCAGCTTTTCTTCCGACGGGGGGATCAAATGTGGGTCATGGATGTCCGGACGGATGGCGGATTCTCGCCCGGCAAGCCGCGCCTGCTTTTTGAGAAATCGGGATACGAGCGGTCTTTCCCCATACGCAACCATGACCTGTCCCTCGACTCCCAGCGATTCCTCATGGTCAAGCATGAACAAAGAAAACCCACGCCTGTCACCGAAATGATCCTCGTCCAGAACTGGTTCGAGGAACTCAAGCGCCTTGTACCGTCCGGAAAGAAGTGAGTGCAGCTGAGAAAAGTCATTCCCCTTGAATTAGGGGGACGCCATACATAATATACTCAATTACTGCCCAAATTAAGTGAATTACGTATGATGTCCCCCTAATGCCGCGCCACGACCTGAACATCTTTACGGCGGTCGGGAGGACGCACGGACAGTTTTATGACCTCACCCCCCCTGACGCGTCCTTCCAAGATCGTCTGGTAAGGCGCATGGACCCGGAAATCGACATCCCAATCCTTCGGCCAGGCCGGGAGAAGGAAGATCTTTTTCCCGTCTGTCTGGATCAGCATCGACTGCAACGCCTTGAGCAGCACACCGCCGTGGTCCTGGTCGGGAACCCAGTCGTAGTTCGGCCCCCAGAAGGCGGGAAAACGGGAGCCTTCATGCCATTTCCTGGCGCGGCCGACGAGATACTCGCGCGCCTCATCCGTCAGCCCTAGATAGGCCATGAAGATATCGTCCTGGCGCCAGCCGAAATTCCCCTTATCCCAGCGCTGGTTGAGTGCCTCGACGGCCAGCTCGATTCCCGGCCGGCCGACCGCCACCCGCCGATAAGGGAAGACGGCGTAAAGCTCGGGATTTTCGATGTTGCTCTTGGTGGCGAAGGTCTCGGCCGGGGCGAGCATCCTTTTGCCCTCGGCTTCTCTCGTCGGAAGACCCGGCATCTTGTCATGCAGTCGCTGCCATAAGGATTTCTCGTCGCCGCGGACCTTGTCTCCGGCCAGTTCCAGCAGCCGCTCCGTGACTGCCAGGATCCCGGCGATCTCCGGCATCGGGTTGCGGCAGTCCCACCAGGTCTCCAGCGCCTGGGAAGGCTCCATGACGATCTTCCCCTTGTCATCGACTTTGTAGTGAAGGTCATAGAATGTCAGGATCTCGTGGGCAAGGGGAAGGAGCAATTCCTGCAAAAGAGCATCATCCAGAGTATGCTCATAGTGGTCGATCATCATGTGCAGGAGCTCGACCCCGCCCTGCCATTCCCAGCGGTGCCAGCGGCTTTCATTTTCGACCACCGTCCGCTTTTCCCGCGGCGTCCAGCCATAGGACTCGTTGAAGGCAGCTCCCCAGAAATAGACGCACTCGTTGAAATAGGCGCCGGCGTGGTCGAAATAGCGCTGGGTCCGGAATTTGGCCATCTCCAGCACTTCTTCGTTATACATCCGGTAGAGAGACGGCAGAAGGTCGAAGTCGCCGGAGGTGCACATGCTCATGTAGGGCAGACGCGTGTTCTGCCACCAGTAGCCGGGACCCCATAGGCGGTAATCGGCGTCTCCGGGGCTTCCCGGGTTGGGGACTGTGAAGATCGACCCGTTGAACTTGATGGGATAATGCCCGCGTCCGGCGCAGGCGTTGATGAACCGCTGCAGGATGTAAGCACGGCTCAGGATATAGGCATCGTCCTCCGGGCTCGCCGCGGCGATATCAATCCAGCTCCGCTTCCAGAACTCCTCCCACCAGGCGCGGTGGGCACGGAGGCGTTCGGCAAAAGAGGTCTTTTCCGTTGACGCGATAATCTCCTCTGTGGCTTTGAGCCATTCATCCGGCGATGACGGATGTTTCGTCAGGACGAAGATGCTGAACACGTGGGATGATGCTGCGGGCGAACGTAAGTTAAGGTCATCGACCCGCTGTCCCCTCTCGGCCGTGATCACGGCCCCGAAGGTCCGGTCGAGGATCGGGTCGGGCTGCTCGAAACCTTCCATGTCCTGAAGTTGAGCCGAGAGGGCCGGCCCCACGGACTTGATATTGTGATGATACCAGCCGATGCGGCCTTCCTGACCGGTCAGTAAAGAATCCGGTTCGACGACGGTCGGGAAGTGCTTGTTGGCGGGCACATAGTGGTCGTAATGGACATCGCTGACCTCGATGGTCGGGAGCTCGAGCGACTCGCTGCGCCACAATTCGATCGAGGCTATGGCTTCAACCAGCTTCCTGCCGTCCACGAGAACATGAATGACCGGTTGAACGGCGTCGGCCCACACCCGGATGTCAACTCGCTCCTCCCCTTCCCCGCAGCGGACTTCGACCGCGGCGTCGCGCAGACGCAGGGTCTGGAGAAACGCCTTCGACTGAAGGCAGGGATTGGGGTTGAGCCGAACTCTCACCCGGCCGACCTTCAAGAGCCGGCTGTTGTCATCCCAGGAGTCCGACTTGCCGATGTAGAAGAGGAGGTCGCCGCTCTCCTCCACCCAGACGTTGAGGCTGATGTCGCCGTTCCCGGCCGGCATGGTCCCCCAGGCGTCCCGGCTCGGCGAGTCCCAGACGACGTTATACTTTTCGAGGTTGCGCAGTGGATCATAGCCCTGTCTGGCACAAGAAGGAGCGGCCGTAACAATAATAATTGCCAGGACCAGCCAGCCAACACCTGGATATCCCTGTAATCTCCGCATATTGCTCACCTCAGCCCGTATTTATATTATTTGCCGACGATAATCAACTTTCTTGGGATGTTTGACTTTTTCGCCGATATTCATAAAACTGGGTTTTCCCGAATCGGAGTGCTG
>CAZYWP010000103.1:8060-11174 GCA_964651495.1 uncultured Eubacteriales bacterium | reverse complement strand
ACCTGGGCCATGACAACGTCCTTATAGGCCGTTCCCCATGTTTCGTCTCCGGTCGCCAGGTAAGCGGCCCGCAGCGGGCCCATTTTGCGGCCGACGGCGCCCGCCTTCTCATTCGTCTTGCCGCGCTCATCCAGGTTCGGAGCCGGCTCATAGTAAACGGGGACGTCGAGCGCCTGAGCCTCGCCGGCGCGCTCGATGACCGTCTTCAACTCGGCCGCGTACGCTTCGCTCTTGTTCCGGGAGATCATCTTTTCCCATTCATCGTCCGTCACGACGAGACGAGGAACCCTGCGGCTCTTGGCTTGGGCAAGCCAAGCGTTGTCTTTTTGCGTCTCGGCTTCATACCGCGCGATGACAGAATAATAATGGGGGAGGTCGACCTGGCCGGGGGCCTGTCCGAGGAGATCTTCTCCGTAGAGCCAGGCGTGGTGAAGGACACCGTGCTCCAGAAGCGCATCTTCGAAATGATAGTCAAAGAGAGCCTGGCCGGCCATTTTGCGGGTCAAGTACTTGTAGTGAGTCACCAGGATCCAGTTCAATTTTCGCTGGTGGACGGTCCGGACGGGAGCCTTGACAACCCTGCAGAGAAGCATATGGGCGAGGGCTTGACCTTTCGGGCCGATGCCGAAACGGTGCATCTCGTTTTCGTATTGAGACGCGTCGATCATGGCCTCGAGCAGTGTCTCCGCGTATTTCAGGGCGGCCGGGTCGGGTTTGGCGTGGAGGAGAATGAGGGTCAGCCCGAGCCGGCCGATGTCGGTTTCAGGCCCGATGAAACGTGGCTCAAGCGCCCAGCTTTTCCACTCTTCTAGCCTGGCCTCCAGTCCGGGGACAGGATATTTTCGGCTGATTTCGAGGATGTCCGCCATCGCTTCGAGGGTGTCCTCTTCTTTGGAGGGAGACAGGTCCTGGACGAGGGCCGGCAGATGTCTTTTGGCGGCATCGGCCCAGGCGCCTCTTTCTTGTTCCGGGACATTCGACAGCTCCGCCGCATACGTCAGGCCCTTGAGGATCCGAGAGCGGTCCAGAAGGGAATAGCGAATTAATCCTTCCTTAACGAATCGATCCGAAATCCCGATCACCTTGTCCTGGGCGATCGCAGTGATGGAAACCTGATAAAGGAGGACATAGACGAGAGTCCATAATTTGATGGCCCGCTTTTTTATCATACGGATATTTTAATCAATCTCATAATGGTTGCCAGTTAAATTATAGGGGTCAGGTCTCAACTTTTAACAAAACCCCATATCCTAAAAATTGATTGATATTCGGTGCGGAAAGAAATATAAATATCTTTTAATATATTGGCATCTAAGGCGTGAGTATTAATCAAGGAGGACACATGCTTCGAACATCCTGGAAAAAACAATGGCCGGCGATGGCCATCCTGTTTTGTCTCTTTCTCGCTCCCCTGGTAAATGCGTCTCCCGGCGCCGCGGATGGGTGGAAAACTTGGCCGCCTCGAGAATTCCTCCTCAAATCCCTGGTCAATTCGGTTGGAGAGATCCTTAAGACCTATCATCCGGAGACCGGCCGGTTCGGGACCGATCCCTGGGTCTGCGGAGACCAGAATGTGATCCTTCCGCTGGCTGCCGCCTGGTCGATCAAGGACCCGGCGAATCCTTATTACCATGATAAGAAGGTCCTCGCCGTCATCGCCAAGGGCGGAGACGCTCTCGTCGAGGACCAGGATGCCGAAGGCAAGTGGATTTTCCGGAAAAAAGACCAGTCCACCTGGGGCCAGATTTTCATGCCCTGGACCTACAGCCGCTGGATCCGGACCTATGCGCTGGTCAAGAATGCCCTGCCCAAAGCCTCACGCGCCAAGTGGGAAAAGGGACTTCTCCTTGGGTTTACGGGTATTCGCCGGGATGAGATCGCGCGAGTCCATAATATCCCCTGCCACCATGCCATGGGCCTCTATATCGCCGGCGTCGCCTTTAAAAACGAGGAGTGGAAGAAGGCGGCCTGGGATTTCCAGCAAAAGGTGATGGCCGAGCAGTTCCCCGAGGGCTACTGGTCGGAGAATTCCGGCCCCGTGGTCGGTTACAACATGGTCTATCTTGACTCCCTGGGCACCTATTACGCCTTTTCCAAAGACCCGGCCGTACCCGATGTCCTCAACAAGTCGGTCAAGTTTCACGGCGCCATCCTCTGGTCGGACGGGACTTCGGCCGCCGCCATCGACGAGCGGGTGATCTATCATAAGAGCATCAACGTCGGCAACGTCGGGTTCACCTTCTCGCCAGAAGGCCGCGGGTTCGTCCTCAGCCAGCTCTGGAAAGAGAGCGAGGGCGGGAAAAAGCTGATCGGTGGTGATTACGCCGCCAGCCTGCTGCTTTACGGCGGTCAGGGTGCAGTCGTGCCGCCGCCGACGGCCCAGGCCCAGAGCGTCTCGGTCATCGGAAAGAACGAAGCCGTTGTCGTCCGCAACACGCCCTGGGAATGGGCGTTTTCGGCTTACACCACCAAGCCCATCCAGAACCGCTGGATCCAGGACCGCCAGAACCACGTGGATATCCTCAATGCCGAACTCGGACTCTTCGCCGGCGGCGGGAACTCCAAGCTCCAACCGTACTGGTCGACTTTCACGGTCGGCGATCCCGCCTTCATGAGGCATAAAGAAGGGGAGGAGGAGCCCAACTTCCTGCCGGCGATCGACCTGAAATGGGCCGCCGACAAGGCCGTCATTACCCGGAGCGGAAACCCGACCGAAATGACCCTGACTTATGGTGATATCGAGTGTTCGGTCAGCATCGAGGTCATGCCCAGCGGCCAGCTGGCGGTTCTGACCTATAAGGCGCCGGCGGGAAAAAAGGTCGAGGCCCACCTGCCGTTCCTGAAGATCGCCGATACGGTCAAAACGGCCAAAGGCGCGGAATTCGAAATCGGCGAGGGCGAGCTCGTCCTCGATTCGAAAAATATCGGCAAGCATTTCGACTTCGGCCGGCTGCGAGTGGTGATCCCCGAGGGCGCGACGCTCCGTTGGCCCGCCAAACAGCACAATCCCTATACTAAAGACGGCCACTCCGAGCTCGATGACGCCAAGCTCGTCCTCTGCCTGCCCTTTGAAAAGACGGGCAGCCATACGGTCATGATTTCGGTTTATCAATA
>CAZYWP010000103.1:0-7960 GCA_964651495.1 uncultured Eubacteriales bacterium | reverse complement strand
ATCGGCATCCTGGCGGGTTGTGGGTCCAAGGTTAGCTATGTGGAAAAACCTGAGGTCCGAACAATTGGCATCCCCGTCAAATCCGTCAACTGGGTCCGCCACCACCTCGGCCTGAACCAGAAGGGCGAGCCCCGCGTTTATCTCACCATGGGGCAGCAGGCGGATAACCTGTTCATGGTCGAAGTGGATCCCCAGACCGGAGCCTGCCGCCAGTTCGTTGCTGAAGGGAAGAACGCGAATTATCCCACGGCGACGCTGATGAGCCGCTCGGGGATCCTCTACATCGGCGGCTCCTACGCCGGCCACCTCTACCGCTTCGACCCGCAAAAAGACGTCCTCGAAGACTGCGGCGCCATCAACCCTGAAAAAGCCGTCTTCCCCTGTGCCATCGATGAAGACAAGAGCGGCCGCATCTGGATCGGGAGCTACGGCACGGCCGACCTGACTTCCTTCGACCCCCAGACCGGCGAGTTCAAACGCTACGGCCGGATGGACGATGTCGACATGTACAATTACCTGATGGTCAATGCCGACGGGATGATCTGCAACCGCATCGCCCAGACCAAGCCTAAATGCGTGGTCCTCGACCCCAAAACAGGAAAGAAGGAGGTCGTCGGACCGGTGGGGACCAAGGGTGAGGACACTTTTGAACTCCGCCGGGACGCCAAGGGCTGGGTGCACATCGTCTCCAGCCTGGGCAATTTCCGGGTCGAGGGATTCAGGGCGATCCCGGAAAAGGACGTCCCGGAGCCTGCCGCCAAGCCCCCTTTTCATGATATCCAGGCGGTGAAGTTTGTCGGGCCCGAGTCCGAGCCTTATCGCAAAATGGAGATCACAACCATCGCCGGCGAGTCGCGCCTGCTCGACCTGGATTATAAGATGGCAGGCACGGAGATTTTTTACGTCCACCGGGGGCCCGATGACCTGATCTACGGCTCGAGCATCCTGCCTCTTCACCTGTTTCGCTATAATCCGGCGAGCGGCGAGCTCGTGGATTTGGGCAGAGCCTCCTCGGCCAACGGAGAAGCCTACTCCATGGCCAACCTCGGCGGGAAGGTCTATATTTCTTCTTACACGGGAGCGACGCTCTCTGTCTATGATCCCGCCCGGCCGTATAATTTTGTCAATACCCCTGACAGCAACCCCCTGGACCTGGGACGGATGGATGACATCTCTTACCGGCCCCGCTCCACGCTGACCGGGCCGCTGGGACGCGTCTGGGTCGCTTCCATCCCCGACTATGGATTGTGGGGCGGACCGCTTTCCTGGTACGACCCCGCCAGCGGGGAGAAAAAGGCCTATTTCAAAATCGTCGGCGAGGCGAGCTGCTACACCCTGGCCTATCTCGATAAAGCCGACTTGATCGCCGTGGGCACCACTGTCCAGGGCGGCTCCGGGACTTTGCCGAAAGTCGATCAGTCCGTCCTTTTCCTTTGGGACTTTCGAGACGAAAAGAAGGCCTGGGAAGGGACCATGGACCGGCCCGTGGAGGCGTTCAACGCGCTGCTGACGCTTCCCGGCGGCAAGCTCCTGGGGACGGTCACGGGAGGAGAGAAACCGGAACTCTTCCTCTTCAACACGGAAACTAAGGCCTTCGAGCAGCGCGCCGACCTGCCCCCGGGCGGCCCGCTCGATCTGGGGCTTCAGCTCGGTCCGGACGGAAAAGTCTACGGCTTCACGAAGTCGTGCCTGTACAGGCTTGATCCCGAAACCCTAGCCGTCACGGAAATCATCCGAGAGGAGGGCGGGTTTGATATCGCCGGGCCGATCCTCGGCCACGATATCTATTACGCCAAGAACGTCGAGCTGAGGTCTATCCGGCTCTTTGACCGCCTGCCGGGGGAATAGCAGAGCCGCTTCAAAAAATAATGTATAATTGATCGGGTGAAGGGATTTAAACGGAATAAGGCTCTTTACGTTTTGGCGGCCGGGCTTGTCTTGATCGCGGCCGCAATTCTCGCCTTTTTTTTCTTGGTCAGAGGGAAAAGAGCTGGAGCCCCTCGGGTCGTCCGGAATCCGAACGCCAATGTCCTCCTGATCACGCTCGATACCACCCGGCCGGACCGGCTCGGTGCTTATGGATATTCCAAGGCAGCGCCGGCCGAGTTTGACCGCCTTGCCCGGGCCGGCGTCCTCTTCCAAAATGCCTACTCGCCGGTTCCACTGACGCTTCCCTCCCATGCTTCCATTCTCACGGGAACCTATCCGATTTATCACGGGGTGCGGAATAACGGGAAATATCTGTTGCTGCCTCAGGCCTTAACTCTTGCCGAGATCCTCAAGTCGTCGGGATATGCCACCTCGGCGTTCGTTTCCTCGTTCATCCTCGACTCGCGCTTCGGGCTCGACCAGGGTTTTGACTATTACGGCGACCGCATGGATGACGGCGCCAAAGTGAAGAACCTCGAGTCCGAGCGGCGGGCCGAGCCGGTCTACCGGGATTTTGAAAAATGGCTGCGCCCGTATTCAGGCGGCCGGTTTTTCGCCTGGGTTCACTTCTTTGACCCCCACTTTCCCTACGATCCCCCCGAGCCCTTCAAATCGGACGCCCGCCTTTCTGATCCCTATGACGGCGAAATCGCCTGCATGGACACGTCGATCGGCCATGTCATCCGCCTGCTCGAAGAGAAGGGACTCCTGGACTCGACCATCGTCATCCTGGCCGGCGACCACGGAGAGGCTTTCGGCGAGCATAAAGAGAACGGCCATACGATTTTCTGCTACGAGGAAAATATCCGCGTGCCGCTTGTGATCTATCACCCCCGGGCGTTGACTCCGGGGCGGGAAATTGCCGAGCGAGTGAACCTCATAGATATTCTGCCGACCCTCCTGGATTTTCTCGAAATCAAGATCCCGAAAACCGTTCAAGGGAAAAGCCTGATTCCGGTCATCGAAGGCCGGAGGACGGAGCGGCGGGATTTCTATTTCGAAAGCCTCTATGCCCAGGATGTGCTCGGCTGCGCGCCGCTCCAGGGCGTTCTCTCCGGGCCGCTCAAATTCATCCGGCTGCCCCGGCCGGAGCTCTATGATCTGGGAAACGACCGGGCCGAAAAGAGCAATCTGCTGGAGGCCGGGCCGGACGAAGCCGGCGCAATGCGGGAAAAGCTCTCCGCCCTGGAAAAAAAATTCAGCGGGACGGCGTGGACTTCCGAACGGTCCTTGAGCGCCGAAGAGCGCGAGCGGTTGAAGTCCCTTGGCTATTTGTCCGTGGGGGGAAAACGGAGCGAAATAACCTCTGATCTCGACCCCAAAGACAGGATCGATTTCTGGAACAAATCTCTCCTTGCCGGGCAAAAGCTGGCGGAGCGAAATTTCGACGAAGCGGAAGTCCTTTTGCTCAGCCTGGTCGAAGAAGACCCCCGTTTTCTTCCGGCCATCGAGAACCTTGGCGAAGTCTATTTCCAGCAGCGAAGAGTCGAATCCCTGAAGGAACTCTTCGAAAAGGCGATCAGCCGGAATCCCGGGAGGAGCGCCTTGAATATATTGTACGGCAGTTTTCTCGTCCGCCTCGATCGGGCCGATCAGGCCATATCCGTGCTCCAGGCCGCAGAAGCTCTGGCCGGGCCCGACGAAAAGGAAAATCTCTGTTTTGCCCTGGGCAGCGCTCATGGACGGATGGGGCGTTACGAGGACGCCATTCAGTCATTGAAGAAGGTGCTCGAGATCGAAGCGGAGAATTTCGAGGCCGCCCGGCTCGTGGGCTATGCCCTGATGCAGCTCGGCCGGTTTGAAGACGCCCTGACCTATTTTCGATCTGCTGAAAGAGGGACACCCGAGAATCCCCGGCTTCTCGAAGACATGGCTATGTCGCTGGCGGAGCTTAAAAGATTCGGGGAGGCGATCCCGTATTTCGAGAGAGCCGTGAAAATCAAACCAGCAGCCGCGATCTTTGTCAATTATGCGCTCGCCTGCGCCGAGACGGGGGATTACGGGCGCGCGATCACTTTGATGGAGAAAGCGGTTTCATTGCCGGATGCCAACGCGGAATTGAGATCTCTTGCCCAGCGCTACCTGGCCGGGTGGCGGGAAAAATAACGCTGCCGGCGAAAAAAAAGCCGCCCCCCGCAGGGGGCGGCTTTTGTGCTTCGACTTGAACTGGTGCTACTTTTTACCTGAAGCTGAACCGGATTCCGAGCTGGAAGCTCCTCGGGTAATTGACAGAAGTGGGCTGATCCAGCGTCGTCGGGACCTTGGCCTCGTTGATGGAGGTTGTTGTCATGACGTCTGTCACGTTGTAGGCGGTGGCGTAGACGGTGCTTGAGACGCTCTCGCTGAATTTGAACTGTTTTTCCAGGGTCAGGTTCATGTACCAGAAGGTGGGCATGCGCCAGTCGCCGTACTTGTCGGTCTTCGCCGGGAGGGTCTGGGCGAGATAAGAGGTAACCCATTTGCCGTTAACCGGGTATCCGTCGCGGACATCGACAAAGCCGGAGATGTTGATCCCGAAAGGAAGTTGGTAGAGTCCAGCCGCCTTGAAGTGCCAGCGGACGTTCTGCCCGGGCTCTGTGCTGCGATATTGGAAGGCCTGGTAGGGGGCATCATCATAGTAATCGAACAGCGTGGACATGCCGGTTTCGCTTTTGTCTGGATGATATCTCCAGTCCTGCAGATCGCCGGAAACCTGGAGCATCCACTTGTTGCTGAACCTCTTGGTGAAAATCAATTCGACGCCCTTGAAATCGTTGTAGGTATTCTTATAGGCGTCATACATATAGCCGCCCGGAGTCGGGTACTTGGCATCTCTCTGGTACATGTCCCAGCCCGTTGTGGGGTCGGTGCCGACCTTGATGCTCGTATCATTCGGCAGCAGGGTGACGCTGCTGACGTCGCCGGTGTATTGGCCGGTATAGCCCCGGGCCCACTGGAGATTGTAGTTCTTCTTGTAGGCGAGCAGGAGCTGGACGCTCATGTCGGTGCCGAGCATCTTTTCGTAGCTCAGCAGGAATTCCCTGATTTTTTCGGGCGTGTAGCTGTCAGCCAGGAAGTCCACGGGATTTCTGCCTGTGGCTTTATTGCCCAGAGGATTGCCGGAGAAACCCACATAAAAATAGCCGGGGTAGGTCCAGGCGTTCCAGGGGACTTTGCCGACGCCGTAAATCGCTTCCAGGCCTGCTTTCTCCGCCTGTGAGACAGCGGCTACGGTCTGGACGTCAGTTGGAGTGGGCCACCGGCCGAACCAGTTGAGGAAGAAGATTTCGTCCGTCGCAAAGTCCGGCACCCAGTTGCGGTTGTAGTCGATGAAGGGCATGGTGAACTCGCCGCGGGTATTGCCCGGCTTGAACATGGCGCTGATCCGGATCCCGCTTTCGAACATTCCGCCGTAGTCGGAATACATGAACTTGAGAAAATCCCTGCCCTTCCCGAAGAGGTCGTAGCTCAGAGAAAATCTCGGGGAGAAGGTGGGATCGACGGTAAGCCTTCCGCCTGCAACCGTGGTCTCGCCCGTCCACTGGGTCCAGCCCCCGTTCGTAACATCCTGGTCGCCCGGCATAAAGGCATGATAGGTCACGGGCTCCCAGGCAACGGCGTGCCAGTCCACCCGCAGCCCAATGTTAGCGGTCAGGCGGCCATAGGTCATCACGTCTTGAAAATAGACGCCGGTACGCTCCGCTCTTTTCTCGCCGTACCTGTCGCAGTAGGTCTGCATAAATCCCCAATAATTTCCATTCGCATAAGGCGTAGGAGCGTTGTTCGGGACCGAAGTCGTCCGCGACCAGGGATAGTCATGCACAAACAACTGGTTCGGAGCCATATACTCTTCAATAAACCGGGAGTAATTCCGGTCGACGCCGGCCTTGATTTCGTGGTCTCCGCCCAGGAAGCTCTCGGCAAAATAGTTGGCCTCAATGACCCAATATGGCCGCTTCTGCTGGTCGCCGTAATGCTGCCAGTGGCCCGTTGTTTCGGTGTTGTAGGGGTAGGGCGATATGAACCAGTTATAAGTATAATATCTGCCTGGAGGATTGTAGGTCCGGCCGTCATCATAGGAAACGTCGCCGGCACCCGTCCAGTTGAAATTGGCCTGGTGCGTTGCCGTTTTGCCAGCAAAGTAGGTCAATTTGCCGCTCAACAGGAGCTTGTTCCAGAGAGTCTGGGTGACCATGGCGGTGTAGGTATTGTAGGGATTTGCCCGGTCGAGCTTGTTGATCGTGACGATGGCCGAGCTGAAATCCACATTCTTCGCTACGGCATCGGTGTGAGCATAGGAGACTTCCGCCGTTGTTCTTTTCCACTGGAAGCTGATCTTGCCGTACATGTCGGGGCTGTAATACCTGTCGGCGATGGTCCCGGCATTGCTTTGAGTCTGGGAATCGACGACGGCCCAGGATCCGAAGAACCAAAGATGATCCTGGAGGATGGGGCCTCCCAGCGCTCCGCCGTAGTCATAGGTCCTGAAGACGCCCGCTCTTCCGGGGTAGCCGAGGTAGGTGACATTCGGGTCAGCGCCCGTGGCCGGCTTGGGTCCCATGTTGGCGGGGAGTTTCTTTTTGGACGAAAGGGCGTTGTCGATTAAAGCGATAAAGGACTCGCCGGACAGCTTGTTGCCGCCTCGCTTAGTGACCAAATTGACCGTGGCGCCGCCCTGGACGTTGGTGATATCCTGTCCCGAAGTCGTGACCTGGGTCTCCTCGACACGGATCGTGTTGACTCCGGTCGGCATGCCGCTGGCGCCGTAAGTGGCCCTGAAAGAAGCGCCGTCCAGGCTGAATTCTCCCACCTGGAACCGGACGCCGAATCCGTGGATGACTCCCGAGCCCGAGGTCCCGATCTGGGGATGCGCGCTCAGCGTTCCGGGCGCCAGGTTGACGATCTCGGACACCCTCCTGGCCACCGGCAAGGAGACGACTTCGTCGCTCGTGAAGCTTGAGGCGACCCTGGTCTTCCTGGTGTCAATGACGGGAGTCTGGCCGATGACGGTCACCTCCTCCTCAATGGCTCCAGTTTCCATGGCCGCGTCGAGTCTAACCGTCATCAGGACGTTGACTCGTATTCCGCTGCGAACAACGGTTTTGAAACCCTGAAGCTCGAACTTCAACTCGTAGTTGCCCGGGGAGAGCTTCCAGAATCTGTAGTTGCCCTCTTTGGTGGTGATGAAATCCAATCGGCCGTAAGTCTGTCCGGTCAGCGTGACCGTCACTCCGGGAAGAGGAGTGCCGTCCTCGGCAAGGGTGACTTTACCGATGATCTCACCCGTAACCTCTTGTCCGTAGGTCAGGAAGGCCGAAAGGGCGATGAGTGCAAAGAATAAAATTAGCCTTTTCATTAGACCTCCTTTCAAAGAATCCTGTGATGATGAAAACCTTGGAGAGTTTTGTTTGGATGTCCGCAGGGCATTCTCACCTCCTTCCTTTACTCATCCTTGATTATTAGGATAATACGTTTGCCCAGAAAGCAAAATTATGCTCCCTCCTAAAACGCCATTACAGTACCCTTTTATGCTTCTTTCACCTCCTTCAAGAAACATTTTAGCTCTTATTTTTCAGCAATATCTATGCCAAGTTGATGACATGCTCGTAATTCATACAATATAAATAGGATACGAAAATAGAGAAAAAACTGTGATAGCCATTTCGATCCAATTATTTGGAGTCCAATCCAAATTATTGAACTTATCTCGGATACTTAGAATTCTTATGCTAATTGAGTTTCCCCTCTGAAGACCGAATTTTAACAATTTTCGCTACTCCTCATGATTGATTGTATTTTGGGCGAAAAGAATTGCAGGGCTTTAATTGACAGAGGAAACAACAGCAATGAAAAACTAACTTATTTTGAACTAGAGCAGTTAATAACTCTTTCATTAGCATCCGTAGTCTCTATATCCTGTATGAAAAAAGATGTCAAGCCAAAATCGCGCCTCCTACCATGCTCAACTTATTATACGATTTTTGGCTTTATTGAGTTTACGAAACCTTGCACTTGTAGTAATACTTAACACAAGCGAAGTTCCTAAGTTTGA
>CAZYWP010000102.1:0-11421 GCA_964651495.1 uncultured Eubacteriales bacterium | reverse complement strand
GGTGACGGAGGAGACGCGGGGGATGTTCAACCTGGAGAAATTCTCCCTGATGAAGCCCACGGCCATCATCGTCAACACCTCGCGCGGCCCGATTGTCAAGACTGAGGACCTGATCGAGGCCCTGAAAAAAGGAATGATCGCCGGCGCCGGGCTGGATGTCTTCGAGAAAGAGCCGCCCCCGGCCGACCTGGAGCTCCTGCGGATGAGCAATGCAGTCCTCAGTCCCCATATCGCCTGGTATTCGGAGGAGGGCGGCTGGGACATCCGGGTCATGATCATGGATGACGTCAAGGCCTGTCTCGAGGGCAAACCTCCCCGCTACGTGGTCAATAAGGAAGTCCTCTCCAGGCCAAACCTGCGCTTCAAGCTGCGCGTTAATCAGTAATGGTTTTCCAGCCCCGCTTGTTCAAATCGGCGTAGATGATCCCGCCGAAGAGGAGCCCCAGGGCCAGGAAAACCGCCCCCAACACCACCCGGCCGAATAAGATATTCCCCGCGCCGAACAGAAAGCCGTAGATCATCGCCACGCCGGACAGCCAGTCCATCAGGTTGAAGAGCCCGTCCCGGCGGGGAACAATATCCGTCGCTTCCCGGGCGATCGGCCCCCAGAGAGCGGAGCTCGGCCGGACGCGCCGGTAAAAGGCCAGAAGCACATCCTTTGACTCCGGCCTGGTCAAGAAGGTCACGGCCAGCCAGACGGCCGTGGTCACGGCCACCGTGATCAGGCAGAGATAAGCGAACTCGCGCGGCTCGCTCTCGCTCAGGCCGAAACCGAGCTGCAGGGTCAGCGATGTGACGAAGGCGGCGATCATGGCCGAGACTTCGCTCCAGGCGTTGATCCGCCACCAGAACCAGCGCAGCAGATAGACCAGGCCCGTCCCCGCACCGATGGCGATGATGAACTTCCAGGCGTCGGCAATCGACTCCATGAAGAAGCTGACAATGACCGACAGGATCATCAGCGACATGGTCGCGAGCTGGGAGATGACCACGTAGTGTTTTTCGCTCCGCCGGCGGACCAGGAAGCGGCGGTAGAGGTCATTGACCAGGTAGCTCGCTCCCCAGTTGAGCTCAGTGGCGATGGTGGACATGTAGGCGGCGAAGAACCCGGCGATCATCAGGCCGCGAAGGGAGGCCGGCAGGTCGGTGATCAAAATCCGGATGTAACCCGATTCCGGGTCGGCGGCGAAAGCGGGGTCGCCGTGAAAACGGACGATGGCGACGAGGGCCACCAGGATCCAGGGCCAGGGCCGGAGGGCATAGTGAGCGATGTTAAACCACAGCGTGGCCAGCAGCGAGTGCTTTTCATCCTTGGCGCTGAGGATTCTCTGGGCGATAAAGCCTCCCCCTCCCGGCTCGGCTCCCGGGTACCAGGAGGCCCACCAGTTGACGGCGATGTAGACGAAAAAGGTGATGAGGGGCATCCAGGCGGAGTTGAGCTGGGGAGCAAAGGAGAGGATGGAGCCGGCAGCTCCTCGGCTCTTTTCGATGGACTGAATGCTGTCGATCATGCCGCTCATGCCGCCGACATTATGGATGGCAAAGACGGCCAGCACGATCACCATCCCCATGATCAGGATGAACTGGAACATGTCGGTGACCAGGACTCCCCAGAGCCCAGAGAGAGTCGAGATCGAAGCGGTGATGAACATGACGCCGATGGTGATCAGGAGGGCCTGGAACTTGGTCACCCCGAGCACGAGCATCAGGATCTTCACCAGGGCCAGGTTGACCCAGCCCATGATAATCAGGTTGATCGGAAGCCCCAGATAGAACGCCCGAAAGCCGCGCAGGAACCGCGCCGGCCCGCCGCTGTAGCGGAGCTCGGCGAATTCCACATCGGTGAGGACGCCCGCCCGGCGCCAGAGGCGGGAATAGAAAAAGACGGTGAGCATGCCGCTGAAGGCCATGCTCCACCAGATCCAGTTGCCGGCGATCCCGTTGCGCGCCACCAGACCGGTGACGGCCAGCGGCGTGTCGGCGGCGAACGTCGTCGCCACCATCGAAGTCCCGGCCAGCCACCAGGTGACGTTGCGGCCGGAGACAAAAAAGTCGCTGACGCTTTTCGTGGCTTTGCGCCGGTAATAGAGCCCGATCCCCAAGCTGATCAAAAAATACAGGGCGATGACGACCCAGTCGAGCAGGCTTAAACTCATGTCGCGCCAGAAAATATAACAAAGTCTCCTCCCTGTCAATACGGCGCCGATCTCCCGCCTAGATCCTTTAATTCACACGAATCCCCTCGTCCTCCGAAGCCTTGCTATTGCCGGCGGATTTTGATAAAAAAAGGGCGCTTCTTATGCAATTCGAGTCTTTCTTTTCTAAAACCCCAAAAAACAAGGAGGGCTCTGTGAAAAAGGCAGCCTTGTTGATTTCCTTCCTGGCCATCAGCCTGGTCAGCCTGGCCGCGGCCGCGGAATTCGGCTACCCGGTGGACGGCGAACCCTGGTATTTCATCAAAGCCTCATTCGCTGACCCGTCAACTCTGTCCAAGGGGCTCTGGCGGGTCGCCCGCGTCACCGTCAATGGTGCCAGAGCGCGGGATTTTCTTCTCTACCAGGAAAGAGAAGAAGTCCTGGGAAAGGATATCCAGGGCGAGCTTCCTTTCGAAATCAAGGTGCGGCACTCCTGGAGCGGAAATCTGGGTTATGAGCTCCAGGTCCAGCTCGATGACGCGAAACTGAACAAGTCCGTCACCCTGACCCAAAAAGCCACTGCGCCTGCCCTGAAAGGCTACTGGAACGGAGCCTGGAAAAACTACCTCTCCCTCCTCGTTTCAGAAGAAAGCGGGATCGGAAGAGCGAACTATCCCGTCCACGCGACGGTCGGAATTTTGAGCCCTTATCTCAAGTCTCCGGATGAAATCAGGGTGGTCAAAGCGGAAAAGGGAGGGAGCGACATCTCCTACACCGAAATCCCCTCACAGGTCTACGATTTAATCACCTGGGATGACCAAAAAGCCCTCTCCGCAGTCGAGATTGACGAAAAAACGGGCGAGCGGATCGTCCGCTACCATCCGACGACAACCTTCAGCGTCGCTTTCGCCGCCAACCTCAGGCCGAAGGAAAAGGCCACCTACCTGGTTTTCTACAACAACCCGGAGGCGGCGAAACCCGCTTATCCCACCGACCTCAAAGTCACGGGCGAGGACATCGGCAAGACGATCGAGAACAATTTTTTCCGAGTGACCCTGAACAAAAAGAGCGGGGTCATCTACGAGATCACCGAGAAAGCGTCGAAGACCCGGCTCGAACACAAGCTCGAGACCAACGGCTCCATCCACTGGAATCCCTGCGTCTACTCCCCGCCGCATGCCTGGTATCACACCTCGGATTGGGAAAGCCCGCCTTATACAGAGGTGAGCGGGCCGGTCTTCTACTCCATCCGAATCGCCGCCCCTATCCCCTATTATCCGAATATCTTCTCCAGTGTGACCTATCATTTCTATGCCGGCACGCCGTACCTGCTCGTCCAGACGACCATCGACATTTCCGACAACCTGTTTGTCCAGGCGCTGCGCAACGGCGAGGTCGTCTTCAACAAGGAAATCTTCACCAAGGCTGCCTACAAAACAATGGACGGCGGCGTCCAGGTCATCGACCTCGGCCGCACCAGGATGCATCCGGACCATGTGATCACCCTGCGGCCCGATGTGCCCTGGGTGACTTTCTATGATGAGAATAAAGGCATCGCCTTCGCCAACCTCTATCTCGAAACGACGATGACGAACGTGGAGGGCGGTGATGCCTCAGCGGTGATGCCCTTCGTCTATATTCAGCATGGGCCCTGGTATTATCTCGCCCGGGGGCTGGTGTATTCGTTCGGGACTAACAACCAGACCCGGATGCTTCCCGTCCGCAAAGGCAGCGTTTATCTCGAAAGGAATGTTTTCTATCCTTACGCCTTCAAGAAAAATCAGAGCTTTTCGGCGGAAGCGGACCGGCTTTACCAGATGCTCAAATATCCCCTGAGCGTCCTCGAATCCGTCGAAACCTTCGCCGAAAGTCCCGAAGGATGGGTGGTGCCGATCCTGACCGAGCCGTTCGAGGAGGGTGTCGAGGAGGCCGTCGGAGGAAAAAAGAAAAAATAGCCAGTCTCAAACGAGGCCAGCATGAAAAAAACAACGGCTTTCATCACTTCTCTCTTTTTTATCGGGTGCACGGCCGCCGCGGCCCCGGCGAACCTCATTTTTCGCGCTCCGACCTTGGACGAGCCTTCTTTTCGCCTTCAATTTCCTTTTGAGGTCACCGCCGCCAAGCTCCAGGTCAAGGAGATGCTGCTGAATGGGGAAAAGACCGGTCAATTCCTCATTTTTAAAGACGGCAAGAATGTGCCGGCCGGAAACCCCCTTGAGAAGGGGGTCTATGACATCGTCATCGATTACGCCTGGGCGGGAGGCAAGAGCTACCGCATCACGCTCGTCAGCCAACCCGAGAACTCGCCCCCGCAGCCCTACGAGCTGGCGGGAAAGTCCCCCCGGGAGGGCGGGATCCCCGGCGGCAAGGAAGGGTTCTACCGGATTTATAAGATCGAGGAAGAGGCCGGAATCGAGAGAAAAGCGGAGGTCATCATCCTGACCCTTACGGCGGCCAGGAGCGAAATCGAAACCGGCGATTTTGTCATTTTCGACGGCTCGACTTCGGTCCCCTATGAAATTATGGAGAGGAGAGAATCCTATCCCCCAGAGAAGGTTGCCGCGAGTCATCCTGCGACGCTCACTTATAAGATTGCCCTCCCTCTCGACGCGGCCGCCGGCGAGAAAAAGATGCTCCTCGTCCTCAAAGGCGAAGGCCTTTCTCCGGAGCCGGGAAAAATCGTCCTCTCGGGCCAAGGGCTGGGAAAGACGGTGCGCACCCCCAAGCTCGTCCTCGAGCTCAGTCCGCAGAGCGGCCAGGTCAACACCATCGAATCCCTTGAGGCGGGCGTAAAACTCTACAACAAGGCCGGGGTCATCCACTGGAACCCCGATGTCTTTGTGCCGGGCATCGCCTGGGACCACTCCTTCGACTGGAATCCCCCGCCCTCTTTTGAGGAAAAAAGCGGCGCCTCCCTATATCTGAATTCCCGGAAAGGACCGATGCCGAGGATCAAAGATGTCTTCCTCGAGGTCAAGTACACCGTTGAGGCCAACGCCCCGTATTTTATCTCCGAGACCCGGATGAATCTCCTTAACGACCTGGGAGTGATCGCTGTCCGCAACGACGAGATGGTCCTCTTCAAAGAACTGTTCGACTCTCTGGTTTACAGAGACAAGACCCGGAGGATTGTCAAAATGCCCCTCGCGGAGAAGAACGGAGTTCCCTTCGGCGTCGTCCACATCGCGCCGGACAGCCTGGACTGGGTCGGGCTGGTCAATACGAAAGAAGGCTACGGCTTCTTCAGCCTGCGCCTCAACGCCGCCGCCGGAAACCTCGAAATCCCGGGCGAATACCATCACAAAGCGGGAACTTATTTCTATGCGCCCGCGGATGGAAACTACGTCTACTGGGTCCGGCCGCTCATCTACACATGGGGGGATTTTTTCACCAACAACCTGTTCACTTTTGTCCCGAAAGGGAGTTTTTTCTACGAGAAAAACGCCTATATCGTGCTGCGACTGGAGGATGATTGGCCCCACCGGCTCGACACCTGGCACAAGATATTGACCAATCCGTTGCGCGTTTTTTAGTTTGACCGGAGGTCGCCTATAGAGACATAGTTCGGTCTCAGAAGGGAAGGAGAAAGGATGTATTGCATTGGGATCGACTCGGGGACACAGGGAACGAAAGCCCTGCTGGTCGACTTCAGAGGCAGAGTCCGGGGCCGCGGTTACGGCCCGCACCGCATGGTCGAAGGCCTCAAACCCGGCGAGAGCGAGCAGGACCCTGACATCTGGGTCGAAGCCCTGGAACGAGCGCTGCGCTCGGCGCTTCGCCAGGCCCGGATCAACCCCGGGGAGGTTGTTTCTCTGGGCGTATCCGGCCAGCAGCACGGACTCGTCCCCCTCGGCGAAAACGGCCGGACGATCCGGCCGGCCAAGCTCTGGAACGACACCTCGACCGTCGAGGAGACCGAAATGATCGTCAGCCGGCTCGGCGGCAGAAAAAAATTCATCCGCAAGGTCGGCATCAGCCTGGCCGTCGGGTATACCGCCTCCAAGATCCTCTGGCTGAAGCGCCAAGAGCCCCGGAACTACGCCCGCCTCAAGACGATCCTTTTGCCCCATAATTATCTCAACTTTTATCTGACAGGAACCGCGGCTATGGAGTACGGCGATGCCTCCGGGACCGGGCTCATGGACGTCAGGAGCCGGGTTTGGCACAAAGAAGCCGTGGCGGCGATCGAGCCGGCGCTGCGGCTCAAGCTTCCGCCACTCCGGCATCCGGTCGAGCCGGTCGGCCTGGTCAAAAAGGGCATCGCGGCGCGATACGGACTGGACCGCGTCCTAGTGGCGAGCGGCGGCGGGGACAACATGATGGCGGCGATCGGAAGCGGCAACGTCGTTCCCGGCGTCTGCACGGCCAGCCTGGGAACTTCGGGGACGGTCTTCTCCTATTTTAAGAGTCCCTTTATTGACCCCGAAGGGGAGATCGCGGCCTTTTGCGACAGCACGGGAGGGTGGCTCCCCTTGCTCTGCACGATGAACGTGACCAACGCGACGGAACATTTCAAGGGCTTGCTCGGCCTGACAAACAAAGACCTCGAGACCCTGGCCGGCCGGGCGCCGGCCGGGTCGGACGGACTTCTATTCCTGCCCTTCATCGATGGCGAACGGGTTCCCGATCTTCCCTGCGCCAGCGGCGTCTTCTTCGGACTCAACCGCAGGACATTCAGCGCACCCTTCCTGGCGCGGGCGATCATGGAAGGGACGATCCTCAACCTCGGCTACGGCTTTGCTAGAATGCGCGCGCTCGGGCTCAGGCCGGCTGAGATCAGGGCGACGGGCGGCGGGGCCGGGAGCAGACTCTGGCTCCAGGTCGTGGCCGATGTTTTCCAGACTCCGGTCGTCACCCTGGCCGAGCAGGAAGCGGCCGCCTACGGCGCCGCCCTCCAGTCAATCTGGGCCTATGAAAGGGACAGAGGCAAAGACACGGACATCGCCGACGTCCTTGCTGAGAGGATTAAAAAAGGATCGCGGCCCATCGAGCCCCGGGCCGGAAACGCGGCCGTCTACCGCGCCCTCCAGGACCGCTTCAACTCCCTCTGGAGATCTTTAAGCGGCGAGTTCAAGGCTCACCAGGCGTTATCAGGTTGAGGCCCGGCCCGGAAAGGGGCGCTCCGCCGCTCAGGTCCAGCCGTATTCGTAGCCCGCGGCGTACATCTCGACGATATTCTCGACCGGCGTGATGGGCTGGATGTTGTGACAGGGCGCCAGGATGTATCCCCCTCCCTGTCCGAGAATCCGGTAGTTGTCCAGGACCTCCCGTCTCACATCCTCTCGGCTTCCGAAGGGCAGGGTGAATTGATTGTCCATCGCTCCGTGAAAGATGAGCTTGCCGCCGAATTCCCGTTTCAGCTCTTCTCGCTCCATGCCGGGGACGCGCCACTGGATGGGGTTGAGGGCGTCGATCCCGGCGGCGATCATGTCGGGGATGATCCGGCGGCAGTTGCCGTCATTATGGTGAAAAACATACGCCCCCGCCTGGTGGGCCAGGTCGATTATCCGCTTCATCCCGGGCAGGAGGAACTCCCTGATGTGGGCCGGGGAGAACATCAGGTCGGTCTGGCCGCCCATGTCCTCGGCGACATACGAGAGGGTGACTTTTCCCGGGATCTGCTCATAGATGCGGACCGTGTTTTCGTAGGCGAGGTCGAAGAGCTTGCCGAGGCAATAGCGAACGATTTCCGGGTTGTCGATCAGGTCGATCAGGGCCTGCTCCTGGCCGCGGAGGTTCTTGTAGATCAGGAAGGGCTCGGACCCGCCGCCCCGGATCGGATACATCTCCCATCCCCGGATTTGCCGCGGGATGTCGCTGTAATCCCACCAGTCCGGGCTCGGCCAGTGGTATCGGCGCTCGATTTCCTCGACCGACCGGAAGGAGGCCAACGGATTATGGATGCATTCGTCGTAGACGCCGCTGCCATAATCGATGTAGCCGAAGCGGCAGCCGAAGACGTCGCTCCGCCGGGCGAGCCTGGGACCGGAATATTCCGGCTCGACCTTGATGACGAAGTCAACGCGGAGTTTTTTGAGCGCCTGGCGGATCGTCCGGCAGCCGAGATGCCGGCGCAGCAACGCCGACGTCTCTTCCGTGGACCAATAGTCCATCGGGATCCGGTCGGGTTTCCGGCGCTGGAGCACGGCCAGCCAGCGCTCGCGCGGGGTCATGGTTTCCTGGGGCATGGCGGTTAATCCCTCAATGCCGGTGCAGGTCCTTGTGCATGATCTTGCGCGTCTCGTGCAGGCGGTCGTCGGCCGGCAGGTCGGCCAGCTTCTGGTTCATCCCCTCGTCATTCTCCGCCCGGAGCAGCCTGGCCAGATAATCTACGACGCTGGGCGGAAAAACGCCGTCTCTCTCGTAGAGGTCGCGCTTCTCGAGCAGGATCCGGCTCGACTCGACGCAGGAGCGGGGCAGCGTCGGCAGCTTCTGGAGGAGGGCCTGGTCGGTGAAGATATTGCCCTGAACATACAGCTTGTCTGCCAGCTCGAGCGGCAGGTTCTTCTTGAACAGAGAGTCGTCCTCCCGGAAGGCCCATTCAACCGCCATGACGATCCCGGCGAGAAGGAGGTGGATGATGGCGCTCCCGTCGGGGCTGCGCAGCTCGACCGTCTGACGGCTTTCCAGGCCTGTGAAACCGGAGGTGTCCAGCGGGTTCAGCCGTTTGGCCAGGTGGCGCAGGTTTGACCAGCCCAGGGGCACGCGGATCATGGAGCTGCGGTTGAGGTCGCTCCAGCAGATCCGGGTGGGCGCTTCCTGGTTGGGGACGAGCCGGAGATAGGCCGACGAAACCGTGTTGCCGAAGGCGGTGAGCGAGTCGGCGTAGTGGCACAGCCCGCCGATCAGCCGGCGCGCCGGCCCGGACAGCTTCCCCGCCTGGTCCACCATGATGTTCTTGCCGTCCTTGAGGAGCTCGAGGTGAAAATGGAGCCCGCTGCCCGCCACCCCTTCCTCGATCTTGGGCGTGAAGGTGGCCACACAGCCGTACTTGTAGGCGATGTTCCGGATGAGCCAGCGGCCCAGGACAAGGGCATCGGCCATCTCCTCGGGCGGCCGTGGCAGGTATTCCACCTCGAGCTGCTCGGCCTGCCTGCCCTGAATCTCTTCCAGGTCGCTGCGCACACTCTCGACGAACCCGACTTCGCTGTGGGCGTATTTGACCGAGCCTGTGATCTGGGTGATGTGACGGACCATTTCGTTAAGGATCTGGCCGCTCTTGATGTAGGGCGCGGCGGCGTGGTAGCCGTGCTGTTTCTGGGCGGGAAAGAGGTGGGGGTTGCGGTCGCTGAGGAGGAAGAACTCGAGTTCCCCCAGCGTCTGAATTTCGAGGCCGGAACGCTGGCGGAAAACCTGGCAGGCCCGGGCCAGGATGCTGTCGAGGGCGAAGGGGGCGAGGTCGCCGTCCTTGGTCAGATAGCGGCAGATGAAATCAAGGCTATCATCGTCGAACGGATTTAAAAAGGCGGTTTTATAAACCGGGACGACATAGAGGTCGGAGAGAGAGGCATCGACCATGCCCTTGAAGAGCTGGGAGCCGTCCACCCTCTCCCCTTCCGCCAGGATGGTCTCCGCCTGGAAAGCGTTGGCCACCGGCAGTTTCAGCTCTTTGAGCTTGCCGTCGAGAGCGGTGTAATGAAAGGTGATGCGCTCGATGTGTTTCTGGTCGATCACTTTGAGCAAGTCGGCCCGGGTGAAATCCTGCGGCGGCTTGTCGAGGATGACCGCGAGGGGGTTGGCCAGGGCGTAGGTGAAATCTTGGTTCGGCATGGGCACCTCTCCTTGCTCTGAAGAAAGCGGTTTTTCAGCCATTCCAGGTCAGATTGGCCGTCTTGAGTCAATATTTTACGGAATCCGCCCCGAGATTGCAATAAAGCTTGACATCCCATGCTTTTTTGCCTATATATATGTCGCCTGGAGGAAAAGGGCGGGAGGATTATTTCTTTTGCTCGCTAAGGAGGAAAAGATGAAAAAGAAGATAGTTTCCGCGTCGGCGATCCTGCTGGCGCTGGCATTTCTGTCGTCTTCGGCGTATTCCTGGAACTTCGCCACCCACGCTTACATCGCCAACAAGATCGGCAAGATACTGCCGCTCGGCAACTACAACGAGATGTACGGCGCAATGGCGCCGGATTTGTTCAACTTCGAGTTCAGCCTGATGGCAGATCCTACGTTGTATGCGATGGTGCGAGGATTCACTCACGGCATTCCGGGGACGGTGCCCGAAAAGAACAATGAGAATTTTCTATCCGTCTGGTATCAGGCCAACTGGGGGCTAAAAAAGGCCGCAGCCTTTGGATATGTTTCCCATAACGATGTCTGGGGGGCTGATTTTGTCGCCCACTGGCAGGCTAATCCGTTCGTGACTCAAGGAAATATCCCTTTCCCCGCTGACAAGCCGCTGGGCTTTACAATGCAGCCGCCCGGATACGTCATCCTGCTCTCAGTTCAACTCGATCTTGCCTTGAATTTTCAAGGCGTCTGGAGAGCCATGGGTTTGCAGGATGACTATGACACTCGGCTGATGTTCTGCCACAATATCATCGAGTATGCCGGCGACCTGATCGTCAAAAGAGCCGATCCGCTCATCGGGAAAAAGGTTCTCCTGGCAGCTGCTCTCAGGACGCCCGAATTTGCCAATCTCCTCAAGGCCGCCTTCCCGCTAGTCTGTACTCCCATGATCGACGCCGCCGAGCCGAAATACCGTGAATTTATTATGCAGTACGGGCTCATTCTCCTGCTTCCCGAAGAGACGGCGATCGCCATAATGGCCGACCAGTTGGCCGATCTGGCCATCGATTATTTCGATTTCTTGCATCCCGAGGCGCCTCCGGGATCCTTCGATTCGTGGAAGCCCCAGCTGGTCGAATTTGGGAAAGCCGCCATCACGGGTGCAGTCGAGATCTGCGTTATTGCCAACTACATGGATGAGATCAACTTGCTCGCTATTCCGTTCGTCAAGGGGCAGATGGTTGCCCACGGCGTTCTTTATTGGTAATGAGCGCAGAGTAGCTTCGAGACGACCAAATGGGGAGAATCGTATCTATAACGAAACGATTCTCCCGCTTTCCTGGCTGATTTACTCATTCATAATCAGACGGTGCACGCTCGCGGAGGGATACGTCTATTACTATGGCTAATTTCTCATGACGCTGAGGGCCACCCACGAACTTTGAAAACTCCCTCCCCCTGCGGGTGGGAGGACAAAGGAGAGGAGGATTCTTAACTAACGGGAATGGGTGGCACGGCGCCAGTCCCTGCAACGCCCGGAGCGTAGGGGACCCCT
>CAZYWP010000101.1:4254-11421 GCA_964651495.1 uncultured Eubacteriales bacterium | reverse complement strand
CACTACCTGATGTTTGGGCTGGTTTTTTAGCCCTTCATCACGCCGACGGGGACGACCCGGGCCACCAGCCGGCCGATCCCGGTTTCGTGGGAGACCCGGACCACCTCGTCCACATCCTTGTAGGCTCCGGGGGCCTCCTCGGCGATCCCCTTCCAGCTCGTGGACTGTAGCTCAATGCCCTTCTTCAGCAGCTCGTCGCGAATCTGTTCGCCGCGGAAGCGGCGCAGCGCCTCGTGACGGGACATCACACGGCCGGCGCCGTGGGCGGTCGAGCCGAAGCTCAGGTCTTCGGCCGCAGCGGTCCCCACCAGCACGTAGGAAGCGGTCCCCATGCTTCCCGGGATGATGACGGGCTGGCCGTGGGGACGGTAGACTTCGGGGATTTCCGGCTGGCCCGGCCCGAAGCTCCGCGTCGCTCCTTTGCGGTGGATGCAGACTTCCCGCGTCCGGCCGTCGATGACGTGCTTTTCGAGCTTGGCCACATTGTGGCAGACATCGTAGACCTGGCGCATTCCCTTTGAACTGCCCATGACCCTGGCGAAAACATCGCGCACCCAGTGGGCGATCATCTGGCGGTTGGCGAAAGCATAGTTGACCGCCCCGCACATGGATTTGTAATATTGCTGGCCCAGCGGCGAACGGACGGGCGCGTTGATCAACTCCCGATCGGGCAGACCCTGGATCCCGAATTTGTCCTCCATCAGCTCGATATAGTCGGAAGCCACCTGATGGCCTAGCCCCCGGCTTCCGCAGTGGATCATGACCATGACCTGACCTTCCCCCTGGATTCCGAATACCCGGGCCGTTTCCGGGTCATAAATCTGGGCGACTTTCTGGATCTCAAGGAAATGATTGCCGGCACCAAGAGTCCCGAGCTGGGGGATGCCCCGTTCGAGCGCCCGAGCGGAAATGTGGGCTGAGTCGGCATCCTTCATCCGGCCGTTCTCTTCAGTCATCAGCAGGTCGTCGCGTGTGCCGTAACCATTCTCCACCGCCCACTCCGCCCCCCTGGTCAGGATTTCCTTGAGCACGCTGCGGCTGAGCTTGGTGATCCCCCCCTTTCCCACCCCGGCCGGGACCTCCTTGAAGATCTCTGCCAGCAGCTCTTTTCTCCTGGCGGCGATATCTTTTTCCATGAAATCCGTCCGCAACAGCCTGACCCCGCAGTTGATGTCATACCCGACTCCGCCGGGCGAGATGACGCCCTCATCGAGGTCAAAGGCGGCAACCCCGCCGATCGGGAACCCGTAACCCTGATGGGCATCCGGCATGACGTAGGACATCCGCTGGATTCCCGGAAGGCAGGCCACGTTTTTCGCCTGCTCGAGAGTCAGGTCGCGCTTGACGCTCTCCAGGAGTTTGGCTGAAGCATAGATCGTGGCCGGCACGCGCATGGCCCCATGCTTGGGAATCTCCCAGGTCAGGTCGTTGATTTTGCGCAGCTCCATCTTCGCACCTCCAAAACTCAGATATCGACCACTACCTGAAGGGTGACGCGGTCAGCGGTCTCGATTTTGATCTCATTATATGTGACGGCCTTGACTTCGCCATAGAGATCGTAGCGGCCGGCATTTCGGTCGCCGGCGAAGACACCTTCGAGCCGATAGCCGTCCGGTCTATTCTCGATCCGGATTTCCTCGGCCGAATGGAGGAGAAACGTCCTGGTGTCAAAAAGATAGATGATCTCCGCCAGAAAGCGCACCAGGAGCTGCTCGAGGTCCCGGCCCCTGACGCGGACGGGATGGCGGACTCTGGGCTCGACCCGCTCCGGGTCCCACATCAGGGACGCCGTGGCCAGGGCGGCGTTGGCGAAGGCCTCCTCTAGATTCCGGCCGAACGCCTGGAACTTGGCATCGGCCGTGTGGTCGAGAAATATGTATTTCTGCTCCATGGATCCTCGGGACCGGATTGAACAACTCGGCCGTTGTCGGGCCGTGGCTTCTTTTATCATTCTAGCATGCCCCGGCCTAAAACCGGCCGGCGATGGCCGTCCCGCAAAACGGGCAGCGGCCTTCTCTGAGCTGGTTATCCTCAACATTGAAACCGCTTCGCCGGAGAAGCGATTTCCCGCATTGCGGGCAGGCGGTGCCCTCCGATTCTCCCCAGACGTTGCCGATGTAGACATACCGCAGGCCGGCTTGTTTTCCCAGCTCATAGGCCCGGCGAAGCGTCGCCAGCGGAGTCGCCTCGGCCCGCGTGTACTTATAATCCGGGTGAAACCGGCTGATATGCCAGGGGATGTCGATGTTCACCCCGGCGATGAACCCGACCACGGCGGCCAGCTCCTCATCGCCGTCGTTCATCCCCGGTACGACAAGGGTGGTGACCTCGACCCAAATACCGAGCTCGTTCATCAGCCGGATGGAAGCGAGAACCGGCTCGAGCCGGGCGCCACAGACCTTCTTGTAAGTCTCCTCCCTAAAAGCCTTCAGGTCCACGTTGGCGGCATCGAGATAGGGCCGGATAGTCCTCAGGGCCTCGCCGGTCATGTAGCCGTTGGTGACAAAGACATTCGTCAGGCCGGCCTCGCGGGCGAGCCGGGCGGTGTCGTAGGCGTACTCGAAAAAAATCGTTGGCTCGGTGTAAGTGTAGGAGATGCTGCGGCAGCCGCTCCGGCGGGCTTCCCGGACAATCTCTTCCGGAGCCAGCCGGTGTCCTCCGCCAAAATCTTTTGCCTTTTTTGTCACTTGGGAGATCTGCCAGTTCTGGCAGAACGGACAGCGGAAATTGCAGCCGACAGTGGCGACAGAGAACGACCTCGTCCCGGGGAGAAAATGATAGAGCGGCTTTTTTTCGATGGGGTCGATATGGGCGGCGATGACCTCTCCATAGACATGGGTGAAGAGCTTTCCCTCTCGATTCTCCCGCACACCGCAGACTCCGAGCTTGGCGGGGGCGACGACACAGCGGTGGGCACAGAGAAAGCACTCGACGCGGCCGCCCTCGAGGGCACGCCAGAGCATGGCCTCACGCACCATCTTGCATCCTCCGCCTCTATCAGATAAAGGACTCGGAGCCAGACCGTCCGTATCTCTAACTGGAGTGGCGATCAGATTATAGCGTCATTCCCGGCCGAAGTGAACATTAAAACCCGGCCCCGAGGCAAAAACCTCCCGTCGGCCCGCCTTTATTTATTTGAGTTCCGGATAAAGTTTGACCGCCGAAGGGCAGAGAGCCTGCAGGCTGCACTGCGGGCAGCGCGGCTTTCTGGCCTGGCAGACCTTCCGGCCGTGGTTAACCAGCATAAAGTTGAAGTCCAGCCAATCCCCTCGGGGGACAATTTTGAGGAGGTCCCGCTCGATTTTTTCAGGATCGCTCTGTCTGCTCAAGCCCAGCCGGCCCGACAATCTCTTGACGTGGGTATCGACGGCAATCCCTTCCGCTTTGCCATAGCCGGAGGAGAGGACGATGTTGGCCGTTTTTCGGGCCACGCCGGGAAGCGTAATCAGGTCCTCCATTCGGTCCGGAACCCTCCCCCCGAAATCCCCGACGATCCGGGCCGCGGCGCCGATGATGTTCTTGGCCTTGTTCCGGAAAAAGCCCGTCGGACGGATCTCGCGTTCCAGTTCCGCCCGGTCGGCCCGGGCGAAATCAGCGCCGCCAGGATACTTTTTAAAGAGGGCCGGAGTGATCTGATTGACCCGCTCATCCGTGCACTGGGCCGCCAGGATGGTCGCTACGAGAATCTGCAGGGGCGTATTGAACTCGAGCGCGGTCCGGCTGGCCGGGTATTCGCGGCGCAGGATTTCGATGATCCTCCCGATCCTTTTCTTGGCTGGGTCCACGGATAGCCTCCTTATGTGCCGGCCTCGATGATGTCCCTTTCCTCCTCCTCAATCCGCATCGGTCCTCAGACTCCCAGCTCAGACCGGAGTTGGATGTATTTCAGGAGGTCGCTCCGGCAGATGATGCCCACAATCTTCTCGCCTTCCATGACCGGAACCTGATGAATATCCCGGCTGGCCAGGCTCGACAGGACCACGTTGCCGTCGGCTCGGGGGGAGACCGCTTCCAGCCGGTCCCGGGGCGTCATGATGTCTCTGACGATTACCTGAGACCATTTGTCTTGGGGCGTCTTTTTGATATCGTCCAGGCAGACAATTCCTTTCAGACTCCCGTTATCCACGACCAGGAAAACCCTCTCTTTCTTTTTGAGAATATAGTCGTCGACCAGGTCCCGCACCGGCAGCCCTTCCGGGACGGTCCCGAATTCCTTGTTCATCAGGTCTTCCGCCGTCATGCCCTGAAGAGCGCTCTTGATCTGGACTTCACTGTATCCTCTGACCGCTGCGTTATGGAGGAACCAACCGATTAGGATCCACCAGAGACCGCCGATGTGACCAGCGAGGATCTGCCAGACTCCTCCCACGATCAGGAAAAAGGCAAAACCCTGTCCCACGAGGGAGGCCGTCCGGGTGGCCTTTTTCAGGTTTCCTGTCAGGCTCCAGAGAATAGACCTCAAGACCCGGCCGCCGTCCATCGGGAAACCCGGCAGGAGATTGAAGACTCCCAGGGCCAGGTTGATAACGGCCAGGTAGGAGGCCGAGGCCGTCAGGGGGCCGCTCACTCCTTCAAGCAAGAGGGAAAGAACAAAGAACAACAAGGCCAGGGCAAAACTGGACATCGGGCCGACGAGCGCCATGAAGAATTCTTTCTGCGGTTTTTTCGGCTCCTCCGTAATCTGGGCAACCCCGCCCAGGATAAACAGGGTGATGCTGCGGACTTTTTCCCCCTGCTTCATCGCGACCAGAGAATGAGCCAGTTCATGGGCCAGGACCGAGGCAAAAACAAGGAGGCTGGTGAGCAATCCGATCATCCAGTTGAGGCTGGGCTGCCAGGTCGGGTGGGAACGAGGAAAATGGCTCCCCGCCAGAACCCAGGTGAAGAGGATAAAAATGACGATCCAGCTCGAATCCACATTGATATCAACGCCAAAAATTCTTCCCAACCGCCAAGTGTGTTTCATCGGACTCCCCTCCTTTCATTCGGACCTTCCCGCCTCCGACCTCTCCGGAGACACCTACCGATGTCCCCCTTGATTGCCCAAGGGGGCGAAGGGGGTTTAATGAAATAAAACCCAATTCTTTTTTGGTGTCTCCGTATATAATATATCCGGGCGGGGCATGGACCAGCGCCCTGCGACCGAGGGGTCATACCCCCTCGGCTCCCCCTCCCCCCCGACTAGCGGCTCCCCGTGGCAAGCCCCGGGGCATATTCGCCACCCGTCAACGGTCAAGGTCCGACGTGGAAGAGGTCCTGCCCGAGGTGGAAGTCCTCGACCTCGTAATAATCCGGGAACCGGCTGAGAAGGTCGATTTCCGACTTGATCAGAAAATAGTGGCTTCGTTCGACGCGGCTCAAGTATTCCAGGATCTTCCGGCTTCCCGGGTCCTCGACCACCTGTTGGGATTCTTTATAATATTTCTCAGCGTAATTCTCGGCTTCCAGGGCCGCCTTAAACAAATCCAGGATGGAACTTTCTTCGTCCACCCGCGCCGACGGCCTCGGCCGGACGACCTTGTCGGGAACCTTCAATTCGACTCCGGGAAAGCGTTGGGCGTGAAGCCTCTCCAGGATGCGGCGGTGCTTTTTTTCCTCCAGCACGAGAAACTTCAATTTCTGCTGCAGGACGATATTCTTGACTTTCCCAAGGAGCCCGGCGTAGAAATTCGCCGCCTCAATCTCCGATCGGACCGCCACGGCCAGGACCTCATAAGGGCGAAACTTGGAGTCTAAGACCACTGCATTCCTCCTTCCGACGCCCGGCCCGAATGGGACGGGCGACTCATTTTCCTTCCTTCCGGCTCCCTAAAACTTGACGAATTTCTCTTTCGGCGATCCGCAGACGGGGCATTTGTCCGGAGCGTCGCCTTCCACGGTGAAGCCGCAGACTCCGCAGACCTGGATGGGGAAATAGCCCAGGTCCTGCCCTTTGTCGACGGACTCCTTGGCCCTTTTATAGAGCCCGGCATGGACCTTTTCAGCCGCCAGGGCATAGTTGAAGAACGTCACGGCCTTCTTCTCCCCCTGGTCTTCCGCCACCTTGACGTAGGCGGGGTACATCTCGATGATTTCGAAGTTTTCTCCTTCCGCGGCCGCCTTGAGATTATCGCCGGATTTGCCGATCCCGTTCAGGACACGCAGGTGGTTGGTGGCGTGAACCTGCTCCGAGAAGCTGGCAGCCCGGAAGAGCCGGGCGACGTTGGCCAGCTTCTCTTTCTCGGCGGCTTCGCCAAAAGCCATGTACTTCATGTGAGCCTGGCTCTCTCCGGCAAAGGCGCCCTTGACGTTTTCTTCCGTCATCTTCCTCATCTCGACCTCCTAGATCGTGATCATTCTTTGGATGGCTCCTCTGGCCCGTTGAGCGATTTCGGGGGGAACCTCGATCTTGAATTTCATTTCCTCCAGGGCCTTCCAGACTTTCCGGAGGTTGATTTTCTTCATGTTGGAGCAGAAGGCCGCATCCTTGACCGGATAAAAGGCGGTCTGCGGATTCTCCTTTTTCAGACGGTGGAGAATTCCGGCCTCCGTTCCGATGATGACCTGCCCGGCCGTCGTCTCTCGCGCCGCTTTGACCATGAAACCCGTCGATATCACCCTGTCCGCCAGGTCGATGACTTCGGGCCGGCATTCGGGATGGACCCAGACCTCGGCCCGAGGATATATCCTCTTCTTGGCCAGCACGTCGGAGGCCAGGATGCGGTTGTGAACATAGCAGTAGCCGTCCCAGGCGATGATTTTTTTCTTGGTTCGCCGGGCGACGTAGGCGGCCAGATTTTTATCAGGGACAAAAAGGATTTCGTTATCGGGAAGAGAATCCACCACCGCAATGGCATTCGAGGAAGTGCAGCAGACATCGGACTCCGCCTTGACCTCGGCCGTGGTGTTGATATAACAGACGACCTTCCGTCCCGGGTATCTCGTCTTCCAATCTCGCAGCTCTTCGGCGGAGATCATATCGGCCATCGGGCAGCCGGCGTGGAGGTCGGGAAGGAGGACGGTTTTCTGAGGAGAGAGGATGGCCGCCGTCTCGGCCATGAAGTGGACGCCGCAGAAAACGATGACCTCGGCGTCGATCCGGGCGGCTTCCTGGCTTAAGCCCAGGGAATCACCGGTGTAATCGGCAATGTCCTGGACTTCGCCGATCTGGTAATTGTGGGCCAGGAT
>CAZYWP010000101.1:0-4154 GCA_964651495.1 uncultured Eubacteriales bacterium | reverse complement strand
GTCTGGATGATGGGCATCGGGCAGAGAAGCCCGAAGCAATCGAGCGTGGCGTCGGCCTTCACCCCTTACCTCTTCTTCGAAGCAGAATCAAGGACAACCGGTCTCAATGCCGCTCGAGTCCGGCCCCGCAGCTCGGGCACGAGTCCGCGCCCTTCTTGGCCAGGTTTCCGCAGTGCGGGCACTCCTCGAATTCCACTTGGCAATGCTCGCAGAAATCCTCCGCTCCTTCGATCGGACCTTCACAGTAAGGACAGTAACATTTTTTCTCCCCGGCGGTTCCCTCCACCTGTTCTCCTCTCGCCGCCGCCTGCTTTTTCTTAAAGTCGGCGATGGCGGCGTGGAGGGCATCGGCCCCTAAGTTCGAGCAGTGGAGTTTGTTCTTGGGCAGTCCTCCCAACTCCTCGGCGACGGTGGAGTTGGTGATCTTCATCGCCTCTTCCAGGGTCTTGCCCACAGCCATCTCGCTGACCATGCTGGAGACGGCGATGGCGGCCCCGCAGCCGAACGTCTGAAACTTAATGTCCTTCAGCTTGTCGTCTTCGACCTTGATGTAAAAGGTCATCATGTCGCCGCAGACCGGGTTCCCGACCTGCCCGACGCCGTCGGCGTCCTTGAGCACCCCGACATTGCGCGGGTTCTGAAAATGGTCCATGACCTTGTCGCTGTAAATCATTTCTGGCTCTCCTCCAGGAATTTCGTGTACAGGGGTGACATCTTCCTCAGCCTCTCGATGATGGGGGGAAACACCTCCACGAGATAATCGATGTCCTCGGCCGTCGTATCCTCGATCAGGCTGAAGACGAGCGACCCCTGGGCCAGGGCGTGGTCGATCCCCATGGCCAGAAGGACATGCGATGCTTTGAGCGCCCGCGAGGTGCAGGCTGAGCCGCTCGAGACCGCGATCCCCTTCATGTCCAAATTTAGCAGCATGGCCTCGCCCTCAATGAACTCGACGCAGAAGCTGGCGTGGTGGGGCAGGCGGTTCTCCCGGTGACCGGTCAGGAACAGCCGTTCCACCTTCTGAGGAAGATGCTCGATCAGCCGTTCCCTCAGGCTTTTCATTCTCTGGCTGCGTTCGGCCAGTTTTTCCCCGGCGATCTCGGCCGCCCGGCCCAACCCGACGATCCCGGCGACATTCTCCGTGCCGGCTCGGCGCCCGTCTTCCTGGATGCCGCCGTCGATCAGAGGCAGGACCCGTGTCCCTTTTTTGAGGAAAAGCGCAGCGCTTCCCTTGGGACCGTAAAACTGGTCGGCCGCCAGGCTGAGCGCGTCCACACCCAGGGCGGCCACATCCAGCGGGATGCTGCCGGCCGCAGCCACCGCATCGGTGTGCAGGGGGACTCCCTCCGCCCGGCAGACCTCCGCGACCTCGGCCAGCGGTTCAATCGTCCCCACTTCGCTCGACGCCAGGATGACGGAGACGAGAACGGTCTCTTTCCTGACCGCCCGCTTGACATCACCGGGATCGACCAGCCCATACTTATCCACAGGCAGGAGCGTCGTAGAGAAGCCTTGCTTCTCCAGGCTTTTGGCTGAGTGTAGGACGGATTGATGTTCGATCGCCGAAAGGATAAGGTGATTCCCTTTATCCCGGCGGGCCAAAGCCATCCCTTTGACCGCGAAATTATTCGCCTCCGACCCGGAGGAGGTGAAGAACACCTCGCTCTCGGCCCCGCCGATCAGGCCGGCCACCCGGGTCCGGGCTTCCTCCACTGCTTGAAGGGCCTCCTGGCCGAGGGAATGAAGGCTCTGCGGGTTGCCAAACCTCTCTCCAAGATAGGGCAACATCGCCTCCCGAACCAGCGGGTCCAGGGGCGTGGCGGCAATATGGTCGAGATAGACTCTTCTCATGCCTTTCCGACTGCGATGACCTCTTTGATCTCCGGGACTTCCTTCTTGAGCAGACGTTCGATCCCCATTTTCAGGGTCATCTGGGACATCGGGCAGCCGCCGCAGGCGCCGGTCAGCCGGACCTTGACGACGCCGTCCGCAACGTCGACGAGCTCCACGTTTCCGCCGTCGGCCATCAGGGCCGGACGGACTTTATTCAGGGCTGCTTCGACTTTCTCTTTCATTTCAGACTCCTTATTGGGATGATGTATCAATATAGCGATCTCAACGGAATTTTTCCATGATTTTCTGAAGCTTGGGTCTATCGACCGTCAATTCCGCCAGGGCGATGGGCTTTTCGAATTCCGGGAGGATGAGGCGGTCGAAGGACGGCTTCTCCTCGGTGTAGAGCAGGCCCACCGCGATTTTCTCCGGATGATGAAGGGCCTGCCAGGCGCCGGACTTGTCCTTGGGATTGTAGCCCGGCTCATTCTCGACCTGGAAGACATGGCTCTTGTACCATTCATAAGAATTGACCTTGTTATAGGTGACACACGGGCTGAGGACATCGATCAGGGCAAACCCATCGTGCCTCATCCCCTTCTCGATCAGCCCGGCCAGCCCGGCCACATTGCCGGAAAATCCGCGGGCGATGAAGGTCCCGCCGGCGGCCAGGGCGAGCGCCGGGCCCTCGACCGGGAAATCCTTCGACCCGAACGGGGTCGAGAGCGTCACCATGCCGAAATCCGTGGTCGGCGAGGCCTGGCCCTGGGTGAGGGCATAAATGCGGTTGTTGGCGACGAGATAGGTCAGGTTGACGTTCTTGCGCAGCGTGTGGATGAAGTGGCCGAGTCCGATCGAATAGGCATCGCCGTCCCCGCTCACGGCCAGCACCTGCAAGCCCGGGTTGGCCAGCTTGACTCCCGCCGCCACGGGCAAGGCCCGGCCATGCAGCCCGTGAAAACCGTAGCCGAAGAAGTAGTTGTTCATCCGGCCGTGGCAGCCAATCCCGGTAACGACGGCCAGGTTTTCGGGCTCGAGGTCGAGCGCCGCAGCGGCTCTTTTGAGCGCGTCGAAGAGGCCGAACAGGCCGCAGCCTCGGCACCAGGTGGGCAAGGCGCGGTGAAAAGCAGCTTTGGTCTTCATCGGATGGCCCTCATGACCGGTTCGACGATTTCCTTGGGAGTGAAGTTGCGCGTCGAGTAGTTGAGGATGCTCTTCATTTCCTGGCAGGAATTCACCTGACTCTTAATCAAGGTCACGAGCTGGGCGGAGTAGTTGTTCTCCACCACGAAAACATGCCCGGCGCCGCTGAGGAACTTCTTGACGGCCTCTGCCGGGAAGGGCCAGAGCGTACGGAGCTGGAGAAACTTGGCGTTCACATTTTTTTCCCGGAGCCTGTCCATCGCTTCAAGGACGGCGCCCAGCGTCGAGCCGAACCCGAGGAAAGCGATCTGGGCCTCCCGGTCGCCCCACAGTCTCGGCGGCGCAAGGTCAGGCCGGGCCCGTTCGAGCTTGCGCATCCGTTTTTCCATCATCCGCATCCGGTTGGAGTCATCTTCGTCCCGGTAACCCTTTTCGTCGTGCTCCAGGCTCTCCACGAGGTGGATGCCGTTCTGGAAAGACGGGAGCGCGCGGGGCGAAATCCCGTCGGCCGTAATCTCGTACCGTTTATAGTCCGCCATCTCAAGGAGCGCCTCGCGGCTGAGGAGCTTGCCCCGCTCGATCTCCACGCGGCCGAGGTCGAACTCCTTGGTCGTCCGGAAATTCTGGCCCATGTCGAGCTCAGTCAGCAGGATCACCGGGCACTGGTATTTTTCGGCCAGGTTAAAAGCCCGGACGGTCAGGTCAAAGCATTCGCCGACGGTTCCCGGCGAAAGGACGATGCGGGGGAATTCGCCGTGCGACCCGAAGATCCACTGGAGCAGGTCACCCTGCTGGGTCTTGGTGGGGATTCCGGTCGCCGGCCCCAGGCGCTGGACATGGGCGATGACAACCGGGATCTCCGCCATCCCCGCCAGGCTGAAGGCTTCCATCATCAAGGACGCGCCCGGCCCGCTCGTCGCCGTCATCGCCCTGGCGCCGGCGAAAGAGGCGCCCAGGGCCATGTTGAGAGCGGCCAGCTCGTCCTCGGTCTGGACGACGACGCCGTTGAAATCCGGGATATAGTGAGCAAGCCACTGGAAGATCTCCGAGGCGGGGCAGATGGGATAGGCAGGAAAAAAACGGCAGCCGGCCGCCAGGGCGCCGAAGGCAATAGCCTCGTCACCGGAGATAAGGAGGCGGCCGCGGTCCCCTTTTTTGGCCAGCGGATGCCGCTCCTT
>CAZYWP010000100.1:0-11477 GCA_964651495.1 uncultured Eubacteriales bacterium | reverse complement strand
AGTAAAGCTATTTTACATCGTATTAATGAATTTTACGCCTATTTTTTCCATAAGAAGACAGACTTCAGCAGGTTAGAGGCGCTTGTGAGGAAGAGGGTATCCCTGCTGAAGTCTATCTATGAGAGAAGAAAAGGTGGGCCGTTCCGGTCTCCTTATGTGCGTTCATCGCTTTCCCTAGAGCAAACTTCGTGCCAAACACGGCGGGCCGTTCTTGCCGACCCAGGGGTGTCACCTATCTATCTGAACGAGCGCAACACTCGGGCAAAAAGAACGTACCCCCGGCCTCTGCTCATCTGCGGGGGAAAATCTTAGCGGCTGGCGAGAGCCCCTCATAGAAACCCGGCTCCCACTTAGTAGACCCGGAAACGCCGGTTTTTTCCCGCGCCGGTTGATATTTCTTTACGTTTCCAAGGAAACACAGCCTATTACAGGACGCGTCGCATGTTTCTGTTGCCTGCCTCTTGGTTGATGTGAAAATCTCCGATGACCGACCATGGGAATGGGTGGCATGGCGCCAGTCCCCGAGCACCCGAGCGAGATGGGGCGGGTGGGGGGGTCTTAAGCGAGGGCGAAGGGGACGCGCCATGACAGGACCCGTCCGCTGTTTCTGTTGGGTCGATTGCAATTTAGCCGCCGTTTATTTATAGTGATTTCAGATGTCGAGCTGCAAAAGCCATTCTCCGGGAAAAGGTTACGCACTCTTCCTTCTCGTCCCCGATAACTGCCCATGGATTTAGAGCAGCTCCTCCGGACAAGAACTTTCCTGGATGAGCTGTCCGTCTCCATCCGAAACATCATCCTGGCCTATTTCCCCGAGACGACTCCGCAAGAGAAGGACGACATCGACCACGAGGTCAAGCTGAAGATCTGGAAAAAAGCGGCCGGTGGGAAAAAAATCGACAATCTGAG
Source organism: uncultured Eubacteriales bacterium (assembly GCA_964651495.1). GTDB lineage: Bacteria > Acidobacteriota > Aminicenantia > Aminicenantales > UBA8522 > CAZNVB01. Next base: position 10,568 of record CAZYWP010000100.1, on the reverse strand, counting down.
GTCTTATTTATGGAGGGTTGTTTATACGACCGCTTTGGACCTCCTGGGGGAAAGGATGAACTATATTTCTTTAGAGGAGATCGTGGAGACGAGCGAAAAAAATGGGCTCGCTCCTCAGGAGATTTTGACTCCGGATTCTGTGCTGCAGAGCAACGAATTGAAGCTGATGATCGAAAAAGCGCTGAATTCGCTGTCGGAAAGGCGCAGGGCCGTCCTTCAACTTTACTTGACCGGGTTGGATATACAGAAAATCGCCGTCTCCTTGACCTGGAGCGAAAACCAGGTGCGCCATCTTCTGTACCGCGGCCTGGAGGACCTTCGAGTCAGAATGAAGGAAGGGATAAAATCATCATGACCGCCATGGGGGAAAAAGGGAACCAATGAAGACCACTGCCAAAAAACACTGCCCCGGCCAGGACAGATTTGTCGGGGCCATGATGGGTGAGCTCGACAAAAATGACCGCGAGGCCTTTTTCAGCCATGTCTCCATCTGCCCTGAGTGCCGGCTGAAATTCGGGGCCCTGGCGGAGCTCGAGGTCGAGCTCGAAGCCAAACAAAACATGATCCCCGAGACCGGACTCTCGGCTGCGGATGAGAGGGCCCTGCGCAGGCTGGGAAGGCAGCGGCTGCGAGAGCTGCAGGGGAGGAGGATTCGTCGGCTCCTGTCGCCCCTTCGCCTGCCCGCGGCCGTCGTCGCCGCAGGACTTGTGTTGATCTTCCTGGGATACTATTTCTTCATCAGAACTCCCTCAGCAGACCAAGCCATGAGAGGAAAAGAGGGTCAGGAGATCCGACTCATCGAGCCAGGGGAAAAGCTCAAACGCGCGCCGGAGGTCTTCCGCTGGACGGATGTGGAGGGTGAGGACGGATTCTTCTTGACTATCATCGACGATGAGCTGAACACAATTTTTTATGACGGCGTTAAAGAGACTCATTTGCGGCTGCCGGTCGAAGTGAGAGATCAACTGAAGCCGGGAAAAACCTATCTCTGGACGGTCGAAGCCAAGGATGAAGACCACAAGGTATTGGCTGCATCCTCGCGCTATTTTGAGATTGAATAGGGCGGCGCATCTCCGAACAGCACAAACGCGGCCCAATAAAAAGGATGTCCGTATTCCGAGCCGATCATCTTGACTTTGGCCTCTTTGAGGGCCCCTGTGATGGACCGGCCGGCGGCCAGAGAGGCATAAAAATGTTCCATGAACACGGCCGTGGATTGATCGATGATGCTCCAGTGGCTGACGAGCACGGAGCGGCTGCCGGCGGAAAGAAAGGCGCCGGCTAACCCGACCAGGCCTTCGCCGGTTTCGATGCTACCTCTTCCCGACCGGCAGGCCGAAAGGACAACCAGGTCGGAGGCAAGCTTCAGGCCAAAAATATCCCGCAGCTGAAAAAACCCGTCCTCACCCGCCTTCTCGTCTTTCCCCAGAAGCAAACCCGACCGTTCCCAATTCTCATCCTCAAAAACCCCGTGAACAGCGAAATGAATGATCCGATAATCTCCCCAGTTCAAGCGCCTCAGAGCGGTCTCCTTAGCCTGTCTACCTTCCAGTACTGTAATTTGATCGGAGGGAAAATATCGCCGGATGGCCGCGATTTCCCGCCGGGCGTGCCTCAGCACAGGAAAATCGTAGGGGCGGCCGCTCGAAAAATTCGCCATCGGTGGCACCCTCGGAGCAGCGACAGCCAGGAAGCCCGTGTTATCCGGATTGCCCGCCTTGCGTTGTCTCAGTCGAACCAGCGCCGAGGCCGAGGGAGCATAGGAAACCTCGTAGCTTTCGACGAGAAACCGGAATCTCTTCCCGCCCCGGCCCGAAACGGAATCCTCCGCTGCCCCGCTATCGACAAGTGATTCGAAAGGAAGGTAAAACAGCGGGCCGTCCGGAACGATAATCAGTTTTCTGATCCCGTTTTGCAGCTCACTGCGGAAGGCTCCGAGGAGGAGGTCATAGAGCTTCTGGCCGCCTTTCCCGGCTCGGAAGCCCCCGGTTCCTCTCAGGCTCAGGAAGCGCAGGTAGTTGATGACCAGCCCGCGAACCTGATCCTCGGGCGGAAGCAGAGCCAGGGAGAGGGTGTTTTTGGTGGCCAAGAAGGCGAAAGAATAGTCCGCTCCCAGGATGAATTCGACTACAGCCGTGTCGACCTCCAGGATTTTGTCCCGAATCTCTCGATAGCCGCAGGTCTGAGGCAAGAACTGAGCGGCAAAGGCCGGGTCCTCCTTTCTGATGCGGATTAAAATATCCCGGTAAGCAGCTTCAGCTTTCTCCAGCTCCTCAAGGAGCCGGACTCTTGTTTCAGCGGACAATTCCCGGCTTTGCAATTGAATCTGGAGGCGGGAGATCATCCCGTAAAGACGCCGCTCCTCAACCCGAATTCCCGGACTCAGCGAAGAGGGAAGGTCAAGGCTGACCGCTTCAAGGCTGTCCAGAAGGGCCCTGGCCTTTGATTTTTCGGCGACAGCGAAAGCCTCTTCAATAAAGCCTGAGTCGCGATTTTTATCATACATCTCACTCAGCAAACGGATGAGCGAAAGATAGACCTCCATCTTGTCGCTGAAAAAGCCGGGGCTCTGGATCCAGGATGACAGTTTGCCCCGGAGCGACTCGAGCACGTGGACGGCTTTTTTATAATGCTCCAGCGCGGCGGCCGGGTCGCCGCTCTTCTTCCGGGCCAGGGCCAACCCGGCGTGCGACCGCCAGGCCACTTCCTCCGAGCCTGTCCGCAGCCCCACTCCCAGGGCGTTCTGATAAAAACGGCCGGCCTGCGCATAATCGCCCAGCCGCAAGTGGACATCGCCAGCGAGGGCCAGGATGAGTCCCCGGCCGACGTTCTCAGCTGGCCGTTCTCCGGCCCGAGGCGCCTCCGTCTGCGGGAAAAAATTGGGCCGCACCAACACTCCTCCATTGGAGCGTTGGGAAACCATCTCAGAGTCATAGGTCAAAAGGCCCGGCCCGCGCTCGATGGCGTTGCTCGCCCACGGCGCAGGCACCGCGGGATCCTGAAAGAAGACCTGCCCGCACCCCCAGACCATAGTCTCGCTCACTTGATAATACCTGTGATTAAAACCGTGAAACGCAAAAGGGCAATTTGAGACCAGACAGTTCCTGACTTGGATTCCGAAAGCATCGTTTGTGCTAAACCCGATCCCGCAATTATCGACGATGATATCATCAAAAAATCCTCTGCCGATATTGGCTTCTTCGTCATTGATGGAAATCGCGCTTCCCTCCATATTGAGCACGGCAAGCTCACGGGCCGTCCAGGCGACATCCGGGCTGCCTCGCTGCAGGATCCCGTTGAACCCGTTTTTCAGAATGAACCCCTCGATCTCCACTTCGGCCCTGACGACGAAAATGGCGTCCTGTTTGGTTCCGGCGGAAGACCCGTGGACGATCGCCCGGAAGGGATTCCTGGCCCTGACCCGGATTTTCTTGTCGAGGACGATATTGTCTTCAAAATAATATCCGTCATCGACCTCGACGATATCCCCGTCCCGGGCGGCCATGACGGCGCTCTTGATTCGTGGATAGTCACGGGGGACATTCCGGGTTTCGGCCTGGAGAAAGCAGGTGAGCCGGCCGGCGACGAGCAGTAACAAAAAAAATTTCCGCCCCATGATGCTTATCCGCCAAACCCGCGTTAGCACGGAAGATATTATAATGGATGGATAATCCATGTCACAAGAGGAGGCGGTTAAGGCCCTGGCCTGAGCTTGCGAGATTCAAGGCTCAGGATTTCAGAAGACATTCCCTGGCAAAAAAGGGAAGCCTTTCCCTTCTCACGCCGGTTTTCCGGCCAGCTCCTTTTGGGCGAGGAGGTATTCGATGGACCGCGTCAGGACGTGGAAATCCAGCGGCTTGACAAAAAAATGTCCCACCTGGAAACGCTCCAAATCCTCGATCCGGATTAAATCGGAATGGGCCGAAATGAGGATCGCTTCTCCCCGGTAGCCCAGGTCCCGGAAGCGGCCGATCATCTCCAGCCCGTTGAGACGGGGCAGCCTGTAATCGGCCACGATCAGGTCAAACCTGAGATGCTTGAAGTCGCGCAGAGCCTGCTCAGAATCCTCGGCCAGGTAGACGCGGTAATCTTTTTTGAACATCAAAAGGAATGTCTTGCGGATGGATTCATCGTCATCGACGAACACAATCTTTTTCTCGGCCATTGTCTCGGACCTCGGTTCAACCCGAAAAAGAGCATTTTTTGTGCCAACTCGATTGCGGCGGGTTTCGACGGAACTTCCAGGCGGCGGCCCGCCTTCCGTCATCGCCGGCAAAAGATTTTTTACAGGCCGTTAAAAATCATTTACAGGGTCAGCTTGTATTCCTTGATCTTCTTATCCAGAGTGGGCCGGCTGATCTGCAGGATCTGGCAGGCCCGCGTCTTGCTGCCCTGGGCGGCGTTCAGAACGTGCTGAATATAGCTCTTCTCCACTTCTCTCAACGGAACCAACTCCCCGGGAAAGAGTTTTTTCTCGGCGGCTTCGAGGGGGAGGTTTTCCTTGAGGACCACATCGCCCTTGGCCAGGATCACGGCCCGGGTCAGGGCGTTTTCCAGCTCCCGGACGTTGCCCCGCCAGGGCATTTCCGTCAGAAGCTGCATCACCTCAGAGGGCACTTTGCGGACGTTTTTCCGCAGCTCCCGGTTGATCTTCTCCAGGAGGTAGGCCGCCAGCTCGGGGATGTCCTCTTTTCGCTCCCGCAACGGCGGCAGAAAAATCTCCACGACCTTCAGCCGATAATACAGGTCCTCCCTGAAACTTCCCTTATCGATCAGAGTTTTCAGGTCATGGTTGGTCGCGGCGATGATCCGGGCTTCGGTCTTCAGGATTTTTTCGCCGCCCACCTTCATGAAGTCCCGGGTCTCGATCACCCGCAGCAGCTTCGACTGCAAGTTGGGAGAGATATCGCCGATCTCGTCCAGAAAAAGAGTGCCCCGGCCGGCGATTTCGAATTTGCCCCTTGTTTCGCAAACGGCGTCGGTGAAGGCGCCTTTGACGTGCCCGAAGAGCTCGCTTTCGAGCAGGGTGTCGGTGATGGCGGAGCAGTTGATGACGATGAACGGCTCATCGCGGAAAAGGCTGTTGTAGTGGATGGCCTTGGCCACCAGTTCCTTCCCCGTCCCGCTATCTCCCTGGATGAGGATGTTGGTCCGGGTGTTGGCCACCGACCCAATGAGCTTGAAGACCTCCCGCATCTGGGGAGAACGGCCGATGATGTTGTCGATGGTGTATTCTTTTTGTTTCTCCTCGATGAGATAGCTGACCTTCTCCTCCAGCGCCCGGACCTGGAGGGCTTTTTCCACTGTCAGGTCGAGGTCGATGAAGTTGAGCGGCTTGACCAGGTACTCAAAAGCGCCGAGCTTGATCGCATCGACCGTAGTCCGCATATCGTCATAGGCCGTCATCACCAGCACGCAGGTTTTCTTGTTCCTTTCCTTGATCTTTCTCAAGACCTCGATCCCGTCGCTGTCGGGCAGCCGGACATCGAGAAGGACGAGGTCGGGACAGTTTTCGGCAAACTTTCGCATCCCCTCCTCCCCCATTTCCGCCAGCTGAACTTCGAATCCTTTTTTCAGCAAATGGGAAGAGAGAGTCTTACGGATCAGCGGATCATCATCGATTATCAGGACCGACTTCATGTCTCCCCCTCGCAGGGAATCAGGACCTCAAAGGCAGTCCCCTTCCCTCTTTTTTTGACGACCTTGATCACTCCCCGGTGCTGCTCAATGATCTTCCTGGCGTTGGCCAGCCCCAGCCCGATTCCGGAGGGCTTGGTCGTGAAGAACGGCTCAAAGATATTTTCCCAGTCTTTTTCGGGAATCCCGCAGCCGTTGTCGGAAATGCGGGCCTTGATCCAGCAGCCGGTCTCATTCCCGGCGCGCGAAAGAGCCAGGCTGATCTTCCCGCCTCTTTCCACGGCCTCGAAGCTGTTGCGAAGGATGTTCAGAAAGACCTGCCTCATTTTGTCTCCGTCCACCAGAACCAGCGGAAGGTTCGCGGCGTAGTTTCTCTCCAGACTGATCTTCTTCTCCTCCAGGGAGTCTCTCATGACTTTGGCCGCTTCCTCGACCACCTGGACGACGGAAAAGCGCTCCAGGTTCAAGTCGGAAACCCGGGTGAAATTGAGCATCTCCCTGATGAATTTCTCAATCTGCTGGATGCCTTCCTGGGAAATGCTGAGATGTTCGACCTCCTCCTCTCCCAAACCTTCGTTCTGCAACAGCTTTTGGATGTTCAGCTTCACCGAGGTCAGCGGGTTGCGGATTTCATGGGCGATGGTCGCGGCGATCCGGCCGATCGAGGCCAGCTTCTCGGCCTGGATGAGCCGCTTGTTCGCCTCCTCCATCTGCTGGCGGGTCTGGAGCAGGTCCCGGGTCATGTTATTGAAACTGCGCGCGAGCTCGCCGATCTCGTCGCGCGAGGCGATGGCCATGCTCTGGGAAAAATCACCGCGGGAGATGCGGACCGTTCCCTCGACCAACTTCTTCAGCGGACCGGTAATCCGCTTGGCCAGAATGGCCGCCCCCCCGGTGCCCAGGAGAAACCCGCCGCAGCCGATGAGGATGAGCACGAGACGGGTCCGACGGACCTCTCGTTTCATCTCTTCCAGCGACAGCCCGACCTTGATCGAGCCCCATTTCGTCGGCGACCCCGTGGCGAAAACCGGGATTTCGATCTCGATTGCCGGCACGACCCTTCCGTCCCGGTTGAAATCCCTGGTCCCGATGGCGGCGTCTCTTGCCGCCGCATCTCCGGAAAGCCGGCTGAATAAGGTGACATCCTCGTTGTCCTGGGCCAGGTCGCTGGCTGCGAACAGGCTGCTGAAGCGGTCAAAGACGACTACATACAGGAGCTGCTCATTCACCTGCTCCTCGATGCTCTTTTTGGTCCCCTCGGCATCCCAAAATTTCAACCGCTCCAGGTTCAGGTTGCCGATGTTGGCGGCGATCAGGATACCCCTGTCTCTCGCCTCTTCAAAGATGGTCTTGACCTCCCGCTTTTCGATCACCAGAAGAATGGACCCGACGAGCAGTATCAGGATGAGGGTGATGGCCAGCATGAATCTCGTGTAAAGCGAGATCCTGAGGCGCGCTCTGTCGGGCTTCATTTGTCCAGCCAGATCTCCTTGGCATCGAGATAAAACGAACCCAGCGGCGGAATCCCGACCCCCCGGACATAGGGCTGCAACGCCAGGCGCTCCTGCCGGGAAAAGAGGGGGATGGCGGGGACGTCTTGCTCCAGAATTTGCTCGATTTTCTGAAAAAGCGCGATGCGTTCCGTCCAGCTTCCTTCGGTTTCGGCCTGACCGGCCAACTCATCCAGCCGCGGGTTGAAATACCGCATCAGGCTCTTATTCTGGACGGAAGACGAAATGAACAGAGGGAAGACGATGTTTTCGGGAGCGGGGAAATCCATCCGCCAGTTGAGGAAAACAAAATACGGCTCCCGGGATGTCTGGAGCTCCTCAACGGACCTAAAGGACTTCATCCTGAGCTTGATGCCCAGGCCTGCCAGAGCATCCCTCAGAGCACGGTAGATTTTGTCGGCCTCCTCAATTCTCGGTTCTTCGAAATAGAGGCTGAAAACGGGAAAGCTCCCTTCGCCCGAATAGCCGTTCTGATTGAGAACCTGGATGGCCGCCTTGATATCAGGACCCCCCTTGTCGTCGGCGGGGAAAAATCCCGGCAGCTTGGCCGGAATATAATTGTTGGTCACCTGGGGGATCATGTCCAGCCGGAAGGCCGCCTTGGCGATTTCCTTTTTATCGACGGCCATGGTGATGGCCATACGGACGGCGGGATTATCGAGCGGCGGGAGGTGGCAGCTCATGGCCAAATAGGCCTGGCTGAAACTCTCGTGTTCCAGGACCTGACAATCCGTGTTGGCCAGGCGCGAGGAGAAATAAGGGATGATGTCGATTTCCCTGTCCAGGAAATGGTCGAGGGTGTAATAAGGGCTGAATTCGACGGCTTCGAGAAACGGCTTCTTGCCGAAGTAGCCGTTGTTCCGCTCGAGGCGCGCTCCGACAACGTCCAGGCGTGGACTCCTCAGCCAGTGGGCGAATTTGAACGGGCCTGTCCCCGAGGGTTTTTGAAAAAAGCCCTTTCCCTGGATGGTGAGGAGATCGCCGGGAAGCACCTTGCAGAAATTCGCACTTAACAAATACAGCGCGCTAACATAGGGATGAGTCCAGACGATTTCAAAAGTGTATTTATCCAGGACCCGGAAACCCTCGACATGAGCTGCTTTCCCTTCCCAATAGTCGCGAGCTCCCGCCACTTTGCCCACGAAATATTGATGATGGGAGCTTTTCGTCTCCTTGTGGACGAGCCTCTCCAGGGAAGACTTGACATCCCCGGCCTCGAGCTCTTTACCATGGTGAAACCGGACGCCTCTTCTCAAATAAAAGGTGAATTTTCTTCCCTGCTCGGAGATGACCCAGTATTCTGCGAGCACGGGGATGACGTTCAAGTCCTTGTCGAGCCGGACCAGGCCATCAAAGACTTGTTCCAGAAGGAAATCGTGGGCATCGCCGGCGGGGTCGAAATGGGGCCGGAAGGCGCCGCCGGCAAAGGAACGCACTCTCAAGGTCCCCCCATACTTCCCTTCATCCAGAGGCCGCCTGGCGGCAAATTCAAAGAGGGGCATAAAAGAAAGAAGGAGAAAAACGAGCGAGAAGATGGCCAACCGGCTGCGCATCAGATATCCGGGCTGTTCTAATGATAGTGAAGTCCTCCCCGGAATGCAACTTTAAAGCAAGTTCGGTGCCAGGCCCGGATTAAGGCTAAATCACAGATATTATTATAGTTGAAAGAAATCTGGAGCAAAGTCGGCAACAAAACTTGTAAACATTCTTTACACCCTTGGAGGGGAACGAAGAGGTGGCGGTCAATCCGGATAAAATTTCTGGATCAAGGGGTTGAGACGGGTCAACAGCTCATAATGCGAGACGCCGGCCCGGCGGGCGATTTCGTAGACGGCGATCTCCTCTTTCCCGTCCCGGCCGAGGACCGTGACCACGTCACCGACGCGGGCTCCTTTGATCTCGGTCAGATCGATCACGATCATGTCCATCGATACAGTGCCCAGGACTTTCGCCCTTTGGCCCCGGATGAGGACCTCCGCCAGGCGGGACAGACTGCGGGGAAATCCGTGCCAGTAGCCGACCGGACAGACGCCGACGATCGAATCCCTTTTCAGCCTTTCGGTGAGGTCATAGCCGATTCCCATGCCTTTGGAGAGCTTTTTTATTTCTGACACAAGGGTCCGCCAGGCAAGCGCCGGCTCGAGATGGGCCTCAAATTCGTGGGCGTTTTTCGTCTCGTAGGATGGCCACAGGCCCATCAACCCGACGCCTATCCTGACCAGATTATAGTGAGCTTCGGGGTAGTTGAACGCCCCGGCCGTCGCTCCGGCATGGCGGATGGGTTCATAGCCGGAGGCCCGGAAAAAAGAGACCGCAGTCTCGAATTCCCCGATTTGACGATCGGTATAAGCCCTCTCCCGGGGATCCTTGGCCGCGGCAAAATGAGTGTAAATCCCCTCGACCTCGAGACGGCGCGACTTTTTCGGCAAAAGCTCCAGCGCCGAGGGCCATTGGGAGGGGAGAAAACCCTGCCGGTGCATTCCGGTGTCGATTTTGAGATGGATTCTGATCGCCTGTCGGCTCCGGAAGGAGCGCAGGGCACGGAGGCTCTCCAGGCTGGAGATGGTCAAGCTGATCTGACGGCGGGCGGCCTCCTCGAAGCGGCTGGGCAGGGTGTAGCCCAAAACCAGAAGGGGACTGCGAATCCCTTTTTCCCGGAGTGTCGCCGCCTCGACGATGGAATCCACTCCAAACCAGTCCACTCCCAGCTCCTCGAGCACCGGCGCAAGATCATACAAACCGTGGCCGTAGGCATTGGACTTGCAAATGGCCATGATCCGGCAGCCGGGGGCGAGCCGGCGGCGAAAAACCTGCAGGTTGCGGGCGAGCGCCCCCCGGCTCACCTCGATCCAGGTGCGCAGCCCGCTCCGGTCAATCGCTCCGGACATCTCGCGTTGCCTCATTACCATTGCATAGGGTAATCATTCTGGTACAGTAAATCAATTGCTCTGCCAAGAATGGAAGTATCTCCATTTGAATTTCAGACTTTCTGATTCTTCCTTGAGGTGAATATCCGGATCTCAAAGCTTTTAAAAGCAAAAAATCATCATACTCTGCATAACTACGATTGGGAAACAGGGCCGGTGTGGAAGAAGACCAGCCGGTCGGCCAGCTTCTCTCGGTTATTTATATAGTTGCCCGCCGGGTCTTGTTGCCGGCCGTTTCCATTCTCCTGGTTGAACGGCAACTCCGGTTGACGTTTGCTCGCCTGATTCGCCCCTCCGAGCCGGGGATCTTCCCGTCCTTTCAGGGAGACGCGGTCAGATCCTTGGCCTTGGCCCGTTTCTTGAGGCCATTCTCCCGCCATGGCGGGAGTGTATCGTTCTCGGCATCCCGAGCGGACTGTCCTTGTGACTGAGGGAGGTGAGGACGCTGAGGGAAGGTTTCATCATCTCGCTTCCTTCCAGGATAGCCTCCTGG
>CAZYWP010000099.1:10294-11588 GCA_964651495.1 uncultured Eubacteriales bacterium | reverse complement strand
TGAGCCCCCCGGCCAGAGTTGGACTTCTGTTCGGGAACGAGAGGACCGGCCTGACCTCGGAGGAGCTGCGCTTTTCCAACTTCCGCTTCACCATCCCCCAGGCCTCGCGCCAGCCCTCCTACAACCTGGCAGCCGCCGTCCTGCTCACCTTGTTCGAGATTTTCCGGCGGGGGAGGGAAGGGCAGACGGAGTCCCTTTATCCGGCCCGGGAGCCTCCGCTTCCCCGAAGGGAGCAGGTGGAATGCATCAGCCTGATTTTAGCGAAATTGGAGGAGAGAAAATTCATCCATCGGACGAACAAGCGCCATACGACGGAGATGATTTATGACCTCTTGGGCCGGCTGGCCATGACTGACAAGGACCGGAGACTCCTTCTGGCGATCTTTTCCTGAAGCCGCAGGGCTTGAAAAATCTTTAGTTATCCCATAGAATTAATAAAGTTTGACACGGCGCGTAAGGCGTCCGGAGATTGTTTTCAAGGAGTCGTTTATGAACACGCGAGAGATCAAAGTCACTTTCTCCGGCGGCTACAGGGTTAACGCGGAATATAAGGGTTTTGTCATCAAAACCGACCAGCCCGTTCACGACGGCGGAGAGGGCACCGCTCCAGCGCCGTTCGACCTTTTTATGGCGTCTCTAGCCACATGCGCGGGTTATTATGTGCTGGCGTTCTGCAAGGAGAGGGAAATCCCAACCGAGAATGCCGGCGTAGTCATGAGAATGGAAAAGAATCCCGAGACCAAGATGATCGGCAAGATCGCCATCGAGATTCACCTCCCCGCCGCGTTCCCGGAAAAATACAAAAATGCCGTCATCAGGGCGGTCGACCACTGCACGGTCAAAGCCCATATCATGCATCCCCCCGCCTTCGAGATCGAAACGATAATTTCCGGCTAACGGACGGCTTACCGGTTCTTCATCTCTGGCAACCAGAGGTAATAAAAGCCTGCTTTCAAGGTCGGGAGCAGGTCTTCGATTTTCCGCGTCGGCAGGAGTGACGAGCTGCTCAGGCCGGCGGCGTATAAGTTCGTCTGCCGCTTGGGATAGTAGGTGTAGGCCACGACGCTGGCGGCCTTGAGCGAAGCCAGTGACAACACCCTGGCAAGAGCCTCGTCAAAATAGCCCACCTCATCGATGAGCTTCAGCTTCAGCGCCTGCGGAGCCGTGTAGACGCGGCCGTCGGCGATCTTGCGGAGCTCCTCCATCGAGAGGTCGTCTTTCCGTTTCTCATGGACGACGTCGAGGAAGTCCAGGTAGAGCTCCTCGATGATGCCCTGGAAGACCTGCTGTTCTT
>CAZYWP010000099.1:6556-10194 GCA_964651495.1 uncultured Eubacteriales bacterium | reverse complement strand
TCCTTTCTCAATTTCTTTTTTCTCCCCGTCATCCTGGCGGGCTACTATCTCGGCAAACGTCAGGCCGTGCTCGCGGCCAGCCTCTGCGTCCTCCTGGTGGTTCTTTATCTGGTCTTCAGCTATGTGATCTTCCAAAAGACGCCTCCGCTTAGCCTGGATGAGATCCTGAATGTCGTGATCTGGGCGGGATTCTTGATCCTGACTGCCGGCATCATCGGCGGGATCGCCGAGCAGAGGGAAACGAGGCTCAGGAGCCTGCAGCGGGCCTATGTCGGGGTTCTGGAGATCATGCTGAAGTACTTCGAGGTGGCCGACGAAAAACGGCCGCGCTCGCTCAGGATTTCTCTTCTGGCGGGCAAAATCGCGACTGCCGCGGGGCTGCCCACTTTCCAGGTCGAAAACATCAAGTCGGCGGCCCTGCTGGTCGAGGCCGGCGACCTGCGGGCCAACATCTCCCTCTACGAGAAGGTCGCGGCCTTCATGGCCACGGAGAGCGGGCCGCTGGAAAAACAGCTGGATGACCGGGGACGGGTGCTGCTCAAGACGACTGCCCTGCTTCTCAAAGAGGTGGAACCCCTTCTGGCGAATTACTTTTACCATTATGTCGAAGAAGCCGGAATTGTGGACAAGGATTTATCAACCATCCCCTTCGGAAGCAGCATCATCGCCCTGGCTGACCTTCACGACCGGATCTCGATCGGCCTTCCCGCTCCGCAATGGAAAGTCCAGATCAAGTCGGCTCAGGACATCAAGAGGCTATCCGGGCGCGCCTTTCCCGCCCCGGCCGTTCAGGCTCTTTTTCAGGTCGTGCCTCCCAGTCTTTAGGCCGGGTGCAGACGTCAACAAATTCAGGTTAAGGGCCGGTGGACTGATGAAAATTCAGGTCAAGAGGACGAAATCTCCACCCCGAGACACCCCAGGACCAGAGTTGGTGAAGTCGAGAGAAGAGTTGCCTGCGGTCGCGGGGGTCGACCTGGCCGGCGTTGCCCACCGGCCGAGCGGCATTTGTCTCCTCCGGGGAATGAAGGCAGAGACGCTGCTTCTTTATGAAGATCAGGAAATCATCGATTTTGCGGCGCTCCAAGGAGTTGCCCTGGTGGCCATCGATGCCCCGCTCAACCTCCCTCCCGGGCGGAAGTCCATGGCCCACAGAACCGGTGTCCACTACCGCTCATGTGATGAAGAGCTGCGCCGGCGCCGCATCCCTTTTTTCCCGATCACGCTGGGTCCGATGCGGGGGCTAACCGAGAGAGGAATCGCGCTTCGGCAGAGGCTGGAGAAACAGGGGATCCGGGTCATCGAAATCTATCCCGGCGGAGCCCAGGATGTCTGGCGTATTCCCCGGGCTAAAAAAGACAGGGCCGGACTGAGAAGGGGCCTGGCTCGCCTGGGCCTGAAGGGGTTGAGAACGGATGCCTCGGACCATGAGCTGGATGCGGCCAGCGGAGCCCTGGTCGGTCTCCTGTTTCTGCAGGGGAAGGCCGAGGTCCTGGGCGATTTTTCGAACGGCGCCATCGTCCTGCCGCGGCGGAAATGAGCGGAACGCGGCGACACTCCTGATTCAGGATTTATTCCGTCGCTTGGGCTTCTTGCGCCGGCCGTTTTGAGATGGGCGGGCAGATGAATCGAACGCCCTGCGGCAGGATTTTCACTTCCACCCGGTCCCTGGTCCCCAGGGACTCCCCGTGATACTGGATGGGGAGGTTTTTCCCCCGCAGGATCAATCTCTTAGCTTTGAAGTGTTTTTGGGTGCGCTGATATAAACCAAAATAGAGAAGGGGCAAAACGAGGGCGTATTTCCAGCCGCTGATTTCATAGAAGGTGATGTCAAGATATTCGTCGTCGAGGCTGGCCCTGGGGGCAATGCGCCAGCTGTAGCCGAAATACTTTGACCTGGTTACGACGCAGTCGAAAACCCTGAGCCGCAGCGTCTGCCTGGCAAAAGGCCGGCCCCGGTCGTCGAGCCCGTCCTCCAGCTCGGCTTCGATGTCCCAGCTCGGAAGTGAGAAAATCCTCCTCCCGGCGAGAACATGGCCCCAGAATCCCTGGATGCCGTGCTGGAGCTTATTTTGTGTCACCAGGGCGGTTCCCCCGATGCTCGAGAAACCCGCGATTTGCCCTTCGATGTCCATTAGGCGGACTTCTTTCGTTTCTCCCCTGCGCAGGACCCGGATGGCCCTCTTGATATTTTTTGGGATGGCCAGGGACTTGCGGAAGGCGTTGCCGCTTCCGAGGGGCACGATGCCAAGCGCAACCTCTTTCTCTCTTCGTGCTTCCCTGATTCCCTGGAGAACATCGGCGATCGTGCCGTCCCCGCCGATGACGATGATGACATCGTGAAGGGGGCTGACCTCGCGGACGAGGGCGATGGTGCTTTCCTTATCGGCCAGAATGTCGAATTTCTGGCCCGGCAACTTCCTGGCCAGCAGTCGATGCAGGCGTCTCCGTCGCAGCCACTTCTTCCGGGCGGACCCCGGGTTGATAATGCAGGCCGCGCTCTTCTCGTTCGGCTTTGTTTCGCTCATCCGCGCTCGCGACGCCGTCCTTCTTCAGCGGGTGATCTTTTTCTGCGACGGGCCGGGTCCAGAGACCGGCCGGATCTTCTCGGGAAGCGGCGGGTCGAATCGACCGTTCCCGTCCACATCCACAAATACCGGGTTGGTCAGCGCATAGGGGAGAGTGCCGTCTTCGAGAGCGCCCGTGCGCGAAGGACTCTGGAGAACGGGGAAAAGCGTCTCGCGGCCGAGGGCCTCAACACAGATGTACGTGTCTTCATTCAGCGTCAGGCTGATGGCCTGTTTGAATTTCTTGACCGCGCTTCCGCTGAAGGGGACGGGAAAGATGACCCGTCTCTGGCCGTTCATGACGATCCTCACCTCGTCTACGGACACCCAGGGCGCGCTCCAAGCTTCGATTTGAATGTCCACCTTACCTGCCCTGGCCGGCACCGTATCTCCCTGCGCGGCCCTGCCCTCGACCTGGAACGCGATCAGCGGGCCGTTGGTGGCAAAGGAGCGCCCCTTTTTCAAGGATTGAAGGAGGGCCGCCCGGTCGAGCGCGTCGGCCTCACCGCCCGAATAATGGACATAGGTCCGGGAATATCCCGGCTCCCCCCGATCGATGCTGTGGGAGTCGGATGAGCCGACGAGCGGAAAATAATATCCCCTGTTGAGAAGATGGAGCCAGTCCTCGATGGCCGCCCGGTTGGAGGAATAAAAGTACGGGCCGTTAAGCACCTCGAGAATGTCAAAGCCCATGTCTAAAGTCGGCAGAGAAGTGGCCGCCGACTCCTGGTCGAGGTCGAGGTTGTTGAAGTAGCCGAGGTACCCGGCCCGCGGATGGTTGACTTGAAGAAGGGCGCCGGGGTCTTTTTTCCGGCTGGCGGCAAAGAGCGTGCCCGCTTCATCGGCGGTCGAGTGGATGGCTCCGTTGCCTGCCTCGGCCGGCCGAATTTCCAGGGGAAAGGCGTTATAGTGAATGACATCCGGAGTGGTGATTTCGTTTCCCGGCAAAACCGCCAGCTTGCTTCCGAGTCCCAGTTTTTTCAGCGTCGGCCCATAGTCTGTGATCGTGTTATGATCCGTGGCGACGAGGACTTCGATCCCCTCGGCCACGACCGATTTGATGCGCTCGGAGAT
>CAZYWP010000099.1:0-6456 GCA_964651495.1 uncultured Eubacteriales bacterium | reverse complement strand
AAGAAGTTGGCCTGGAAGCGGTAGATCCCGGGAGGAAGAAGGATCTCATGATAGATGGGATTGGTCAGGATGGAGCGGTAGAAAACGGCCGAGCTCAGGGCTTCCCGGACGGTGAGCTCCAGCCACTCGCCATCGTAATCCTTGAAGGCCACGGCAGCTTTTAGGGGGGAGGTATCGAGGATTTGGTAAATCCCTTGGAGAAGACCTGTGTCGGACGCGTTGACCAAAAGGGAATACCGGAGCTCACATTTTTCTCCCGGCGCGAGGCGGCCGGGATAGCGCGCCCCTTCCTTTTCGACGGGATTGAAGCTGATCCAGCCCAAATAATGCCCTTTTTTCTGATAAACGCGGAAATTGAATCGGGGAAACTTCTTCTCCTGATAAGGGCTGAAGTTGAAGCGGGCGTATGCATCGAAGAAAAGGGAATAGCTCAGTTCTTCGATTTCGGACTTCCCGGTGTTGGTCAGGGTTGAGACGATGTCCACGCGGCCCTTGTCTGGAGCGAAAGAGTACGCCGTCTCGACCTTGGCCGTTCTGCCCTCTTTGTCGGCGAACAGGCCGGAGGCGATGAGATATACCCCTGGGCCGGAAGCCCCGGGTTTGTCCTGTTCGACCCGGGCGTACCCGAGGTGATGAGTCTTGTCCTTGATCCTGAGGACGGGAGAGCCGATGTTCAGGTCGCTGGCGATGTCCTTCCCGGCGGGAACGAAACTGAGCAGACTTCCCATGGCCTGCCCGTACGGGTAATTTGCGCTCGTCGTGATCGGCCGAACGCTGGCGCCGAGGACGGCAGAATATTTTCCATCCGTCAGGAAGAGATCGCC
The DNA here is from genome assembly GCA_964651495.1 of uncultured Eubacteriales bacterium. GTDB lineage: Bacteria > Acidobacteriota > Aminicenantia > Aminicenantales > UBA8522 > CAZNVB01. The sequence continues at coordinate 5,632 of CAZYWP010000099.1, read as the reverse complement.
TTTTTTGGCCAGCGAGCTCATCCCGCCCGGCAGGTCGTCCGGACTCTGAATCACCTTGATTTTAAACCCGTCCTGAGGACATAGCGGTAAGGCCAAAAAAAGAAAAAGGATGATGAAGCGATAACGAAATCTGCTATTCATCATGACAATAACTCCATAGAAGGGCGGATTTGGGTTGAATCCATAGTCTAGAAAGTCACCTATTATATCATAAAGTGGGAGTAATTCAGCGCGGGCGCAGGATGCCGTCCGAAAGCCCCCGTAGCGGAGGGGGGACCCGTCGGATTCTCCGACGGGGGGAACCGACGGGACTGGTTCCCCCGGGGTGCGGGGGATAAGGGCGGCATACTGCGCCCAATAGACTGACAAAACCGAGGATGCTTTCTTCAGCGGCCGTCCATTTGCATAAGCGGGCCGCTTTCGTTACAATCAACAGTCGTTGTCATCCGATTGAATTCCCATGTCGCAGCCGGAAAACCTGGAAAAAATCATCAGCCTCAGGGAGAAGCGGTTCCTTCTCAAAGTCGAGACCTCCGATCGGGCCGAGGATTATGCCAAGTATGAAGCATTGCGGGAGGAAATCTGGGGATTCCCCGAGGACAATTTGCCGGGCTCGCGGAACCTGATGTGCGAAAACTATCTCCATGAGGGCGGCGCCCTGTTCATCGCGGCTTACGCGGAATCTCCCGGGGGAGGCCTGACGGACGACCCGGCCCGATTCATCGGGTTTTCCTACGGGTTTGTCGGAGTCAAAGATAAGAAGATCTCCTTCAAGAGGGCCGATAACCTCTGGTTCTACTCTCAGTATACCGGAGTCAAGGACGAGTTCCGCGGCTCCGGACTCGCCGTGGCCATCAAAGAATTTCAACGGGAGAAAGTCCGTGGTCTGTTCGGGATCTCGGCTATCACCTGCACCTATGACCCCCTGACCGGAGTCAACGCTTGGAGGAATGTCCATTATTTCGGCATGGAGGTCGCGGAGTACCGGGTCTCGACCTACGGTGAATACGGCGGCCTGCTCAACCGGCTCGACGTCCCCAGCGACCGGTTTTTCATGTCCTGGGATCTGTTCCGGGATGTCCGGAGCGGGAGCCCAGGCGGGGAGCCTGCCCTTCCGTCCGGTCGGATGATGATCTCCGCTGAAGACAGGCTGGTCGACGGCCGCAGCGGCCCGGTCAGGCTCGAAGTCATCGACGGCCTCGACCTCGATCAGGATGCGGAACTCCTGTTCGTCCGGATTCCGCGGGATTTTTATTTGACGCTCCGGGAGACCGATGTGGAGGAGGCGTCCGTCCGGCGGATTCCCTTGGAATGGAGGCTCGAAACTCGGACGGTTTTTACAACTCTTCTGAATAGAGGATACCGGATAATCGATTTCATTCAGACAACAGACGTGCCGGGCAGAAATTTCTATGTGCTCCGCCAAATCGCCCCTAAAAAGAACCAAATGAGGAAAGGAGAATGAGATGAAGAAAATCAGCCGCGACGTCAAGACGCTGATCCAGGAGGCCATTAAGCTCGAGATCAACGGTCAGGCCTTTTTCAACCAGGCCGCCGAGATCACCCGCAACGAACTCGGAAAAAAGATGTTCGTCCATCTGGCCAAGGAGGAGGTCAAGCACCTGGAGGCTTTCAGCCGGCTGTTCAGCTCCGTCATCAAAAGCGACGAGTGGAAAAAACAGGTCGAGAGAGAGCAGCTGAAAGGCCCTTCGGCGGTGATAGAGGAACTGGCCCAGCGGATGAAACGGGCCGAGGGCCAGAGCGAGATCGAGGCGCTGCGCATCGGCATGGAGCTGGAGACCAAAGCCGTGGAGTTTTTCACCCGGTCGGCCTCCGGGATGGACGATGCCGAAGCCAAGGAAATCTTCGAGAAGATCGCCGACGAGGAGAGGTTCCACTATGACCTCCTCCTCGCCCAGCACGACTCCGTGACCGGGTCGGGGTTCTGGCTGGACAGCTCCGAATTCCAGATGGATGGAAAATATTAATCCTGCCGCCTGGCTGATCCGGACAGACCGGCTCAGCAGGGTCTATTCGACGGCCAGGGTTCAGGTCGTCGCGCTCCAGGACGTCAGCCTGCGGATCGCGGAAGGCGCCTTCGTCGCGGTGACGGGGGCCTCGGGCTCGGGGAAATCCACCCTCCTCAACCTTCTCGGCGGTCTGGACACGCCGACCGCGGGGACGATCGAGGTCAGGGGACGGAGGATTTCCGACCTGAACAAGGAGGAGCTTGCCCTCTACCGCCGCCACGGAGCGGGCATGATCTTCCAGTCATTTAACCTCATCCCCAGCCTCTCCGCCCTAGAGAACGTGGCGCTTCCGATGATCTTTGCGGACGTCCCCAAACGAGAGAGAAGGGCAAGGGCGGCGGAAATGCTGGACCGGGTGGGTCTCGCCCCGCGCCTCCGCCACCGTCCCGCCGAGCTTTCGGGCGGCGAGCAGCAACGGGTGGCCATCGCCCGGGCTTTGGTCAATAGACCCCAGGTCCTTCTGGCCGACGAGCCGACGGGAAACCTGGACAGCCGGACCTCGCGCGAAATCGTCGGGCTTCTGGCGGACCTCAATCGCAGCCAGGGGCTGACGGTGGTCATGGTCTCTCATCAAGAGGCCTTGACCAGGGAGTTTGCCGCGGCGGTCATCCGTCTCCATGACGGCCGGGTCCAGGCCGAGGAGAACCAGAGATGAAGCTGGCCGATCACCTCAACCTCGCCTTCTCCAACCTGGGGAAAAGAAAGCTCCGCACGTTCCTGACCGCCTTCGGCGTGACCATAGGCATCGGCGCTCTGGTCTCCATGGTCTCTTTCGGCACCGGCATGCAGAAGAACGTCAGCGAGAGCTTCCAGTCGCTCGAGCTCTTCAACTCCATCACCGTCCTGCCGGAGGGTTTCCTGAGGGGAGGCGGACGCGATCCCGACGAAAGGCCCGCGGTCGAGCCGCCGTCCAAAAAGACCTCGGCGGTCCTGGACGATGCGGCCGCGGCTAAAATTGCCGCTCTCAACGGGGTGGAAGCGGTCTTTCCGGAAATCCGCATCCCGGCGCTCATCCGGTTCAACGATAAAGAAGAGCTCCGGCTTGTCCAGGTTATTCCCGCCAGGGTGGCCGCCTCCAAACTGGTCAAGTTCAGCGCCGGGAAGCCCTATGCCTCGGACGGTGACAATTCGCTCATCGTCTCGTCTTCTCTCCTCCGCCAGTTCGGCCTTAGGGATCCGGAAACCGCGGTGGGGAAGACGATGATAGTCTCATCGATCGCTTTCGATTTTTCCCTGCTCAACCCGGCCGGGCTGATGGCCGCGCTCGGCGGGGAGAAGCTTCCGTTTACCACGGAAGATTATGAGCTGACCATCGCCGGCGTTGCCCAAGATATGGCCTTCGGAGGTCCAAGCCCTCTCGGGAGCGATGTCTTCATCCCGCCCGGGACATCCGCCAAGATGAAGCGGCTTCCCTTCACCAGCGTCTGGGATCTGTTCCGGGCAAAGGAAGGGAGACTGGGATATTCGGCCTTGAACGTCCGGCTCTCTTCTCCCAGACATATCGAGCCCGTGAAAAATAAGGTGAAGGAGATGGGCTTCGGAACGTTCGCCTTCAGCGATCAATTCAACGAGATCCGGAGGGGCTTCCTGGTCATGGACATGATCCTGGCCGCGGTCGGCATGATCGCCATCGTCGTCGCCTCGCTCGGGATCATCAACACCATGGTCATGTCGATCCTGGAGCGCTATTCCGAAATCGGAATCATGAAAGCCGTAGGGGCCAGCGATCGGGACATCCGCCGGATCTTTTTCTTCGAATCGAGCGGCATCGGGTTCCTGGGGGGAGTTTTCGGGTTCGTTCTCGGCTGGGTGGTCAGCGGAATTATTAACCGGGTGGTGAATTATTTCCTGGCCCGGCAGGGCGTCCCCTTTATCAATTATTTCACTTTTCCCTGGTGGCTGGTCGCGGGCGCAATCCTGTTTTCGGTCGTGGTGAGCCTGGCGGCTGGAATTTACCCGGCCATGCGAGCCGCCCGGGTGGACCCAGTGCGCGCCCTCCGCCATGACTGAATTGGGATCCCCCATCCTGTTTTTTCGCCCTGCCGGCTGCTGATCTTTAGTCGTTTAATGACATATGACACAGTCTCTCCCCATCCACCCTATTATCGCCCTCAAAGCAATAGGAAATGGGTGGGGGGACGTCGGCTCGTTTGTTGCGGTGAGATTAGTGGATGCTTTTCAGCCTGAGACAGGCCAGGGCGCACAGCACGAGGAGAAAATTGACGGCCACCAGTGCGTGCGCGGTGTAGAAATGGAATAATGGCCGGCCCCAGATCTCTACCAAACTCGTGCCGATGACGGCAAAATTGAAGACCAGGACAATTTTCAAACCAAAAGGGAATCCCGGGAAGGTATTGACGATCATCATGACGGCCAAGAGCGAATAGAGATAGTTGTAGTTCCAGCCGAGGGGAGAGAAAAGGGGAATCAGGATAAAGAGAAAGGCGCTCTCGAGGACTTCGGGCTTCTGGGAGGCGGGCGCTTTGCCGCCCAGACCGATCAGCCAGAGCAAGGCTAGGGCTAGTATCAGGCCGGCCAGGCCAAGCCCGATGCCGGCGATGCCCGGAGAGGCCTCCGGCAGAGCCTTGAGCAAAAATCCATAGAGAGAAGCGTTGTCATAGCTGGTCAGAAGGCCTCTGGTAGACACGGCCAGAGTGGCCGTCCATTCTTCGAGCACGGTGATGGTTCCTTTGAATCCATAAATTGTCGCGGGCGCAGCCAGCCCGACCGCAAAAAGCGCCAGCCCTGACGCAATCGGCACGAATTTTTTCTTGATCAGAAAGTAGGGCAGCATGACTAGAGCATAGGGCTTGAAAAACAGCGATGCCCCCCATGCCAGGCCCGCGGCTTTTTCCTTTTTCAGAAGGGAAAGATAAACCGCCAGAGTCAGAAGGAAGAGTATGAGGAGGTTCACCTGGCCGAGCTCGAACTCTCGGGCCAGGAGCTTGAGCATGATCAGATAAGTCCAGATCAAGGTCCCGGCCGGATTCTTGATCCCGTTCGGGATCAGACGCAGGGAAAGGATCGATATCCCCACCAGAAAAACACATTCCAGGATATACCAGAAGATCTTGGCCGCCTCCAACGGAAAAAGCGCGAACGGAGCGAAAAAAAGCGCGGAGGGGGGCGAATACTTGTACTGAAGATGGCCGTCGGACTGGCGGTAGATCGTTTCTCCGTCAAGGATTCTCTGCCCGCCTTTGTAGCAGACTTCGAAATCGGTCATGTCTTTACGGACGTGGAGAATGTAGATTGCTCCAAGAATCAAGAGAGCGGTGACTACGGGGATGGATCGCTTGAGCGGAGCCATGGCGGCGCTATTTCTCGAGCTCCTGAGAAAGCCAGGCTCAGCATAGCATTCTGCCCTCCCAGGGTCAAATGAGAGGACGCTCGAGGCCCTGCGCCGGATGGCCGAAAAATATCTAAACCTTGTCGGCCCGGGGTTCAACAAGAGTCAGGACTCAGATCAATCCTTTTCGCTTGAGGAGCGGCTCGACTTTGGGCTCGGCGCCGCGGAAGCGCTTATAGAGCGCCATCGGGTCTTCGGTGCCGCCGCTCTCCAGGATGTTCCGCCGGAAGGCCAGGGCTGTTTTCTGGTCGAA
>CAZYWP010000098.1:0-11999 GCA_964651495.1 uncultured Eubacteriales bacterium | reverse complement strand
CCGGGCTCCCGCTGGGAGGTTTCCGGCCGGATCGAGATCAACTGCCTGGGCTGCCATAACGCTTCCAACATCCAGGACCCGAGCGAATGGGCCAAGCAGGTCTTGCGGCAGAATTTCCGCTGGGCGGCAACGGCCGCCGCAGGCCTGGGAGAAGTTGGCGGAATGGCCTCGCGTCTGGCCGGCACCTGGGACATCATCGACGGGCCCGATCCCGACGATACCGAGTGGGCCGTGCCTCCGTATGTCCGCTATAACCGCAGCTTTTTCGACAGCAAGCACCGCGCTTTTCTCGACATTGTACACAAACCCTCCGACGGCCGCTGCCTGGCCTGCCATTCGGCGACTCCCTTCGGCGCGGCCAAGTCGGCCTTCGAGGAGGATGCCCACAGCGCGGCCGGGTTGAAGTGCGTCGCCTGTCACCGCAACGACATCAGCCACGCCATGATCCGCGGCTATGAAGGAGAGGCGGAAGACACCCCCGGCCTGGCGGCGGAAGATTTCACCTGCGCCGGCTGCCATCTCGGGAACGCCGCTGCCAAAGGAGCAAAAGCCCTGGCCGGCCGCCTCGGCGCCCCCTACCCGAAGCACAAAGGTTTTCCGGCCGTCCATTTCAAGAGGCTCTCCTGCACGGTCTGCCATGCGGGGCCCTGGCCGGGCAAAGACATGACCCGCATCCGGACGTCCCGGGCCAACCGGCTCGGCATCTACGGCATCGCCCGCTGGTCGACGGACCTCCCGGCTATAATCGAGCCGGTCTATCTCCGCGAAAAAAACGGGAAGCTGACTCCGCACCGCCTGCTCTGGCCGGCGTTCTGGGCCGAAAACGCGGGAGGGACTCTCCGTCCGCTCCAGCCCGACCGCGTCCTGGCTGCCGCCGGAGCAGGGCTGAACCCGGAGCAGGGCCCGGTCAATATCCTGACCGGGCTGACCCTGGGGCTTGAGCTTCAATCGGGGCAGATCCCGGTGCTTATCCTGCAAGGGAAGGTCTATGAACTGAACCTCGACGGCGGCCTCGATGTCTCCCCTTTTCCCGGCGAACAACAGAGTGAAACTCCTGCCTGGGCCCTCCGCCAGGATGACGCCATCAGCCCTCTGATCCCGGAATTCAACCCCGAGGCCGAGGAAATCGACCCCGATATTCAGGCCCAGATGCAAAAGACCCTCGAGGCTCTGGCTGTCTCCCCGGGCGCGCCCGGAACACCCGTCCTGCTCTATAAAAAGGCCCTCTTCCGGGTCACCGAAACCTACCTGGAAAAGCTGGAGAGTCCAGCCGAGCCGACCACCGTCCCGCGGCTGGCCTGGCTCGTCGAAAGTCAGATCCGGCCTTTGGTCTCCGACTTCGAGTTGCGCACGATCGCCGCCCTCACCGGGTCGGAGCAAACGCTGACCGAGGAACAGGTGGAGCTCGTCCTCCGGGCGCTCGGGCAAGAGAACCCGGAAAGTGAGTCCGGGCAAGCGGCGAGGTTTATCTATATCTCCGGAGGCCGGATGTTCCGGCTCGACTCCGGGAGCAAGATCGAGTCCGTCGAGAATGCGGCCGCCGAACCCGTGACCTGGCCTTTGGCCCATGAAGTTCGGCCCGCCCGTCAATCCTTGGGCATAAACGGCTGCACGGATTGCCATAAAGCCGGATCGGCCTTCCTCTTTCGCAAGGTCAGGGGGACCGGGCCGCTCCAAACGTCGCGCGTCAAAGCGGTCTCGGCCAATTCGTTCATGCGTCTGGATAAGCCCTACCAGTTTCTTTTCGGCCTGTCCTTCGCCGTCCGGCCGCTGTTTAAGTGGGTCCTCTTCTTAACCATCCTCCTGGCCGGGTCGATCGTGTTCCTTGTCTTTCTTCTCGCCCTGGGCCGCCGGACCGGGTTGATCGAAAAAAGGAAGTAGCCTCCCATGATTTTCCGTTTGATTACACTCGTCACGGTTCTAGGGGTGGCGGGACGGCTGACCTATCGCCGCTTTCGTGCCGCAGCAGCGAGCCCCGGTCGAGCCGGCTTGGCGCGGCTGGGGGATTATTTCTCCTGGCTCGGAAAGAGCGCCGGCCGGCTGGTCCAGCCGGAAGGCCGAAGGCGTTTCGCCTCGGAATGCGGGACCCGAGTTTCCGGATATCCGGGACAGTTCCTGCGCTGGGCCTTCGTCGGCCTAACCGTGAGTTTCACCTATCTCGCCGCGAGCGGGTTCGCCTTTGCCGTGTTCAGCCAGCGCGGCCTCTTCGGGATTCCTCTTCTTCTCCATGTCGCGAGCGGAGGGGTCTTTGCCCTCAGCCTGGCCGTATTCCTGTTTTTCCGGGTAAAGGAGTACGCCGCGCTCAGCGATTCGATCAGCAAGGAGAATTCGTCCCTTAGCTCGGTCTTCAACAGCCCGCCGCCCCGCCTGTTGAGTTCCGTTCTCTTCTGGGTTTTCGTCCTTGCCGGGCTGGCCCTGACCGTCACCGCCCTCGGCTCTATGCTGCCCTATTTTTCCTTTGAGACCCAGGTCGGGCTGGTCGAAGCCCACCGCTACAGCGCCCTGATCTCGGTCCTCGCGGCTATGGCCTTCCTCGACCTGGCCTTCTCCCACGAGCGCTGATGGTCTCTCCCCGTCTCGAGCCCCTCCAGAGTTTTGCCCATGAAGCGATGGGGACCATCTTCGAGGTGGTCATCGCCGGACCGGAGGACAAATACGCCGGCCAGGCCTCTATGGCGGTTTTCCGGGAGGTCGACCGGCTGGAAAGGCTGTTCAGCCGCTTCAACCCGTGCAGCGAGATCGGCCAGATCAACCGTCTGCAGCCCGGCGGGTCGCTGCGGATCGGGCTGGAGGTTTATGAATGCCTGAAGACGGCGGAGCAGGTCCGTCTGGATACGGCGGGCGCATTCGACGTCAATTTTAAATCCCGGCTGAGAATCCGATACCCCGAAGGCCGAGAGCGAGTTCGGCCCGACGGACAGACCGGGAATCCCTGCTATGAACTCTCCTCCGGCCCCGACGGCTTCAGCCTTCGCCTACCGGAAACTGCAAGGGAAAATCAGGCCATGTCCCTCGACCTTGACCTCGGCGGAATCGGCAAGGGCTATGCCCTCGACCGGGCAGCGGCCGTACTCTCGGACTGGAACGTGGACCGGGCCCTGGTCCATAGCGGCACCAGCACGGCCGTGGCGATCGGCTCGGCCCCCGGGCTGAAAGAGAGAGAGGAAGGCTGGCCGGTGGGCGTAAGCGGGAAGTGGTCGGCTGCAGGTGTCCCCGGGCGCGTGCTGCTCAAGAGCCGGTCCCTCAGCGGCTCCGGGACAGAGGTCAAGGGACAACACATTTTTGATCCCAGGACAGGCAGGGAGGCGCAGTCCCATCTCGCCGCCTGGGTTTCGCATCCTTCCGCTGCGGTTGCGGATGCGCTCTCCACGGCCTTCATGGTTATGAGCCCGGAAGAGGTCGAGGCCTACTGCGGCCGCCATCCGGAAGTCTGGGCACTGGTCATAACGACCAAGGGAGAGCCCGGATTATTTAACGGGCATATTCTCGTGCCTCCATCATCCCGGCCGCCGGTTTCATAGTTTTATTTCGGCCCTCTCGCCTGCGGAGAGCTTATGTAATAGAATATGATATCTGGACGCTCACGCTAATGAACCCGGAATCGCCCATAGAAACACCCGACGGGTCCTGTTTCGGTTCACCCCCGGCGCCCTCGCGGCCGGTCGTGTTGGTCTCAAGGACAAAGAGTCAGCGGCATCAAACGCTGCGGTCGGCGGGGGGCCCCCGAACCGCGCCACCCCTCAGGTATCGGCCCCTCAGTTCGGTCTCGCAATATGGCCGGGTGATTTTTTGCTGAATAAAGGAGTCTAAATCATGAAAGAAGCGATATTCTCCCTCCTCATCCTGGCGGTGGCGGCAGGCCTTACTTCGCCCGCTCCGTCCGCTCAGTCTCAGGAACAGGGCAAGGAGGAGCTCAAGCTCCAGCTTCCCAAGCCCATGTTCATCGGCACACCCAGGAACATCAACAGCCCGAACCTGGAGAAGATCTCCGGCAAACCGCGCGGCCCGTTCTACGTTCCAGCGGGAACAAAGCTCCTTTCGCTCAATAAGCCGGTCACGGCGAGTGATACGCAGCCCGTCATCGGGGAGGTCGGCTACGTCACCGACGGCGAGAAGTCGGGCGAGGACGGCTATTTTGTCGAGTTCGGCCCGGGAAAGCAGTATGTCCAGATCGACCTCAAGGCCCCTTACGAACTGCACGCGGTCCTGGTCTGGCATTATCACAGCCAGGCCCGCGTCTACCGTGACATCGTCGTCCAGGTCTCCGAGGACAAGGATTTCGTCACCGGCGTCACCATCATTTTCAACAATGACCATGACAATTCCTCCGGCCTGGGAGCCGGCCGGGACAGGGAGTACATCGAGACGGCCGAAGGCCGGCTCATCGACCCGCGCGGCGCGCAAGCCCGCTACGTCCGGCTCTGGTCGAACGGGAACACGTCCAACGACATGAACCATTATGTCGAAGTCGAGGTGTACGGCACGCCGGCCAAATGAAGAAAGGGGCCTTCGCCGGGTTTTTTCTGGCCGCCCTTCTGGCCGCCGCCATTTTCCGCCTGGCCGGACTCGGCCTCCGGCCGATGCACCATGACGAGGCCAACCAGGCCCTCAAGTTCGGCTCCCTCCTCGAGCAGGGCGAATATCATTACGATAAAACCGACCACCATGGCCCGAGCCTTTACTACTTTTCGCTTCCCTTCGCCCGGGTCTCCTCCGGAAACACCCTGGCCCGCCTGAGCGAAGCGTCGCTCCGCACTGTGACGGCCGCCTTCGGACTGGGCGCGGTCCTCCTCCTTCTTCTTTTCCTCCCCTTGCTCGGACGCCGCGCCGTCGCCGCGGCCGCGCTCTGCCTGGCCATTTCTCCGGCGATGGTCTATTTCAGCCGCTTCTACATCCAGGAGAGTCTGCTCGTGTTTTTCCTGGTCGGCTTCCTTGCGGCAGTCTGGCGCTATCTCCGGCGGCCCGGCCGCGGGTGGGCGGTTGCGGCCGGGGTCTTCGCCGGCCTGATGTATGCGACCAAGGAAACCGCGGTCATCGCCTTCGGAGCCGCCGCCGTCTCCCTCCTTCTGGTGTTTCTCATCCGGGGAGAAGCCAGGCAACCGAAACCAGCCTCCCCAAGAAACGCGAACCGGGAACTTGGTGAAAGAGGTGAGAAAGAAAGGGCGGAGCGCACACCGCGTGCCCGGTGGAGTCATGCGATTGGGGCCCTAGCTACGGCGCTGGTGGTTTCCTTCCTTCTTTTTTCCTCGTTTTTGCAAAATCCAAAGGGCCTCTGGGATTCCATCCTTTCTTTTAAGATCTACTCCGTCCGGGCGGGCGAGGGGGGATTTCATGTTCACCCCTGGTATTATTATTTTCAGACACTCGCCTTATCCCGGCCGACAACTGGCCCGCTGTGGAGCGAGGGGCTCATCTTGATCATGGCCCTGGCCGGCTGCGCCGCGGCGTTTAGAGCACGGCCAACCGGAAGCCGGGACGTGCGCTTTCCGCTATTTCTGGTTTTTTACACAGCGTTGTCGACGGCGGCTTACTCCCTTATCCCTTACAAGACACCCTGGAACGTTCTGCCATTCTACATCGGGTTCATCCTGCTGGCGGGTGTCGGCTGCAGCGCGATTTTCGCCGCCTGCCGCGCTCCGCTTTGCCGCCTGCCTGTCGCTCTCTTGATCGCGGCCGCGCTCTTCCATCTGGGAATCCAGAGCTACCGGGCGAATTTCGTCTATCCCGCCGATCCTCGCAATCCCTACGTCTACGCCCAGACGACACCGGACTTTCTGAAGCTCGTCCGCCGGGTGGAAGAGGTCGCTTCCCGTTATCCGGAACACCGGAACATCCTGATCAAAGTCATCGCCTCCCCCTATGAGACCTGGCCCCTGCCCTGGTATCTGCGGGCCTTCGGCCGGGTGGGCTACTGGACGAGCGCTGAGGAAGCCGGGGAGATCGGCCGTCCTGCGCTGATCGTCACCTCGGCCGAGGAGGCCGTCCATCTGGAAGCGATTTTAAATACCATGTACCGATCGGAATTCTATGGATTGAGGCCGGGAGTTCTGCTGGCCCTCCATATCAGGGACGACATCTGGGATTCCGTTTTCAACCGGCCCACAGAATAGGCATTTGAATGGATATCTCGATCGTCATACCGGCCTTCAACGAAGCCTCCAAGATCGGCCGCGATATCGAGGCGGCGGCCGACTTCCTCGTCGGAAGCGGCCTTCACGGCGAGGTCATCGTCGTCGATGACGGGAGCTCCGACGGAACGTCCGGGGCGGCGGCCGCGCCGGGCCTCCCATCCGCGGTGGAAAGGCGGGTTCTTCGGCTGGAGAAAAACTCGGGCAAAGGCGCCGCCGTCCGGCACGGCATCCTCCACAGCCGCGGCCGGGTGGTGCTCTATGCCGACAGCGGCACGTGTATTCCCTATTCCAATGCCCTTCCCGTGATTAAAAGGATCGCGGCGGGCGAGTTGGACCTGGCCCTCGCCTCCCGTCGCCTGAAGGAGACGGTGATCCGGAGAAAACAGCCTCTCCGGCGCCGGATCGTCGGCCGGATTTTCCGCCGCGCGGCCATCGTAGTCGCCGGACTTCCCCCCTGGATCACTGATTCCCAGTGCGGTTTCAAGGTGTATCAGGGAGAGATCGCCCGGGAGCTGTTTTCCGGCCTGACGACATCCGGGTTCCTGTTCGAGATCGAGATTATGCTCAAGGCCTTGAAGCGCGGCCTGCGGGTGGAAGAGTTCCCGGTCGAGTGGACCTGTGACCTCGACACCCGCCTGCGGCCGTCCCGGCAGGCCAGGACCATCGTCAAAGAGCTTCTCCAGGTCCGGGACGCGGCCAAACAGAAAAAGCCTTAAGATGCCGTCGGGGAGGATTCGCTTCGCCGGCGCTTTTTTTGCCAGACCTTCCGCAAGATGGGGATGTTGGCGGCCGCGATAAGAACGACAAAAATTACAACCAGCAGATAGTCCGGGATGTTGATGGCCCTTCCGGCCAGAGCGATGATGTACATCCGGGGCGTTCTGGAGGTGAGGACGGCAAGGAGGTACTTGACCAGGGGATATTTGGCCACCACCACCAGGAAGCGGAACGGATAAAAGGGAATCGGGGTGAATCCCGCCACCCAGAGGGCCGCAAAAGGCGCCTTCTTGAAGAGGGTAACGATTTTGCTGACGGCCTTGCTCTGCAGCATTTTCTGAAAAATCCGCAGGTCCATCACATACTTGAAACACGTATAATTCAGAATTTCCGTGAGGAGGGTGGCGCCGACCGAGATGAGGGCGACGGTCAGCGGCGAGTAGAACTTGCCGAAGTAAAGGAGGATTGGCTCGTGGGGGACGGTGGCGATCAGGAATTCGGCGGGAAAAGCGTAGAAGAAGAGCACCCAGAGGCTCTTGTTCTGGCGGATCGATTCGGAGCTCAGCCACCAGACGAGGAGGGCCAGGATGAAGGCGACTTCTAAGACGAAAACGGCCGTCTTTGCCCAGGCCGGCAGCGGCCGCGCCGGGATCTCTTTAGCTCCAGGAAGGCCGGCCGATTCGAGGTTGTCTGTTCGCTCTGACATCGGTCCGATTCAAAACCGTTTAAAGGTGCCTCAGGTTGTCAAAAAGCAGGTACCGGACGGGCCTCTCCTGGTTGCCGCGGATGCTGGTGAAGCAATATCCGCAGGTGTTGTTTTTCCGGAAATCCCGGCGGAGCTCCCGCCGCGATCGGTACTCTTTGATGATCAACCCGCAGGGAGAGAGGGTCCCGTCGGGGTTGACGACGAAAAACCGTTCGCCCGCGCTGCAGTCGGAAATCTCCCCCCGGGCAAAAAACTCCGGAATTTTGCGCAGGACATAATCCGAAGTGAAGACGGTGCCGTTGTTTTTTTTGAATTCCCTAACCCGGCCCAGAATCTCCCGCAGCTCATCCAGCTCCTCCGGCGGAATCATGTATTCCATCTTCTTCGTCCGGAGCCAGGTGTAGGTGCTGAAATTCATCCGCAGGCCCCACTTCCGGGCCAGCTCGCACAGTTTCAGGATCTCCCGGAAATTATCCCTCTGAATGACGCAGGACAAGGTGATTCCGGAATCCCTGACGCCCTGGAGCGCGCCGGCCAGGGACTCGATCTTGCCGAAGAGCCCGGGAATGCCGCGGAAGACGTCATGGCGCTCGTCGGGGTAGTCCAGCGACAGGGAGAAATCGTCCACCCCGGCCTCGCGCAGCCGGGTGTATCGATCCTTGTTCAGCAGGGCTCCGTTCGTCGTCAGGACGATGAAGGGAGCGCGGTTGGGACGCCGCACTGCCCGGACGATGTCCTCGATGTCCCGGCGGAGAAGAGGCTCCCCGCCCGAGATCTGGGCGACCACCGGCTTCAGCTCCCGCGCGGCTCGGCCGAACTCCTGGGCGGAGGCGAGCTTGCCGTCGACATGCCCGCCGAGGTGACAGTGCTTGCAGCGGGCGTTGCAGCTGTAAGTGACCTCGAAGGAGATACAAAAAGGCTGCTTGGCGAAGTAGTTGACCACGGCTCGCCTGGCCAGGGACAGCATCCGTCGGTTGGAGATCATAGCTGACTCGTCTCCTTTTCGGGTGTCCTCTTTGTCTTTTTCGTTGCCAGCCCGAACAGTCTTTTTATAGAATATACTTTAACGGCAATCAGGGCGCAAGCGAAGGCCAGAGCCACAAGCTGAAGCCGGGGAAGAAAAATCAGAGTCAGGGTGACGACCGTCGAATTGCAGAATTTTCCCAGCGGGCTGAAGTTCAAGCGGTAGACGGTCCGGTCCACCTTATAAAAGTAATTGGGAGAAATGATGTCGTACTTGATGAACTGGTAGGAGAGATAGAAGTCGACAAAGGCGAAATCCACCAGGTAGACGGCGACCGGCAGGTAGAGCGCCGGCTGGAAGCGCAGGAAGTTGACATAAAAAAAGAGGGTCTCCACGCGGTCGGCGATGATATCGATCTCGGCTCCAAGAACGGTCTCCTGCTTCGCCAGCCGCGCCCATTTTCCATCCAGGACGTCGCCCAGCCAGTGGATGCCCAGCCCGATGAAGTTCAGCGTCGGGTTGTTCTGGACGGCCGCCAGGACGAAGAAAACAAGGGAGGCTATGAGCCGAACAAGAGTGACGATATTCGGCTCGCTGTAAGGGCTTTCCGGCGGCCTGGGCTTGAACATGCTTATCACGACCTCTGGGAAGGCGATGATCAGAGTGAGTCAAAATACCATCCGGGGGAAGCTTCTGTCAATATCTCGGCGGCAGAAGAATGAACCGCTATCTCCTTGAGAGGGGCGGGTCCTGTCACGGTCCACCCCCAGCGAGGCTCGGGGTTGGGATTCGTCAGCCCGCTCGTTTCCCCAGCGGGGAAACTCGCTTCGAACTCATCCTTCGCTCTTCTCTCCTTTCAGTCGAGAAACCGTGCCCGCTCAGGATTCGACGGACTTCCTCACCCAACACCCTCGCCTCCTCCCCCCTGAATACCCCCGAACCACGCCACCCTCCCCCTCCACTCGCATAGGACTAACATGGATTGGGAGGTGCGTCCCGGGCAGAAATGGTTGACGAACCCGGCAAAAAAGTGGTCTGATATTGATTTGCCCGTGGAATAAAGAAAGGAGGAGGTAACATGACCAGAGCGGAAAAAAGAGCAGCCTTTTTCGGAGTTATATTCGTCTTCTTCGCAGCCACGCTCTCCGCCGGCCTGCTGTTCGACAGGGCCGAGTACACGGCGCGGCGGGCCAGGCTCATGGAGAAAATCTCCGACGGCACCGCCGTCATCTTCGGCGCCCAGCCGGTCACAAACTACTACGATTATCACCAGAACAACGATTTCTTCTACCTCTGCGGCGTCGAGGCGCCGAACGCCGTCCTCATCATCGACGGTATCCGAAAGACCAGCCTGCTCCTGTTCACCGCCACGGAGCGCACCCTGCGCAGCGAGGGTCTCAGCACCGATATCCTGAAAAATCCCCAGGAAGTGACGGGAATCGACCGGGTGATGCCGGTTGAAGAGCTGAACACCGCCCTGGGTATGCTGGGGACCATGGGCAAAATCATCTACACGCCCTTCAAGCCGGAGGAGCTCATGCGCGAGGCCAGCCTGGAAAAATTCCGGACGCTCCAGAGAAACATGGTCCTCAACCCCTGGGACGGTCGGCAGACCCGGGAGGGCCAGTTCGTCAACCTTCTCCGCGAACGCTTTCCCGGCGTCGAGGTCCGCGATTGCTCGCCGCTGATCTGGGAGCTGCGCACCATCAAGTCGCCGGCCGAAATCGAGGTGATGCGAAAGGCGGCGAGGATCGGCGCCAGGGCGATGAACGAGCTGATGAGAGCGACGCGGCCCGGAATGTACGAGTATGAAATCGCCGCTCTCTACATGTATATCTGCAAGAAGGAGGGGGCGCAAGAGCTCGCCTACGGCGTCATCATTTCCTCCGGCGAAAACCACCCCTATGTCCATTACTACAAACACGACCGCCTTCTCCAGGACGGGGACTTCCTGGTTATCGACGCCGGGCCGAAGGTCGACTACTACGACACGGACATCACGATTTCCTATCCGGCGAACGGAAAGTTCACGCCCCGGCAGAGTGAGGTCTACGAGGCGGCCAAAGCCGTGCACGAGGCTTGTCTGAAGGTCTACCGTCCAGGGCTGACCATGGACCAATGCCGGAAAGAAGTGGATGAAGTCCTCCAGAAACAGGGGTTTGACCTCAGCAAGGACTATTTCAAGAGGATGCACGGTGGGTTCGGCCACTACGTCGGGCTGACCGTGCACGACGTCGGCGGGGGACCTGCGGTCCTGAACCCGGGGATGGTCTTGGCCAACGAGCCCCTGGTCATCTACGCCGAAGAGAAGCTGGGTGTCCGGGTCGAAGACACCGTCTTGATCACGGAAGCGGGCTGCGAGAACCTGACGGCCGGGATCGCCCGGGAGGTCAAGGACATCGAAGCCCTGATGAAAAAGGACGGCATCCCCCAGGTCTTAAAGAAGGCCGGTCTCTATTGACCCCGGGATGCACCGCTCGTGGCGTCTACGTCGGATTGCGTCGGTCGTTTGACTTCATCACAGCGATTTTGCAGCACAGTCTCTGGAGGAGAAAGATAAAGGCGGGAAATCGTACAGCAACAATGCGTTAATAGGGATTTTACGGAGAGCCTAAAATGACTCAACACGCCTGGGTGCAGGAGTTTCCGGGGGCCATCACCGTCTGTGACACGGACGGAAAGATCATTGAAATGAACGGCCAGGCCAGCAAGACCTTGGAAAAAGACGGGGGAGAGAAACTTATCGGCGCTAACGTCCTGGACTGCCACCCCGAGCCGGCGCGCACCAAGCTCAAAGAGATCATGGCTGCGCGGCGGACAAACGTTTACACGATCGAGAAAGGGAGCCGGAAAAAACTGATCTACCAGGCGCCCTGGTATCGAGACGGCGTCTATGCCGGCCTGGTCGAGCTCTCGCTCGAAATCCCCTTCACGATACCCCATTTCATCAGAGATTAAGCCGCTATCCCAGGCAAACCTTTCCCCGCAAACTGGGGGGACACGAGGTCACGGATAATTTTATCCAGGCTCTCACAGGCAGGGCATGGATTGAGCCAGGCCGCATCCCGAGATATTGTCAGGCCTGCCGTTTTGTGCCATGATAAAAATCGTCCTCTAAGGACAATTATGATAGTTTTTCTCAAACAGTTTTTCTTTTTTTGATTATCTCTCGCCGTTTCCATTCTCGATGCTCCGTCTCTTC
Organism: uncultured Eubacteriales bacterium; assembly: GCA_964651495.1. Taxonomy (GTDB): domain Bacteria; phylum Acidobacteriota; class Aminicenantia; order Aminicenantales; family UBA8522; genus CAZNVB01. The sequence continues at coordinate 279 of CAZYWP010000098.1, read as the reverse complement.
TTCAAGTACAAGCGCCGGCTCCTGGGGGATCTTTGCCGCTGCGCTCTCCGGTCCTTGACCCGTACCTTCGAGGTCTTGACCGGGAGTGCCTTTACGCCCGGAGTCATCGCGGCCATTCAGACATTTGGGGACCGGATCAATCTTCATAGCCACTCATAATGCCTGCCTTTGTTATCTTATTTATTATCAGTAAATAACGATTCTTGCGCCTCTGAATCGTCCCTTCCAATAACAAGCTTTCCTGTTTCCCGAAGGCATTCCAGGATCTCCTTGACCTTG
>CAZYWP010000097.1:0-12463 GCA_964651495.1 uncultured Eubacteriales bacterium | reverse complement strand
CAATTATATCCGCGTCTCCCCCTGGAGCGATTCCGCTCTTCTCTCGCCGCTCACATCGCCCGCCGTACTCTCCGCTCTCTTTTACCTGACCCTCATATTCACCGGCCTTTCGGGAGCGCACTACATCCTCAGGGGCATCCGCCTGACGTTCTACCCGAAGAAATAGGCGGGACGCTATTTCAGGTTGCGGTCGATAAACCCTTTCCTCAAAGTCATCCAGACGATCTTGAGGTCCAGGGCCGGCGACCAGTTCTGGATATAATAGAAATCGTATTCGATCCGCTTCTCGATCGGCGTGTCCTGCCTCAGCCCGTGCACCTGGGCCCAGCCCGTGATGCCGCATTTGACCTTGTGCCGGAGCATGTAGTTGGGGACTTTATCGGCGAACTCCCTGACGAATTCCGGCCGCTCGGGCCGGGGCCCGATCAGGCTCATCTCCCCTTTGAGGACGTTGACGAGCTGGGGGAACTCATCCAGGCTGAACTTGCGCAGGACCCGACCGATTCCGGTCATCCGGGCGTCGTGGGGCCGGCACATCACCGGACCCGTCTCTTTCTCGGCGTGGCTTTTCATGGTCCGGAACTTGATTATGCGGAATCTCCGACCGTCCAGGCCCATCCGCTCCTGACGATAGAAAATCCGCCCTTTGGACGTCAGCTTGATCAGGCCGGCCGCGATGAGAAAGACGGGCAGAAGAACGAGCAGCCCGACGACCGAGATCATCACATCCACGATTCGCTTGAGCAGGCTCCTGACCCCCCGCAGGGCGACGTCGTCGATCGAGATGACGGGAAATCCGTCCAGGTCCTGCACGTTGGCCTTCAGAGTGAGAAGCTGGAAGAGGTCGGGGATCAGCCTGACGTTGACGACATAACGGTTCGCCACTTTGATCGTCTCCAGGATACTGGCGTAGTTGCTCAGGTCCAGGGCGACGAATACCTCGCTGACCTCCCCCCGGTCAAGGACGGAGGCGAGGTCCTCGATGCGGCCGAGGACTTCGGCCCCGCCGTCAATATCCACTTTCTCCCCCACCGGCCGCTCATTATCCAGGAATCCCTTCAGCCGAAAGCCCAAATCCTTGTAGATGAGAATTTTCTGGGCCACGGCCCGGCCCATTTCGCCCGCCCCGACAACCAGGACGTTCTGCAGGTTAAATCCCTTGGCATAGCGCCTCTTCATGAAAAAGTAAATCTGGTTGCGCAGGAAAACAATCATGAAGATGACGACGATGAAGTAGACGGCCAGAAAGCCGTGCGATATCTTGAAGGTCAGGCGGAACAGCGGCCTCGGCCCCTGGCTGTAGGTGTAGAAATAGCTCAACACGGCGAAGACATCGATGACGATGGTCAGGACGGCGTTCAGGCAGACGGCCAGGAAATCGTCGATCTTGGCCCGCTGGAGGCGGGTCTTATAAAATCCCTGAAAATAAAAAATAATGAGGTGGGTAACCAGGAACAGGGGAAAAACGGCCGCGTATTGGCGAAGGGGCGGGATGCCTTTGGCCGGGTCCACGGGAATGATGTAAGCGAAGAAGCGGAAGAGGTAAGAATAAAAAAAGGAGACGAAGATGCCCACCACGTCGCTGAGGACGAAGAGCCCGACGAGGTAAGACCTTTTCTTCTGGATCACCGGTTTCCTTTGAACTCCGCCCATTTCTGATCGAAATAGGAGGCTATTTTCTGCTTGAACACGGCGCGAGAAAAGGTCATGGCGTTCGATCTCAGGGTGGTTTTATTAAATTTCATGCCCCTGAAATTGTCAAGGGCGGCCCGGAGGCCGGCTGTGCTGAGGTCGGCGAAAAGGAGGCCGGTCTGGCCGGAAACGACCGTTTCGGAGGCGCCGCCGCGGCCGTGGGCGATGGCCGGCGTTCCGCAAGCCTGCGCTTCCACCACAGCAATCCCGAAATCTTCCTCACCGGGAAGCAGAAGACCCTTTGCTCCCTGGTAAAGCGACCGGAGGACATCGGCCGGCACCTGGCCGAGGAATTCGATATTCGGCTTGGACGCCCTTTCGAGTTTTCTTTGATCGGGCCCGGTCCCCACGATTTTCAGCACCTCTCCCGTCCTGTTGAAGACTTGGACGGCCAGGTCGATCCGCTTATAAGGCACGAGCGCCGAGACGATGAGGTAATATTTCTTCTCCAGCTCTTCCTCGGGCAGCCGGAAAAAATCGGTATCGACTGGCGGAGGGATGATGTCCGCGTCGCGGCGGTAATATTTTTGGATCCGGCGGGCCACGGTCCGGGAGTTGGCGATGAAATGATCGACCCGGGCGGAGGAGGATTCATCCCAGACTCTCAGCCGATGGATGACCGGCGGAATAAAAAGACGGGAAAAGGGAGAAAGAGACGCGGGCGCAAAATAGGCAAAATACTGGTTCCAGGCATAGCGTACGGGCGAGTGGATGTAGCTGATATGGAGAGCATCGGCGTGGGGGATGATCCCTTTGGCGACGCAATGAGAGCTCGAGATCACGAGGTCAAATTCTCTGAGGTCAAAGAGCTCTGCAGCCAGAGGGAAAAGGGGGAGATAAAGACGGTATCTCGGGCGCAAGAACGGAAGCCCCTGGAGGAAACTCGTCCGGATGGTTCTCTGTTCGATAGTCTCAGCCTGGCTTCCCCGGAAGTGAAAAAGCGTGTAAATCGGCGCCGCGGGAAAAATTTCGGCCAGCACCTCGAGGACTTTCTCCCCTCCCCGCTGACCGGTGAGCCAGTCATGGACCAGAGCGACTCTGATCTTATCCATCGGGGTTGATTATAAGAACGGGGCCGTGAATTGTCAAACAAGGCTCGGGTATTGGATTCGTCAGCCCGCTCGTTTCCCCAGCGAGGAAACTCGCTTCGAACTCAGCCTTCGCTCTTCTCTCCTTTCAGTCGAGAAACCATGCCCGCTCAGGCTTCGACGGACTTCCTCATCCAACACCCTCGCCTTTATCAGCTAATGAAGGTCGTCAGCGCGAGTTCTGGATTTTTTGCTCGTATAACTTGAGGTAGAGGCTTTGGGTCTGTTCCACCATGCGCTGCAGGGGGAAACGGGCCGGGATCACGGCTTTCGCCCTCTCGGCCAGCCGCGAAGCCTCGTTTCTGTCTGCGAGCAAGGAGATCACCGCCTCGGCCAAAGCATGGGGAGCCCGGGGCGGAACCAGGACGCCGGTCTTCCCGTCGTCGATGACCTCTCTCGCGCCGTCGACAGCGGTGGACACGATCGGCTTCCCCAGGGCAGCCGCTTCGACAAGGACGAAAGGAAGGCCTTCCCAAAGGGAGGGAAGCACAAAGATATCAAAAAGAGCCATGACCTCCGTTGCGTCCGTCCTGGCACCGAGAAAGAGGACGCGATCGGCGAGCCCGAGAACCCGGGCTCTCTTCCGCAGCCGCCTTCCCAGAGGCCCCTCCCCCACGACCACGATCCTGGCCTCGGGAAAACGGTCCAAGATCATCGGCACGGCGAGCAACAGATAGAGGACCCCTTTCTGGCGGTGCAGACGGGCAACAGTCCCGACCACCGCCCGGCCGGGGTCCAGGTTGAGCTCGCGCCGTTTTTTCTCCCTGGACTCGGTGGATAGACCCTCCGGCAGACCGATCCCGTTGAGAATGACAGACATTCTGTCCTGGGGAGCCAGCCTGTGCTTGATCGCCCGCCCCAGGTCCGCGTGGGAGACCAGGACCAGCCTGTCGGTGAACCGGGAGCAGCGTCTTTCCAGATGAATAAAGAGCTGCCGCACAGCCGGGTTCCGGTAATGAAGGTAATGAATCCCGTGCAGGGTATGGACGACCACGGGTGTTCGGCTCCGGCACGCCGCCCAGCGGCCGTAAAGCCCTGCGTACCCGCCGTGAGTGTGGAGGATATCCACTTTATTCTCCTCGAGGATGGCGGCGATTTTCCCGATCGAGCGAAGGTCGAGCTTTTTCTCCAGGGGAATGGCCAGATGCCGGAGCCCCTTTTCTTCGGCCCGGCTGACTAAAGGCCCTCCCGGGGCGGACCCGACCGCCACATCAAAAAGGCCCCGATCCAGGTTTTCGGCCAGAAGTAAAAGGGCTGTCTGGCCGCCGCCCAGCGAAGGCCGGTCGATCATTTCCAGGACTCTGATTTTTTCCATCGTGTCATTCGGAGAGGGCGCGGAATACCCGCCCCATCTGTTCCCGGAGCTCGCCTCTCTCCGCGGCCCGGCCGAGGCGAAAGGCGCGCAGCAGGAAGAAATTCAACTTCAGATAGCAGGTCAATAAAAAGAGGGACGCTCGGGAAGCGTGTTTCCGATAGTAATAGAGCTGGCTCCGCCGGTATTCTAAACGGCTTCGCCACTTCAGCCGCGACGTGACCGCTCCTCCTTCGTGGAAAACTTCAACACGGGGATCAAACCAGAGCTTGAAACCCATCTTGCGCATCCTCCGGCAGAGGTCAATATCCTCAAAATAGAGAAAAAAGCGCTCATCAAACAGGCCGGCCTCCTCGACCGCTCTCCGCCTCGCCAGAAGGCAGGCTCCGCTGAGCCATCCCGTCTCCCGGACCCGGCGAGAAAACCGCAGGGCGATTTTGAAATAGGGGTTGCGGACGAATTTCTGCCACAGCTCGGCGAAAAAATTCACTTCCTTCCCGAAGGACACTTGATAGCCTGACCGGCGCCGGAGGGCCGGCCCGATGGCCCCGGCATCCGGCTGAGATTCCAATGCGGATAAAAGCGCGGCCAGCGAGCCTTCGGGCGCGACCGTGTCGGTGTTCAGAAAAAGCAGGAAATCGCCCCGCCCCGCCCTGATCCCGATATTGTTCGCCCGGGCGTACCCGAGGTTTTCTTCCTCCCGGACCAGCCGGACCCGGGGAAAAGACGATTCCACCATCTCCGGGCTGCCGTCGGTGGAGTGATTGTCCACGACGATGATTTCCGGTTGGCCATCTCCGAGCGCTGGCGCGAGCGAGGACAGGCAGGCGCGGAGGTGGGCGCGGTCGTTATAGTTCACCAGTATGATGGAGAGCGCCGGTCCGTTCGGCCCGCTCTGGTCCACTTTCTTTCTCCTATATCTATGTTTTCTTCTGTCTCGCGCCGCCTGATCGCCGCTGAATCAGGAGCGGTATCCTTCCGCCCGGCGGAAATATCAGGCTGCCCTCATCTGCTCCAGGAGGGCGGAGACCGCGCCGGCGGTCTTGTGCCAGGAAAATTCGCTCTTCCGGCGCGCGAATTCGCCCCCCAGCCGGGCGCGCGTCCCCCGGTCGAGGAGCGCGGTCCGCAACGCCGCCCGGACCTCCTCTTTTTCAGGATTTTCCACCATCACCGCCAGTCCGTTGAAAATCTCCCGCAGGGACGTCCTGTTCAAGACCACGGCCGGCGTTCCGCAGGCCAGCGCTTCGAGGGGCGGAAACCCGAACCCCTCATATTCGGAGAGGTAGGCAAAGACATCCAGGGAGGAATAATAAAGCGGCAGCTCATCCTCCGGGAGCGTTTCCTCCCATCTGATCCAATCCACGGCTCGAACCTCGGCCGCCTCCCGGGCGCTCATAGCGCCGCAATTCTTGCCGACCAAATAGAGCAGGGTGCCGGGGATCTCTTCCCTCAAACGGCCGACCGCCTGAATGAGAGCGGGAATGTGGCGGCGCTTGAAGAATGAGCCGAGGAAACCGACGACGGGACGGCCCTCGGTTTTCTTTTTCTTTTTCCAGTCCCGGATTCGACCCTCCCCCGCCCGTTGAAAAGAATCGTCTATCCCGTAGCCGATAGTCCTGACTTTTTCCGGTTCAACCCCGAAAGTCCCCAGGATTTCAGCCCTGGTGTATTCAGAAGGGACCACGATCCGCAGCGCTCTGGTCAGGCTTCTTTTCATCAGCAACTTTCGCCCGAGGGCGTATTTCCGAGGGTACCACTCGGGGTGGGAAATCACCGAGATGTCGTGCTCGAAAAGAAGGGATTTGGGGGGAGGAAAGACGGGAAGGACATAATTCGCGGCGATGAACACGTCGGGTCGGGCCGCCCGCAAGGCTCGCCACAGGGGCCCGTTCAGCCAGCGGAGATACCCGCCGCGTTCCGGGATCACGCGTTCGGAGACGCGCGGCTGACCGTAGATCCCTGCCCTATGCTTAGTGAAAATGATGAAGGTGTCCTCGGGAAGCAGGCTGAACAGACGGATCACAATGTTGTGAACCGCCCGGCCTACGCCTCGGGCTTCCGCGCCGAGCTCATATCCATCGACGGCGATTTTCATGTCTCTCTCCGGTATCTCATTTTGCCGCCAGGGAGGTGTAAAACTCGAGCGTCTCCGCGGCCGCTCTCTCCCAGCTGAAGTCCAGCGCCCTCTTCAGGCCCTTGGAGACGAGATCCTTTTTGACGGCCTGATTCTCCAGGATGGGGATGATCTTCTCGGCCATGTTTTCGGGGTCTTCGGGCCGGAAATAAACGGCCGCTTCCCCGCAGACCTCCGGGATGGCCGAAGACAGGGAGGCGGCGATGGGAATCCCGCTGGCCATGGCCTCGACCAGAGGAAGTCCGAAGCCCTCGCAGAGGGAGGGAAAAACGAAGGCGGAGGCCAGGCGGTAGACATGCCGGACGTCGCGCTCCGGGAGATAGCCGGTCATCACTATCCAATGCCTGAGTTCGAGAGTTTCCGCCCTCAGACGGACCGCCTCGGTCGCCTCTCCTGCCGGCCCGACCAGGACGACCGGGATCTTGATTCCATGAAGGTGGATGATTTTCAGGGCATCGATGAGCCTGGTCAGGTTTTTCCTCGGTTCTTGGGCGCCGACAAAAAGCAAAAAGGAGGGGGGAAGGTTGCGTCTCTTCCTGGTTGCCTTCAACTCTGCCGGCGGCACGTCTTCCAAAAACCTCCGGTCGAGCCCGTGGGGAATCACCTTCACCTTGTCTTCTTTGATGTCGAAGCGCGCCACCAAGTCGCGCCTGGTGAAGGCGGAAAATGTGATGATCCCATCGGCGCGGCGAATAGAATCGGCGGCCCGGCGGTAGAATACCTCTCCGGCCTCTTTTCCGGCCTGCTCCGGGAAATCCATAAAAAAAAGGTCATGGATGGTGATGACTTTCTTCCCCCGGGTCGGAAGGACGAGCGGGGTCGCCGAGTGCGTCAGGTCGAGCTCGGCCCGGAAGAAAAGATCGAGCGGCGGGCAGCCCCAGCGCTGCCAAAAAAGATTCAGGATTTTGACGGGAATGCGCCAGTCTTTGAAGGTCATTCTGGCCAGGGGCGGGATTTTATCCCGGGGAAACCGGTCCCTCCAGGAAGAGGAGAACAAAAAATACTGGTTCGTCCGGTCCACCCGGGCGAGATGGCCGAGAAGGCTTCTGAGATAGGTTCCGACGCCGGTCTCCTCTCGAAGAAAGGGACGGAGGTCGAACCCGAGCCGCATTGGCTGTAAATGTATGTCCTGTCCCTCCAAAAGTCAAGGAAGGCTCGGGTATTGGATTCGTCAGCCCGCTCGTTTCCCCAGCGAGGAAACTCGCTTCGAACTCAGCCTTCGCTCTTCTCTCCTTTCAGTCGAGAAACCCTGCCCGCTCAGGCTTCGACGGACTTCCTCATCCAACACCCTCGCCTTTGTCAACGAATGAAGGTCGTCAGCTTATTGTGCTTGCTTCCCCTTCCCCTAGGTGTTATCATCGCTCGGGGAGATCGATAATGACCCGCTTCGGAAAAATTGCCAATCGCATCGAGAGTTTCCGCGACGATATGATCAACATGCAGATCAAGCTTTGCTCCGTTCCGGCCATTTCACCGCTCAGCGGCGGTGAAGGGGAGGTCAAGAAAGCGGAGATCCTTCTGGGCTTTCTCAAGGAGATGAGCCCGGAGCAAATTGAAATCATCAAAGCGCCCGACCTGGATGCCCCGGCCGGGTACCGACCTAACATTCTCGCCTTTTTTAAAGGCCGGGACACATCCAGGACTGTCTGGATTATGACCCATATGGATGTCGTCCCGCCCGGAGATTTAGCCCAGTGGAAGGGCGATCCGTATAAAGCCTGGGTCGAGGAGGGGAAAATCTACGGCCGGGGCGTCGAGGACAACCAGCAGGATATGGTTGCCTCGCTCTACGCGGTCAAGGCGTTCCGGGACGAGAAAATCGCGCCGGCTTCGAACCTCGGGATCGTCCTGGTCGCCGACGAAGAAACGGGGAGTCTCAAGGGGATCGATTATGTCCTCGGTCGCACCAAGGCTTTCAAAAAGAAGGACCTGATCATCGTCCCGGATGCCGGAAACAAGGAAGGGACGCTCATCGAAGTGGCCGAGAAAGGAATCCTCTGGCTCAAATTCAAGACCGTCGGCCGTCAGGCCCACGCCTCGACGCCGAACAAGGGAATCAACAGCTTCAAGGCGGCTTCCTATCTCGTGACCGAGCTCGACGGCTTGTACCAACAGTTCAGAGACCAGGATCCTCTGTTCGAGCCCCCGATTTCCACCTTTGAGCCGACCAAGAAAGAGCCGAATGTTCCCAACATCAACACCATCCCGGGCGAGGATGTCTTTTATCTCGACTGCCGCCTGCTGCCCAAGTTCTCGATAGAGGAGGTCGAGGCCATGATCAGGAAAGTGGCCAAGAGAGTCGAGAACCGGTTCGGGGTTCAGATCACCTTCGAGGAGCAGCAGAGAGCTCCGGCGGCTCCGCCCACTCCGGCCGACGCCCCGGTGGTCGGCGCCTTGCGGACGGCCATCAGAGAAGTCTACCGGGTCGAGGCGACCGCCCGCGGGATCGGCGGCGGCACCGTGGCTGCGCTGTTCCGGCGGGCCGGCTATCCGGCCGCCTGCTGGTCCAGGACTGACGAGACGGCTCATCAGCCGAACGAGTACTGCCATATAGATAACATGATCGGCGATGCCAAGGTCTTCGCCCATATTTTTATGCGGGATAAGGAATAGAAAAAATCCTTAGCGAACAATTTCTCCTCGTCCTGACCACAGTCCCGGATGAAGAAAAGGGGCAGGGGATCGCCCGGACGCTCGTAGGAGAGAGGCTGGCCGCCTGCGTGACTGTGGGCCGGGCCGCCCGCTCATTTTATTGGTGGGAAGGGAAAATATGCGGCGAGGAGGAATTTATTCTCCTCATCAAGACAAAAGCATCCCTTTTCAGCCGGCTGGAAAAACGGATTAAAGAGATTCATCCTTATACAGTTCCCGAGATCATCGCCCTGCCGATCGAAAAAGGCTCCCCGGAATATCTGGACTGGCTGGGCAGAGAGACGCAGGGCTAAGAATATCGTCTCTGGACTTTCTGCGCCGCTTTGATCGTATTCAGGTGAGCCGTAACCGTGTCCTCGGTGTCCACCGCGTACCCGCCGCCCAGGACGACGGCTACGGGAATGCGCCGCCGGCGCGCCTCTCCGAGGATCAGCAGGTCCCGCTCGCGCAGCCCGTTATGAGTCAGCCGCAGGCTTCCCAGATGGTCTCTCTCAAAAGGATCCGCGCCCGCCAGGTAGAAGACCAGGCCGGGTTTGAATTCCTGATAAAGGCGGGGAAAGTGGGCGCGCAGGGCGGAAAGGTATTTCTCATCGCCGTCCCCGGACCAGAGTCCGACATCGACCGTGCTCTCCGGCTTGGCTGAGGGATAGATGTCCATCTGGTGGATGGAAAAAGTGAAGACGTAATCCTTGCCGGACAGGATATGGGCCGTCCCATTCCCCTGGTGGACGTCGCAATCGACGACCATGATCCGCTCCACGGCTTTTTCTCTGTTGAGTTTCTCCACCGCCACGGCCACATCGTTCAGGACGCAGAATCCCTCGCCGTGGTCATGAAAAGCGTGATGGAACCCGCCTCCGATATGCACGGCCAGCCCCTTTTCCAGGGCCAGCTGCGCGGTCAGGATCGTCCCGCCCACGGACAGCCAGGCAAACCGCACCAGCTCCCTGGAAAAGGGAAGCTCGATCATGGCGATTTCCGCCGCCGAAAGCGAGCCCGTTTTCAACTTCTTGACGTACCTCGGGGAGTGAACGAGCAGGATATCCTCATCGCTGGCCAGCCGGGGAGCGATAAACTGGCTCTTCTTCGCCCCCAACAGGATCAGGCGCTCGTAGATCGCCCGGTACTTTTTAATCGGGAAGACGTGTTTTCCGACGTCGAGCATCCAGTAGTCATCGCTGTAAACAAACGGCACGGGAAATCGCCACTTTTCCAGGAATTTCAGCAATCGCATGATCCGGTCACGGAGTTATAATACATATCAAAAAAGGGCCGCTTGTGGAAGGGGACAGCCCTTGAAATCCTGAATGAAATAAATATGATATATTTCTAAAGTTATTAACCTGGAACTAATAAAAGGAGCGCATTCATGAAACTACTCACCCGGATGGCCCGCAGTTTCGTCGCCGGAGAGACCGTCGCGGAAGCCATCAAAGCCGTCAAAAAACTCAACGAGAAAAAGGTCATGGCCACCCTGGACGTCCTGGGTGAAAGCGTCAAGGATAGGGAGACGGCGGAGAGGGCGGTCAACGCCTATCTCGAGCTTCTGGAGGCGATTCCCCAGGCGGGGATTGACTCCCATGCCTCGCTCAAGCTCACCCAGATGGGGCTCGACATCGATACCGAATACTGCTACCAGAACATCCGCAAGATCGTCCAAAAGGCCAGAGAGCTCGGAAATTTCGTCCGCGTCGACATGGAGGGCACACCCCACACCCAGAGGACGCTCGACATCTTCTACCGCCTGAGAAAGGATTACGACAACATCGGGATCGTCGTCCAGGCCTACCTCTTCCGGACCGAGAAAGACGTCCAGGAGATCAACCGCAGCAAAGCGAAAGTGAGACTCTGCAAGGGCGCTTACAAAGAGCCGAAGGATCTGGCCATCCAGAAGATGAAAGACATCCGGGCGAACTTTATGAAGCTCGCCGAGATGCTGTTCAGGGATGGCGTCTACCCGGCCATCGCCACGCACGATGACAGGCTGATCAAATGGACTAGGGAATATGTGGCCGCCAACGCTATTCCGAACGACAAGTTCGAGTTTCAGTATCTCTTCGGCATCCGGAACAAGACCTTCCGGAAGCTGGCGGAAGAAGGCTACCGAGTCAGGTGCTATGTCCCGTTTGGCACCCACTGGTTGCCCTACACTCTGCGGCGCTTTCGCGAGCGGAAAGAAAACGTCTTTTTCGTCGTCAAGAACCTGTTTAGAAAATAGGCCTAATCGGCGTCGTTGGCTTTCTTCCCGATGTTGACCTGGGCGGCGGCCAGCCGGGCGATCGGGATCTGGTAGGCCGAGCAACTCACATAGTTCAGCCCGATCTTGTGGCAGAAGAAGATCGAGCGCGGATCGCCGCCGTGCACGCCGCAGATCCCGACTTTGAGGTTGGGCCGTGTTTTCCTGCCCTTTTCCACCGCCATTTTCATCAGCACTCCGACACCCTCCGTGTCAATCGTCTCGAAGGGATCGTCCTTCCAGATGCCCTTGTTGAGGTAATAATTCAGGAACTTGCCGCCGTCATCGCGGGAGACGCCATAGGTCGTCTGGGTCAGGTCGTTGGTGCCGAAGCTAAAGAACTCGGCCTCCCGGGCCACATCATCCGCCGTAATGGCGCCGCGGGGGATCTCAATCATCGTGCCGACGAGGTATTCAACCTTCACGCCGTACCGGTTCATCACTTCATCGGCGACCCGAACGATGATTTCCTTCTGGTTGGCCAGCTCGGCCACGTGCCCGACGAGAGGAACCATGATCTCGGGCCGGACCTTCTCCCCTTCCTTGGTCAGCTCGCAGGCCGCCTCGAAGATGGCCCGGGCCTGCATCTCGGTAATTTCGGGGTAGGAAATGCCCAGCCGGCAGCCGCGGTGCCCGAGCATGGGGTTGAATTCGGAGAGCTGGTTGACGCGCGCCAACAGCGTCTCGATCTCCGCAATCTTTGTCTTGTTCTTCCGAGGTTTGACCTTGAGCTCGGCCAGCTCGACCATCAGGTCCTCGCGCCGCGGCAGAAACTCGTGGAGCGGCGGGTCGATCGTCCGGATGGTCACCGGATTCCCGTGCATCTCCTTGAAAAATTCGTAGAAATCCTTCTTCTGGAAAGGCAGGAGCCTGTCCAAAGCCTTGCGCCGGTCGGCCTCGTTGTCGGCCAAAATCATCTCCTTGACAATGGGCAGCCGCTCGGGGCCGAAGAACATATGTTCGGTCCGGGCGAGCCCAATCCCCTCGGCGCCGAAGGCGAAGGCCACCCGGGCGTCTTCGGGAGCGTCCGAATTGGCCCGCACCCCCAGCTTCCTGACTTCATCGGCCCAGGAGAGGAGCTTGGTGAAATACTGGTACATCCTCGAATCCTCGGGCTTTTTCTCCCCGCGGATGACCTGGATGATCTCGGACGGCCGCGTGGGGATCTGGCCTTCCAGGACTTCACCCGTGCCGCCGTCGATCGAGATCCAATCCCCCTCTTGGAAAGTCTTTCCATCGACCGAAAGCCGTTTCCCTTCTTCATCAATGCGCAGGGCGCCGCAGCCAACCACGGCCGGCTTGCCCATCTGGCGGCCGACGACCGCGGCGTGGGAGGTCATCCCGCCCGT
>CAZYWP010000096.1:8198-12523 GCA_964651495.1 uncultured Eubacteriales bacterium | reverse complement strand
CCATCTCGATGACTCCTTATTAGAATTCCTTCATCCTCGGACAGGGCTTGATATATCTCAACCGTGCTTTGGAGTCAACTGGCGTTGACACCTCAGCCGGAGCCCCGCTAAAATGAAATTGACATGCCCGGCACGCTAAACAAAGACCTCTTGAGGAAACTGGCCTTCGAGATGGGGATCAGCCTGTTTGGCGTCGCCGATATCATCGATATCAGAAAGGAATTCAAGCTCGACAGCAGATCGGCGGCCGCTTTTCCCAGGGCGATATCTCTTGGCAAGAGGCTTGTCACTGCGGTTCTTGAGGAAATTGAGGACCGCCCCACGCCCCTGTATTCTCATCATTACCGGCAGGTCAACAATTTCCTTGACCGGACCGCCTTTCTTCTTTCATGCCGGATTCAGGAGGCGGGTTTCAAGGCCATGCCCATACCGGCCTCACAGATCATCGACTGGGAAAAACAGCAAGGCCATGTATCGCATAAAAAAGTCGGGTATCTTGCCGGGCTGGGCTGGATGGGGCGGAACAATTTGCTCGTCAACCCGGATTTCGGGGCCCAGTTCCGCCTGGTCACTATCCTGACCGATATGCCGCTCGAGCCCGACCGCCCTCTTGAAACGGATTGCGGCGGATGCACTTTTTGTCTGTCGACCTGTCCCGCCGGCGCCATCAAGAAGACGCGAGAGGAATTCGACCATCAGGCCTGCTTCGAGAAGCTCAAGGAATTCCGGCGCCTGCACATCGTTAGCCAGTTCATCTGCGGGGTCTGTGTCAAGGCCTGCGGGCCGGAGCGCCGGAATCGTTTGACTTCATTTCTCCGTTGATGCTATATTCTCGGCCAGGGACGGGGGAATGACCCGCAGCCGCAATCCTCGCTTTGTCTTTGCTTTGCTAGGGGGGGCTGCCATAGTCGCGGTCAGCCTGTACGGTTTTTTTCTGCTGCGCACGCGCCCAGGCCTCCCCGAAAGGATCCGCACATCCGGCCTCCGGCAAGTTGACGACATCCGGGTCGAAAAGTCGAAGGACATCGAGTTTATCCTGAGCCAGAAGTCCGTCGGCGAGTGGGCCATGTTCCAGGTCCAAAAGGATGGGCGGGTCGAGACGATCAGGGCCCAGTTTGCAGCCTATTACAGCCGGGTGCCGTTTCCTCTGATTTATCTCTTCATCGGCCTGTTCAGCTTCCTGATCGGGTTCGTCGTCTTTGTCCTGAAATGGGAAGACGAGAAGGCCCGGATCCTCTACTGGCTGGCCATGGCCTTTTCCTCGCTTCTCGTCATCAACGGCGGCACGTACTGCCTGCGGGATAGATGGCCGACCTATTTTCCCGCCCTGCTTTTTTACTTTCTTTATCCGCTCGCCCCCGCCCTGCTCTTCCACTTTTCCCTGGCCTTTTCGAGGAGGGACCTCCGTTTCGCCATCGGCCTTGGTTATTGCTTCTCCCTCTTATTCAGCGCCGTCTTCGTCTCCGCCATCCTGATCTCCAGTCTCAGGTCTTCGATCGAGATTTTCCGGTTGTATGTTCTCGCTTTCTCGGTGTTCCGCCTTTACCTCGTCGCCCTCCTTCTTCTGGCCATTTTTCATTTCATCCGGGTCTATCGGCGGGCGGACCTGGAAGAAAATCGGGCCCAGATCAAATGGATTTTCCTGGGCCTGCTCCTCGGAGTGGGGCCGTTCATCTTCACCTATCAGATACCGACGGCCCTGAAGCTCGGCCCCTTTCTTTCCGAGGAGTTTTCCTCCGTGTTCTTTGTTTTTGCCCCGCTTGGAATGGCCTTATCCATTTTCAAGTTCAGGCTTCTGGATGTCGAGCTGGTCATTAACCGCAGCCTGGTCTATTCTCTGCTGACCATCTTCACGGTGGGGGTTTATCTTTTCTCCGTTCGCGTGCTTCAGAACGTCTTTTCCCGAATGTTCATGGCCGGCGAAACGGCCGTCTCTCTGGGCAGCGCCTTCCTGGCGGCCCTTGTTTTTCATCCGGCCAGGAGGAGAATCCAGGAATTTGTGGACAGGTCCTTTTTCCGGCAGAGCTATGACTACAGGAAGGCGATTCTCCGCTTCAACGAGACCATCCGCCACGTCCTCGACCAGGAAGAAATGATCGGCGTCTTCAACGACCATGCAAAATCCTCGATTCCCCTGGATCGGGTAGCCGTCATCGTCTATTCAATAACTCCGGAGGAAACCCGGCTTGTTATCTCTTCCGGCTGGCAGGACAGGCAACGTTTCCCCCTTCTCCTCTGCCTGTCGTCCAATATGGTCTGGGCAAGGCATGGTGCGACGCACACGGAACAGCAGATCGATTTTTCTCAATCCGAGGCCCTGAAGGCACTCCGGTTCGAGGTCGTTATCCCCTTGCCCTTCAAGTCGAGCTCTCTGGCCGGCGCCGTCGCTGTCGGAAAAAAGAAGTCCGGCGCGCGGTTCAGCAGCGACGACATCGAGCTGCTGATCACGCTGACGGGCGAGCTCGCCTCCGGCCTCGAGCGGATTCGGCTGCAGGAGGAGGTCATTTACGAAAGAGCTTCCAAGGAAAAGCTCGACGAGCTCAACCGCCTCAAGACCGAATTCGTCTCCACGGTTTCCCATGAGCTCAGGACGCCCATGAGCTCGATCCAGGGGTTGACGGAAATTCTCCAGGACGGGAAGATCAAGGACAAGGCCAAAAAAGAAGAGCTGGTGGCCCTCCTGGCCTCCGAGAGCGGCCGCCTCTCCCGACTCATCCACAATATCCTCGATTTCGGGAAGATCGAGCAGCAGGCGAAGACCTACCGGTTCGGGCCGGCCGAGCTCAGGCCGCTCATCGACGAGGCGCTGCAGGTTTTCCGGCACAAACTCGATGAAGCCGGGTTTGACGTCCGCCAGGAATATCCTTCCGCGCCCGTGTTCCTGAATATCGACCGGGATGCGGTCAAGCAGGTGTTGATTAATCTGATCGACAATGCTATAAAATACTCGGCAGAAAGGAAGATGATCGGCATCAGCCTCATCGAGAAGGAACGGGAAGTCGAAATTCAGGTCAGCGATAAGGGCATCGGAATCCCCGAGAATGATCTGGGGAAGATCTTCGATAAGTTTTACCGCTCGACCGGGGCGGCCGGGGTCAACCCCAAGGGCGTAGGCTTGGGCCTGAAAATTGCCAAGCACATCATGGCCGCGCACCATGGCGACATCGGCGTCGAAAGCCGGCCCGGCGAGGGAAGCACGTTCAGGCTCATCTTTCCTAAGTCATAGATGACTACGAAAAAGATATTGATCATCGAGGACGACGAGGCGCTCCTTAGTACCCTGGCTGCGGCCGTGGAAGCGCAGGGGTTCGCGGTGATCACGGCCTCTGACGGCCGCCAGGGGCTGGAATTTGCCCTTAAGGAGCATCCCGACTTGATTGCCATCGATATGGTCCTGCCTTCGCTCGGCGGGCTCGATATCTGCCGAATGCTCCGGGAAGAGAAAAGGGCCACGCCGATCATCATGATCTCCGGCCAGCGGAAGGAGGAAATCGACAAGGTCCTGGGATTGGAGCTGGGAGCGGACGATTATCTCCTCAAGCCGTTCGGCCCGAGGGAATTCCTGGCCCGGATCCGGGCGATCCTGCGCCGCAGCCGGCCCGAGACGGTGGAGCTGGAAGAGTGTTCTTTCGGGGATGTACACTTGAATTTCAAGAAGCAGACCGCTTCCAAGGGTGGAAAAGAGATCCGCCTTACCGCCAAGGAATTCGGGCTGCTCAGGCTGCTGATTTCCCATGAAGGGGAAGTCATCAACCGGAATTCCATTCTCAACGAGGTCTGGGGTTACGATCGCTATCCAACGACCAGGACGGTGGACACGTTTGTTCATAATTTAAGGATGAAAATCGAGGACGACCCGGCCCGGCCCCGCCATCTCCTGACCGTCCCCTGGTCGGGCTACAAGTTTCAAAAATAGGGAGACGACCCAGGCCTCGCTCCGGCCGCTTATTCGGGTGGGTTCAGAATGTTAAGGAAGATATGGCCATGAGAAATGACAGCACCGCACTCTGCCGCTGGCTCTTTGCCTATGCGCTGAGTTACGCCCTTTTTCATATGCTGCCGGCTTTCCTGCCGGGCTTCTTAGCCTGGCCGGTAAACCAGGGGGATGCCCTCGATTTTCTGACGCCTTTTGTGGTCGTCCCGGCTGCCCTGGCGGTCTCCTTTAGATTGAAAAGGCTGGCGGAAGCGAAGATGCCGTCGTCGGGCAAGACACAGGTCAGGGTTCCCTGGATTGTCCTGGTCCTCGGCTTGCTGCTCTACGTGGACGGCCACGGGATCCACCTATCGGCCAACTCGATCGCCCGCCTGCTGGAAGGCCAGGAGGG
>CAZYWP010000096.1:4996-8098 GCA_964651495.1 uncultured Eubacteriales bacterium | reverse complement strand
TACTGGGGGATCAAGAATTCCGGGTTTCCCGAGTTCAGCGATCTTGGCTGGATTTGACCGGGATCCAGATTTCGGTCCTTAAATCCTGGGGCTTCATTCCTTCGGGGTCCATGTCCAGGTAACGCTCCATGATAGGCCCGTCCGCGGCGTAGCCGCTGGCCTCTATCCATTCCATCATCTTGCTGATGGTCTCTCCGGTTTTTTCGTATGAGCCCTTGTGCAGGCAGACGGCCACTTCGGTGAAATTCCATTCTTTCTTTTCCAGCGGCGGCTGGACGAGAGCGTGCGGAGTCACCGGGAACCCCATTTCCCATTCCAGTTGCTCGGGCTTGACCTGCTCGGGGTTGCCGTAATAGACCCCCATCAGGGGGCCGGAGGGGAAGACATTCTGCGATTGGGACTCCAGCATCAGGCGCTGGATGACCTCCTGGATGGCCGAGAATGATCCCTTATGCTTCAGGCAAAAATAAGCGAATGGCTCTACCTTCTGAATTTTGACCGCCGCGCCCTGGACGGCCGGCGCGGAACGGGCCCGGGCCGGGTCGGCGGCCGGAAGAAGGAGCAAAAATCCCAGAATCAGGGCCGTTTTTTTCATGTCATGTCTCCTTGCCGGTGTTCTCCCACTATTATAGTCGATATTGTACCTCGTGCGCTGGAGAAAATTCAACCTCCGTGGGGCGGTCTCAGCTTCGGTTTTTCACGTACTTGTCGAACCACTCGATCATCTCGGCGAGGACATGGAGCACGCTCTCCCTGGCGCTGTACCCGTGGCTCTCATTGGGCAGCATGACCAGCCGGGCCGTGGCGCCGAATCCCTTCAGGGCGGCAAAGAGACGCTCTGACTGGATCGGGAACGTGCCCGAGTTGTTGTCGGCTTCCCCGTGGACGAGCAGGATCGGCTCATTGATCTTGTCGGCGTGCATGAAGGGAGACATCTTGACGTAGGTTTCGACGGCCTCCCAGAGAGTCCGGCGCTCGCTCTGGAATCCGAAAGGAGTCAGGGTCCGGTTGTAGGCGCCGCTGCGGGCGATGCCGGCGGCGAAGAAATCGCAGTGGGCCAGGAGGTTGGCCGTCATGAAAGCGCCGTAGCTGTGTCCGCCGACTCCGATCCGTTTGGGATCGGCAACCCCCATCTCATCCAGCTTCCGGACGGCGGCCCAGGCGTTGGCCACGACCTGCTGGACATAGGTGTCGTTCACGGTCTTGGGGTCGCCGACGACCGGCATCTCGGCGCCGTCCAGGATGGCATAGCCCTGGGTGATGAAAAAGAGATGCGAGGCGCCACGATAAAAAGTGAACCGGTTGACCGAGCCCCGCACCTGGCCGGCGGTCGAAGTGTCGCTGTACTCCAGCGGGTAGGCCCAGACGACCGTGGGGAGGCGCCGCCCCGGCTGATAGCCGGCCGGGAGATAGAGAGTGCCGGAGAGTTCGACGCCGTCGTCCCGCTTGTACTTGATGCGCTCCTTCCTGACATCGGCGAGCTGTGGAGCCGGGTCCTTGAATTCGGTCAGGGCTTGGCGGGACTTGGTCTTCATATCGTAGAGATAGTAGTTGGGAGGCTGAGTGCTGGTTTCGTAGCTCGTGATGATGCGGGAGCGGGAGGCGCCGTCGAAATCGACGAAAGTCTCGTAGGCCGGATCCTGGCATTGGAAGAGCCTCTCTTTTTTTAGGGACCTGATGTTGATCCTGTCGAGAAACGGATAGTCGCCCTGGGGAGAGGCGCCGCTGCCTTCGAGATAGATCCAGTCCTTGTCCTGGAGGATGACCCGTTCACCGGTCCGGAGAGTGGTTGTGACCGGTGAGCCGGGATCGTTATACCGGTCCCGGGTGCTCAGGTCAAATATTTTTTTGGGCGCGACAGCGGGGTGGTCGAGATCGACTAGATACGTGGTCCGCCACCTTTTCCTCCAGATGGACTCGGAGGCGAGGGCAAGTCCCGGAGTTGAGAAGTGGGTCAGGCCGGCAGCCCTTTCCTTGAGTTTGAGCACTTCCCCGGGGGTCGCTTGAAATGGTGAGCCCAGGGTCAGGTAGCGGTCGCGGAAGGGAGCCTGTTTTTCCGGGTCGCCCTCATCGAGGGCTTCGACCCAAATTAAAGTCGAGGGTTTGTGGGGCATCCAGTTCACGTTGCGCGGGCCTTTGGGGACGCCGTTGATCGGGACGTTTTCATCGGGAGGAAGATCAGCGAGAAGATGGACCAATGAACCCTTGGAATCCCAGATCTCATAGGAGCGGGCAAAACCGGAGAAAGGCACAGAATAGGAATAGGGGCGTTTGACGTGGTTGACCAGGATGTAGTTCATGTCGGGTGACGAGGAGAATTCGATGTAAATTCCGGGCTTTCCGACTTTCTGAATTTGGCCGCCGGCGATGTCGATGAGAGCGAGTTGAGCGGTGGCGTAATACTCGAACAGCGCCGCGTCGAAGGCGCTCTTGAGAAGGTCTTGGAACGTGGCAGTCTTAGTGAATTTGCCGGCGGTCTCCTGGATGTTCGGCCCCTTCGGGACCCGGGGCGGTTCAGGCGCCGGACCGCGTCCCTCGGGGATGAGAGAAACGATCAGTCGCCGGCCATCCGGAATCCAGTTGAAAGAGGGCGTGACAGCATTAACGACCGGCGGAGTCAGCGCTTTGGCTGTGCCGCTCTCGACGTCGAGGCTCCAAAGCTCGACGCCGGTCTCGAGATAGCGGAGAAAGACGATGGCCCGGCCGTCGGGCGCCCAGGAGACGGAGGTCATATTGGCCCCGACGGGCAGGCTGATTGTGCGGACCTCCCCGGTTTTTATGTTCTTGAGGCTAAGGCCGGTGCTGAAGCTCAGGACCTGGCGGCTGTTGTTGGCCGGCGTGAGGCGAATTCCGGCAATCCGGAGGATGGGCTGAGAGACATCGACGATGGACGGCATCGGCCCGTTTTCGCTGAGGGCCATCGTGCCTCCGGCCGGGCTCAGCGACACGCGCGGACTGGGCGGCACGTCGAGGATGTTGATAATCTCCTTGGGCGGCAGCTTGTAGGGCTCCTGAGCGAAGGACAGGAATCCCAAAAGAATAATGATCATGATAGTCAAAGCGGTCCGTTTACTCATGCCAACGCTCCTTTAAAAAAAGTCT
>CAZYWP010000096.1:0-4896 GCA_964651495.1 uncultured Eubacteriales bacterium | reverse complement strand
TTCAAACCCTGGAATTCCTTTGACAGAGGGGTCATTTGGCCATATAATCACCTCAAGATGGCAAAAATTCTGCTGTTTGAAGACGACGCTGTCCAGACCGAGTTGATCAAAAAGCATATCGAGCCGATCGGACACATACTTATCGTGGCCAAGAACGGGCTGGAGGGCATCTCGCTGGCCCGCAAGGAAAAGCCCGACCTGATCCTGATGGACATGATCATGCCCGGGATGCACGGGCTCGAGGCCGTGATCAAGCTCAAGGAAGACCCCCTGACCGCCGCTATTCCGATCATGGCCCTGACCGTCATGAGCTCTCCCAAGTTTGTCCAGGAGTGTTACCGGGCCGGGATCATCGGCTATTTGAAAAAACCGTACAATCCGGGAGTACTGCTCGAAAACATCGAGAAAATCGTCGGCAAACCACGCCGGCTGATCAATAGAATCCTGATCATCTCGGGCGCCTCGCGTCTGGCCACGATGATCGAGATGAAGCTGCTCCGCCAGGGCTATCAGGTGAATTCCTTCCCCGGCGGGAAGAGCGCCATCAGCCAGCTGGAAAAAGAGCTGACGGACGCCATCTTCCTGGATGTTTCTCTGCCCGAGAAGCATGTTTCCGCGGTTTTCGAGAAGCTGAACGATACCGAGACGCTGAAGTCCATCCCGGTCGTGCTCATGTCATCCCAATTGAGCGTTGAAGCCCTGGAGGCGGAAGCCGTCCGCCGGGGAGCCCACGACTGTCTCTCTTCAGCTTCCGAGCTGGCCGACGTGCTGCGCCGGATTAAAGAACCAGTCGAGGACTGATCGCGCGCCCGGCTAAAGCAGCGCCGCTTTCACTCTTCCCGAAATGGCGATAGTAATCCGGTACGTTCCCCAGGAATTGAAGACCAGGATTGTCGCCATGTTAGATACGGTGCCGACGGGATGGAAAGTCGGGCTGTTGTTGGCCTCGATGACGACTCCATCGACCGATCCCCGGGCGGCGGGACGCCATTCATTCCGGGTTTCATCGTGCTTTTCCACGATGTAGCCGCCCGGCTCGAACCTCACCCGGAAAGCACAGCCCTCAAAAATAGCCCTGTAGCGAGCGTAATTCAGGCGGGTCTGAACCTCCCAGGCGGCCTTTTTGAGCCTGTATTTCGGGGCAAGATTCATCAGGACGCTCGACGCGCCGTAGACCAGGACGCCGGCGAGGGCCATGACGGCAAGCGCCTCAATCAAGGCGAATCCTTTCCTCATTTAAAATTCCTTCCAGTCCAGGGCTTTGAATTGGCTGAGCGAGAGGACCGGGCGTGCGGTTAAAGGCGCCGGCAGGGAAAGCATTTCCCATCCTGTTCCCGGAGGAAGCGCGGTCAACCGGAGCTCATTTCCGGCGGATTCATAGCCCACGGCCTGCAGTCCGCCCAGTAGGTGGACCTTTTTCTGCTCCCCCAGAATCCCGAACCCGGCCCCTTGGGCGGCGAGCGAAGCCTGAATCTTGAGGTCTTGGGGAGCGTTTTCAGCGATGAAAATCCCGCCTTCGACCGGGTTTCCCTGCAGGATATCCCGTCCGGTCGAGTAAATGATCAGCTGCGCCTGTTCTTCCTTGACGTAAGGGATCCCGTCCTGCCATTTGATTCCCTGCCGGAGGAGGTGGGAGGTGATGGTGATTTTATCCGCTGCCACGAGGGTCAGGTTGACGCCCTGGAGGAGGGAGGGAATTTCCTGGTCCTGGATGAGTCGGACCCCGCCGTCCGAGCCAACCACGCCGCCCCCGAGGGACAGGATTTTTCCCGTGACCATGATAATCCCGAGCGGGAGATAAGCAAACG
This sequence comes from uncultured Eubacteriales bacterium, assembly GCA_964651495.1. Classification (GTDB taxonomy): domain Bacteria; phylum Acidobacteriota; class Aminicenantia; order Aminicenantales; family UBA8522; genus CAZNVB01. Next base: position 3,088 of record CAZYWP010000096.1, on the reverse strand, counting down.
TTTCCTCGCCCGACGGGCTGCTGAACAGGGTTTTGCCCTCGGATGGGTTGAACTTGAGGGCCCAGAGCCCCGCATCCATCCGGAACGAAACCACCTGCCATCCGCCATCGATGGCCAGTCCCATTTCCCGGACATCCCCCATGACGAAGACCCCGCCCAATCCGAGGTCGGTGCGGATGAGATAGACACCCTCGGGGACGGGTTCGGTAGAGGCCTCCAGCCCGAGAGCGGACCTGAGCTTGGCCGGGGTGAGGTCCTGGGGAGAGAAAATCCTGATCTGGAGTGCTTTCTGGAGCAGCGGAAGCGCATCCTGAGGGATAAGGTCATCTTCGGTGATCACCGGCTGGAAAGGCGTAAGATTAAAACTGGATTGGACCAGAGTGATGTTGTTCTTCGCGGCGAAGTCTTCTCCAGTCCCAGCGACGACTTTTTGGCTGATCAGAAAAGGAAGGAAAGGAAGCGGGATGTATCCGGCCAGGAGGTCCGCCTGCCCGTCGAAGGAGGAGTATTTTTGCGGGACAAAATTCTTCAGGCCTCCAGCCGAGTCGATGCGCAGATGGAAACGCGCCGAGAAGCAGGTCTCAGCTTCGATGACCCGGTCAAGCCGGCAGTCGGTCCTGCTTGTCCAGGTCATCGGTCCGCTCTCTTCCCGGATCAGGACCGGAAAACGGACCTGCAACGCGTCTTCGATGACGGCGATCCCGGAATTCAGGGCCGACTCTTTGAGCTCGCCGTAGCGCTCTTCCGATAACGAGACGGGTAGCGTCGCCTGGCTGATCGCTTCCAGCAGATAGCGGACGCCGTCCTTGATCCCGTTTTCCGACGAATATTCAAGCAGTGAGGCGTTTCTTCTGAACCCGCTGAGCTTCAGGTAGACCTGGGAGAGGAAGATCATGCTGAGGGCCAGCGTGCTAAAGGTCAAAAACAGGAAGACGGTCACGATCATCATGCTGCCCCGGTCATTCGGCCGGATAATGATTCCGGGCCAGCCCGAGATTTTTCGGCAGAACCCATACCTCATATTTTTTCTCCTGATTGCCGGCCAGGACGAACCCCGCCCGGGCCAGCTTACTCTCCGGATCAAAGCCGCATTCGAAGCGAACCACATCATCCAGGAGGGGCTGGGGGGAGCTGGCGTTGACTTTTCGGCGCACGGTCCCGTTTGGCTCATCAAGGAATATTGTTGTCTTTTCGAGCAGCAGAAGCCGGCCCTCGGCCTGCGGATAGGAAAACTCGAGGGGCGCGGACAGGATGACGGTTTTTCCGGCGCAGGCGCTGATGACTCTGAGCTCGGACCGGTCTTCGCCGGCCAAGCAGACTTCCCGGCCGGGGCGGAGTCCGGCGGCGTCGCCCAGGACTGTTTCGCGGTCTCCCGGTGATATATTCGCGCCGAGAGGGTAGGCTTCTTCCAGGCGATAGATGAGGAGGGAATTTCCGCCAGCAATGATCCCCTCGACCGTTCCCTGACCGATGGGTCCCACCAGTCCTGAGCCCGCCCGCAAGAGGTCGATTCTGATTTTGTCCAGCGCCGCTGCGGCGGCCTGGGTTTCTTCGGCGGCGCTCTTGAGCTTCAGAAAGAGGTCCCGGGTCAGGCCGAAGAATTCAAGCGCCGCAAGAAATACGAAAAGCGATATGGCCAGGCTGACCAGCATCTCGATGACGGAGAAACCGCGTTTTTTCATATGTTCAGAACCCCAATCCATCACATTTTAAAAGAAGGTAGACGGTCTCCCAGCCGGGCTTGGCCTGCGGGGAAATTTTCAGCCTGATTTTCTTTGCCGTCCCCCGAAGTGTCTCAACTTCCCACTCCGCCCGATAAGTCTCGCCCGAGGATTTTTCCAGCAGGAGCTCTTCATGCCAGCCGTCCGTCAGCTCGGAGCTTTGCGGGGGTAACGATTTGAGATATTCCAACTTGGAGGAGCCGCAGCGAGAAGCCCGGAAATGAAAGTCCGCCCTCCTTTTGGCGGCCAGGGAAGAGGCGAGCAGTTGAGCCGTGCCTATAATTAATAAAAGGAGCAGGGACGATGAGAAGAGGGCTTCGACCAGGCTGAATCCCTTTTTTTTCATTTTCTTGCTCCCGGCGATGGGTAAAGCCAGAGACGTGCCAGGAAGAGGGAGGTCCGGCTCAAGGGGAGAATGAGATTTCCCGCCCTGGATGCGTCAACCAATATTTATAAAAGGCTGCGAAACGGCACTCTTCAAGTCAACCGGCGTCTACGCAAGATGCCTGGATCCAGCATATGTCCGCAGAATTTGGCACTCTCCTCGCCGCCCTCCTCAAGAAAATCGGGGCGGAGAAGTAACCAGAGTTCTGCACCGAATGGCCGGCCGGCGCGAGGGCCCTGTTTTACTTCGGGAAACCTGTCAGATCAGGCTGTTTCGTGGCTCTTAAAGAGTTGTTCAAAGAGACGGCTGACGTGGTTTCTCCGGCGGACGGCGCGGATCCGCCGGATGATTTTTCGCGCCTCTTTGACCTTGAATCTCCCGGGGAACTCGAGTTCGGGGAGGGCCCGGAAGAGGCGTGTTCGCGCCGGGCTCAAATAAAGAAAATCGATCAGCGCTTTTTCCGGCGTCGCAATTTTCGCGGGGCCTTTTCCCGCGGGCTGATATCCGAAGAAAAAGGAGGGGTCGATATGGTGAACGGAGACCGTCCCCAAAGCCGTCACATACTTTCTTGTCCGGGCAATGGAAACGGCGTAGATGACGGCAGAGATCTGGGAGATCATCCCGTGATGGTAGAGGGCCGATTGAAGAGACACGTAGCTCGGGAAAGGCGCCGTGAGGTATTCCGGAAGGGCAAAGGGTTCTATTCGGTCCTTGAATCCCCATCGCCCGCGTCCGAGCCTAAACAAGTGTCCCGATGCGGCCAGCCGTGCCAGCAGTTTGCTGGCGTGCGCATTTCCGATGCCCAGGTAGGCCGCGGCGTCCGAGGTCTGGAACACCGGGATGTCCATCCTCAGGAGCCGTGCGTGGACGTCCACGAGTCTCATGAATTTCTCTCCTCGAGCGCTTCAATGACCCGCCACCTCATAACGTCCCAGGTTTCCTCCGAATCGTAATGCGGCTGGAGGTCGGGTTCCAGGTAGGA
>CAZYWP010000095.1:0-12644 GCA_964651495.1 uncultured Eubacteriales bacterium | reverse complement strand
GTTCATTTGACAGAAATTGAACACTGTGTTAAATTTATGCCCTGATTTTCTATCCCAAAGGAAGACCGATGTTCGCTATCATCAAGACCGGCGGCAAACAGTACAGAGTCCAGGAAGGAGACATCCTCGACGTGGAGAAGCTTCCGGCCGCGGCCAGGGAGAAATTCCACTTCAGTCAGGTTCTCCTCGTCGGCTCGGAAGAGGAGACCGTGATCGGGACGCCCCTGGTCGAGAAAGCCCTGGTCAGGGCCGAGGTGATCGAGAACTTCAAAGACGAGAAGGTCATCGTTTTCAAGAAGAAAAGGCGCAAACAATACCGCCGGACGCGGGGGCACCGCCAGGAGCTGACCCGGGTCAAGATCGAGAAAATCATTCCCGACTCGACGGCCGTCCCGGCCGAGGAAGTGATCGGGACCGAGGCGAAAGCCGAAGAGGCGGCTCCCCGGAAGGCGGTCAAAGAGAGCGTCGAGAAGGCGGCCGCCGCGGCGGAGAAGAAGCCGGCCAAACGGGAGGCGAAGAGAAAAGAGATCCAGCCGGCCAAACCCAAGAAAAAAGAAAAAACCAAAGCGGCTCCCAAAAAACCCGCGAAATAAAGGAGAACGAGGATGGCCCATAAAAAATCAGGCGGAAGCGCCCGCAACGGCAGGGACAGCAGCGGCAAGAGGCTGGGTGTCAAGAGGTTCAGCGGACAGATGGTCCACACCGGTTCGATCCTCGTCCGGCAGAGAGGGACGCCGTTCAAGCCGGGGTTTAACGTGAGCCGGGCCAAAGACGATACGCTTTTTGCCCGGACAGATGGGATTGTCAAATTCGAGGACAAGGGGAGCCGGGGCAAATTCGTCTCCGTCCTTCCGGCACAGGGGTAGTGGCAAAGAGCGCATTTTTCTCCGGTCGGGGCAAACCCGATCGCCTCATTCCAGAGCGAGGATGACGTCCGCTTCAATTCGATTCAAAGACTCCTCATTCAGTCTCCCCGGTGGAGGTGTCGGCTAAACCGTTATGTTCATTGACCAGGTCAAAGTGACGCTTCGCGCCGGCCGGGGCGGCAACGGCTGCGTCAGCTTCCGGCGGGAGTGGGGTGTTCCCAAGGGAGGTCCGAACGGGGGCCGGGGCGGCGACGGAGGAAGCGTTTTTCTGCAGGCCGAGCAGGGCTTGACCTCGCTCTCCTATTTTCGCTTCCATCCGATCAACCTGGCCGGCAACGGCGCTCACGGCGAAGGGAACAACCGATCCGGGAAAAAGGGCCGGGATCTGGCGCTGAATGTTCCGCTGGGAACAGTCGTCAAGAGGGCCGATAACGGCGCCGTCCTGTTCGATTTCCTGAAGCCCGGGCAGAGATATCCGGCCGCCCGGGGTGGAAAGGGCGGCCGGGGGAACGCCTCCTTCGCCACGCCCACGCATCGGACACCCCGGGAATGGCAGCCGGGATATCTGGGCGAGGAAGTGGACCTCGTCCTCGAGCTCAAGCTGATCGCCGATGTCGGCCTGGTCGGGTTTCCAAACGTGGGAAAATCCACCCTGATCACGAAGATCTCGGCGGCCCGTCCGCTGATCGCCGACTACCCCTTCACCACCCTGATCCCGTACCTGGGCGTGGTGGATGTGGGAACTGACAGGAGCTTTGTCGTGGCCGACATTCCCGGCCTGATCGAAGGCGCCCACGAGGGGCACGGCCTGGGAATCCGGTTTCTCAAGCACATCGAAAGAACCAGGGTCCTGATCCACATCATCGACGTTTCCCCCTATTCCGGCCGCGATCCTGTCAAGGACTTCAAGGTGGTCATGGCGGAACTCGAGTCCTACAGCCCGCAACTGGTCGAGCGGCCGCAGATCCTGGCGGCCAATAAAATCGACCTGCTCCAGGACGGCCGGAAAGGGCTGGAGGCCTTGCGGCGGCTGGCCTCGCGGAGAAAGCTCCCATTCTTCCCCATCTCGGCGCTCAAGGGAAAAGGGCTCAAAGAACTGGTCAGCGCCGCGGCCGGAATCCTGGCCGGTCTCGAGGAGAAAAACAAGTAGGCGATGAGCAGGGAACGTATCGGGCTCCTGGGCGGGACATTCAACCCAGTGCACCTGGGCCACCTGAAGGCCGCGGCCGAAGTGCTCCGGAAAACGGGCTTAAGCCGGGTCCTGTTCATCCCGTCCTATATTCCTCCCCATAAGAAGACGGCTGAGGTCGCCTCCCCGAAGGACCGGTTTGCCATGGTCGAACTGGCCGTCGCCGGCCATCCCCGGTTCGTGGCCTCGGCGGTCGAGATCGAGGCCAGGGAAAAATCGTACTCCATCGTCACCCTGGGGAAGGTCAAGGCCGCTCATCCGGACGCCTGGGTCTTTTTCCTCCTCGGCATCGACGCTTTCCTCGAAATTGAGACCTGGCGGTCTTATCGGGAAGTGCTCGGACAGTGCCATTTTATCGTCATCAGCCGGCCGGGATTCCGGCTGGCCGCTGCCAGGTCCGTGCTGGACGACCGGTACGCCGGCTGGATTTACTCCCTGCGAGGCGGGATGCCGGCTGGGGACGATTTTCTTGAACGGTTCCGCATATTCATTGTGCCGATTCATGCTCTGGATATTTCCTCGACGGACATCCGTCGCCGGATCAAACAGGGGCTTCCCCTCCGGGGGCTCGTCCCGGAGGCCGTGGAGGCCTATATAAAAAAACGCCGATTGTATCAGGAGTAAGATGGCAGAAGTCAAAACACGAAAGCTCACCAAGAGGAGCATGCCTCCCGAGATCAAGCTCTCGGTCAAGGCCAGCCAGGCCAAGAAAGCGGAGGGCATTCTTGTCCTCGACCTCAGAGAACTGGCCTCTTTCACGGATTTCTTCGTCATCATGACGGGGAATTCCTCCCGGCAGAACGCGGCCATCTTTGAAGGCATCGCCCAGGAGCTGAAAAAGGACAGGCTGACCCCGATCGGAGTGGAAGGGAAGGAGCTGGCCGAGTGGATCCTGATGGATTACGGAAGCTTCATCGTCCACGTGTTCTCGAAGCAGGCGCGGGAGTATTACTTGCTGGAAAAGCTCTGGGGAGACGCCCCGCGGGTGGCTTTCGCGGAGACCTCGTAGCCCGGAGCAGGAAGGGCCCTGGGAGAGAATTCGCCTTTTCCCCCGGCCGGGGGAATTTTCCATAAATTTGTATTGACATTTGGCCGGCAAATCATTATTTATTATGGGCTCTTTTGAGATTGACAGGGAGAGCGCAATCCGTTGACGCGCCTGAAAATCGTCTGGCCCGGAAAGACGAAGAACAGAGACCTCCGGGCGCTGGAGGAGTTTTACCTGGCGAGGATTCGCCAGTTCGAGCCCTGTGACCTTGCCGAGGCGAAGGAGGCCAGGGGGCTGGCAGACCGCTATGCCGAGAAAATCATGGATATTGAAGCGAGGAATATGGAGAGGCACCTCCGGGATGAATTTATCGTCTGCCTGTCGGATCGGGGACGGGAGATGAACTCGGCCGATTTTGCTCGATTTCTGGAGAAGCAGATGTCCTCTTCCCGCGGGGTCGCCTTTGTCGTCGGAGGGTTCGCCGGCCTGGGCGAGAGAATCCTGAAGCGGGCGGATCATCTGCTGTCTGTGTCCCGTCTGACACTCTCTCACGAGCTCTGCCGGGTGGTTTTGCTCGAGCAGGTTTACCGCGCCTTAACTATTCAGAAAGGAAAACGATATGCCAAATAAGGGGGACGTGTTGACCAGAAAAGAGAAATATGCTTATCGGAAGAGCCTCTTGTTGCAGAAAGAAAAAATCATCAAGAAATTGAGCCAATTTTATAGTGAGAGCATGGAAATCGAGTCCGACATCGCCCAGGATATCGTCGATAAGGCCGAGAGCTCTTATACCAAAGAGTTTTTGCTCAGCCTCTCCGATGCCGAGCGGAATCATCTCGGCCTGATCGATGAAGCGCTGCGCCGGCTGAAGACCAAAGAGTTCGGCATCTGCCAGATGTGCACCAAGGCCATCGGCAAAAAGCGGTTGGCCGCCCTGCCCTGGACCCCTTACTGCATCGATTGCCAGCAGAAGAGAGAAGAAGAAGCGGGCGCCTGACGGACGCCCTGCGCGGGCGTCTGGGAGCCTGGGGCAAACTTCCTGAGGTTCTCCTCTTTCCCTCCTCGTGCGAGCTCTGCCATTCCTTCCTTGAGCGACCGGGCGAGCGGGTCATCTGCCGGAACTGCCGGGAAAAACTGCGGCCGTCGAGGGAGGCCTTCTGCCCGAGCTGCGGACGCTTTTTCGACGGGGCCGGCGAGCCCCATCTCTGCCTGGAGTGCCTGGACCACAGGCCCCCCTTTGCCCGGCACCGCTCCTGTGCCCGGTACTCTGGGCCTGTGAAGGATATGATTCTTCTCTTCAAGTACCATGGGTTTGAGATCCTGGGCTTGGACCTGGGCGATTTCCTCTGCCGGTCGCTGGCCGCGGAGGACGATCTCTGGCTGGGGCTGGACGCGGTCATCCCCGTTCCTCTCCATCGGAAAAAACTGAAGACGCGGGGGTTCAATCAGGCGGAAGTCCTGGCGGCTCGGATCGCCCGCACCAGGAAGATCGAACTCCTGAACAGGCGGCTGGTCAAAATCAGGAACACCCTTCCCCAGACGACCCTGGAAGGGAGGGAAAGAGATCAGAACGTCAGGGGGGCTTATCGCGTGCGCCGGGCAGGGAACCTCAAAGGGAGGACGGTGTTGCTCGTGGACGATGTCTATACCACCGGGTCCACAATTCGGGAGTGCAGCCGGATGTTAAAGCAGGCGGGAGTGACGGAGGTCCGGGCGGTAACCCTGGCCCGGGCGTGATGTCCCGCCGGGAACCGGACCTTACTTCTTCGCTTTCTCTTCGGAAGTCGGCTTGAGGATCCGGACCTGCCGCGGTTTGAGCTCGAGCTTCTTGGGCAGGGTAATCTTGAGAACGCCGTTCTCATGCTCTGCCCGGATGCTTTCCTGGTCGATGTAATTGGGAAGAGAAAACGACCGGTAGAAACTGCCGTAGGCCCTCTCGATACGGTGGTAATTCTCTTCCTTTGTTTCCTTCTCCATCTTCCTATCGCCCCGGATGCTCAGAGTGTTATCTTCAACCTTGATCTCGATATCTTTTTCCTCGATTCCGGGAACTTCAGCGGACAGCACGAGCTGGCTTTCATCCTCATAGATGTCCACCGCCGGAGCCCAGGCGCTCGAGATCATGTCTTTCTCTTCGCTGCGGGCGGTCGAAACAGCGTCCTCGAACAGCCGGTTCATCCTGTCTCTCAGAGTTACCAGATCCCTGAAGGGATCCCATCTGATAATAGCCATTATTAACCTCCTGTCTGGATTTCAGTTTTCAACGATAATATAATATCTTAGCGTCTATTTGTCAAGTATTTTTGATAAACTATATTTATATTTCGCTTCTTTTCGGCCGTCCCCCGATCAAGAGGGTGGCTTCGCCTTTCCGGGCGGTTGTTTTAGTATCTTCCCTGAGCTTACTGATCTTGCCCCGAAGAAATTCCTCGTGGATTTTTGTCATTTCCCTGGCAACGACTGCCTCTCGGTCGCCCAGCGCATCCTCCGCCAGCTCCAGAAACTCGTCGAGCTTGCGCAGCGGAAGGTAGAAAATCAGGGTGGCCTCCTCCCCGCCGAGGGACTGCAGCAGTTTTTTTGCTCGTTCTCTCCTGGGCGGCGGGAAGCCCAGAAAAAGGAAGCGGTGCGTGGGCAGCCCGGATGCTGAGAGCGCCGCCACAAGGGCCGAGGGGCCGGGGATCGGGACAATCTTGAATCCGAGCTTGAGGGCTTCGCGGATGAGCCTGAATCCGGGGTCCGAGATTCCCGGCGTGCCCGCGTCCGAGACCAGCGCCACGTCCTCTCCGCCCTCGAGCAGTCCGAGGATGCGGGGGATCCTCTGTCCCTCCCGGGGCTGATAATAGCTGATGAGCTTCTTATGGATTCCGTATTTAGTCAGCAGCTTGACCGTCTGCCGGGTATCCTCGCAGGCAATGGCCGCGACCTCGTTCAGGACCCTCAGGGCGCGGAAGGTCAGGTCTTCGAGGTTGCCGATGGGGGTGGCGACGATATAGAGTGTTCCCTTCTTTGTCCGGCCCGGGTATGTTTCCGCCATGGCTTACTTATTCCGGTCATAGGAATAGAGGAAGTCGTGGCCGATGGTCCGGGAGGAAATCTTGGCGATGGGCGGCATTTTTCGTTTGAACTCCGAGTTCCGGATCCGGGCGGCGATTTTTTCCACGCTCTTCCGGCCGAACCCGGAGGCGGTGACGGCCCGGGCCGATTTTCGTTCATCGACGAGCTGGAAGAGGATGGCGTCGAGCTGGGCATAGGTCAGGCCGATCTCTCCTTCGTCCGTCTGGCCGGGCCACAATCCGGCGGTCGGCTTCTTCTTCCGGATCGCGGCGGGCACCTTGAGGTAGGCGGCCAGCGCGCGGACCTGAGTCTTGTACAGATCGCCGAGGGGGTTAATGGCGCAGGCCATGTCGCCGTGGATGGTCCCGTAGCCGATGAGAAGCTCGGACTTGTTGCTCGTGCCCAGGATGAGGGCTTTTTCGACGGCCGAAAAATCATATAGAATCGACATCCGCTCCCGGGCCATCTTATTGCCGATTCGGACCCTGTCTTCCGTGGGGTAACGGGAGAAATACGCGTCCACCATCGGGGAGATGTCGATGACCCGGGCGCGGATGCCCAGCCGCCCGGCCATCGTCCGGGCGTCCCGGACGTCCCGGCTGAAGGTGTCTTTATAGGGCATGATGAGGGCGGTCACGTTCTTCGGTCCGAGGGCTCTGGCGGCCAGGGCCGCACAGACCGATGAGTCCAAACCCCCGGAGAGCCCGACTATTCCCCTTTTGTAACCGGATTTCAACAGCTCTTCCCGGATAAACGCGCCGAGCACACGCGCCGTGAAGGCGGCGTCAATCTTTAATGTCATGGACGATCCTCTTGAGGGCCTGGAGGATGATCTCCGGGCGGTCGTCTCTCTTGAAGGTCCATTTCTTGCGCGCTTCCCTGATCTCTTCGAGGTCGAGGTCCGCCAGGAGGAGCTCCTCTCCCGCGTTCGACGCTCTGGCCAGAACCCGGCCCGCCGGGTTGAACACGAACGAGCCGCCGGCGAAGGCCTTCCCGTCCTCGAAACCGACCCGGTTGACGTAGAGGAGGAACGCAGTGGAGAAAAAGGAAATCGCCTCCCCCATGAGTTCCCACATTCGGGCGGTGGCGAACCCGCCCCGCCCCGAGAAGCCGCGGCCGGGAGCGGCGCTGATGACAATGATGATGTCCGCCCCGCCGGCAAAGAGGAGATATCCGGCTCCATAGCTCAGGAAATCCCGGCAGATCATCAGCCCGGCCCGGCCAAAGCGCGTGTCGAAGGCGTTGAAATTCCTGCCCTGGGCGAAGAACTTGGCTTCCTCGAACATCCCGTGGGTGGGGAGGAAGACCTTGCGGTGGAGATGAAGGGTCTTCCCGCGGGACAGATAAGCGGCGGAGTTATAAAAGAGGCCCTTCTCCCTTTCTTCGACGAACCCGAGGACGATGTCGATGCCGCCGCTCGCCTCCCTCAATTTTTTGAACAGGGGATGGCGGCCGGGATTGAGGGCGACTTCGGGGACCAGGTCCATCAGGGTGTACCCGGTCAGGCTGAGTTCCGGGAAGATGACGAGATCGGCCTTCTTCCTCCGTGACCTCTCGATGAGACGAAGGTGGATTTCCAGGTTCTTCTCCAGCTCTCCTAAGTGAGGGGAGGTCTGGGCGAGGGCGACTCTCATGAGCCAAAAACTACCACAATTTTGCCTGCTTTTCAAACACCCGACGGGTGGCTTGGCGCGGGGTTGCGGAAAGGCTTTGAAAATTTTCTCGACTTCAGCTATAAATAATATGTGAGCTCCGGTATGAACCACGTCGCCCTCCACCTGCGCAAAGTCTATTTGCATAAGCTGAGCGGGATCTTGATATTCAAGCGCCAGGGCATCCAGAAACAACTTTTCTTCCAGGACGGGGAGCTCGTCAACGCCAAGACCAACGTCCCCGAAGAACGGCTGGGGGAGATCCTGTTCAAGCTGGGCAAGATCTCCGACGAGGCGCACTCCGAGCTCGAGCGCTATATCGAGCCGCACCAGGCCGTCGGGAAGACCCTGGCCCAGAAGGGGTTGACCTCCCAAAGGAATGTGGTCGACGGTCTGACTTATCAGCTGAGAGAGATCAGCCTGGGGCTGTTCCCGCATTTCGATGCCGATATCGCTTTCCAGGAAACCGTTGTTTCCAGCGACCAGGGCTTTGCCGCGCGGCTGAACATCCCCTACCTCATCGAAGACGGAATCCGCCGGATGAAGTTTCATCCGGCGATCCAAAAATTCCTGGAGAAGAGAATTCCCTTCCAGAGGGATCGCGCTTTTATCCATCTCCTGACCCAGGAGGAAAAGGAGATGTATTCCCAGATCACGGGCAGCACGTCGACCGACGCGCTCTGGCGGAGCATCAAGTACAACCCCGAGTTTTACTGGAAGACCATGTTCCTGTTTTATGGTCTCAACCTGATCGACTTCACGGACCGGGAGGAAAGGACCCCGGCGGAAGAAACAAGAAAAATCGAGGAGCCTGTCCGGCCCGACATCCAGGAAAAGCTGGAAGAAGTCACGGCCTTAATGGAAAAACTGCCCTCCCTCAACTATTATCAAATTTTCGGAGTCGCCAAGAACGCTTCGGACGACGAAATCAAAAAAGCCTACTTCCATCTCGCCCGCAAGTTCCATCCCGACCGCTTCGACCGCTCTATCTCTGCGGAAGAACGGGTCCAGATCGAAGATCTCTTTGATAAAATCACCAAGGCCTACCGCACCCTGACGAGCGGGAAGCAGCGGAAGGAGTACGACGTCAAAACGCCGGCCGGGCCGGAGAGAGCGACCAAGGATGTCAACAAGCAGGCGGACATCAAGTTCCGTCAGGCTAAAACGCTCTTCACCACGGGGCGATACGAGGAAGCGCTGATTTACCTCGAAGAGGTTACCCGGCTGATTAAGAACAAGGGCAGCTATTTTCTTCTCCTGGCCATGACCGAGGTCAAAATCCCGGCTTTCCGGAGAAAGGCGGAAGAACACTTCCTCAAAGCCCAGGAGCTGGAGCCGTGGAATGCTGAGACCTACGTCGGGCTGGGAATTCTTTACAAGCAGGAAGGCATGACCACCAAGGCTACCCGTCAGTTTCATAAGGCTCTGGGGCTAGACAGCGATCATGCCGCAGCCCGCCGGGAGCTTGAGACACTCACCGGGGGAGAAAAAAAGCGCGGGCTGAAGAGCCTGCTGTCGAAGAATATCTTCGGCCCCAAGAAAAAGCAACGCCCCTAACGTTTCCCCGCGAGCTTTAAAAAATCCCCTTCGTTCAATATGACAATGCCCAGCTCCCGCGCCCTGTCGAGCTTGGAGCCGGGGGATTCGCCGACGACGAGGAAATCGGTCTGGCGGGACACCGAGGAGGACACTTTGCCTCCCCGCTTCTCGATGAGCTCTTTGGCTTCCTCCCGGGCAAAGCCCGCCAGCGTCCCGCTGATGACGAAAGTTTTCCCTTCGAGCGGCCGTTTTCCGGCCTGCTCCCGGCGAGAACGAAAGTTGACTCCGGCCTTCTCGACCCTGCGGATGAGGGCGATGTTCTCGGGCTGCTGGAAAAAAAAGACAATGCTCTCGGCCACCGTCGGGCCGACATCCTCGACTTCGGTGAGCTCCTCTCTCTCCGCCCGGGCTAAAGCTTCGAGGGTCCGGAAGTGCCGGGCGAGCGTCTGGGCCAGCCGCTCGCCGACATGCCGGATCCCGAGGGCGAAGAGGAGCGCCGCCAGGTCCCGCTGCTTCGATTTCTCGATCTCCTCGAGCAGGTTTTGGGCGCTCTTCGGCCCCATTCTCTCCAACTCCACCAGGTCTTCGAAGCGAAGAGAGTAGATGTCCGGAATGGTCCCGACAAGGCGCTTCGCCAGAAGCTGGTCGACGAGCGCGTCGCCCAGGCCCTCGATGTTCATCGCCCGGCGCGAGGCGAAATGGAGGAGGGATTCCCGCAGCCTGGCGGGGCAAGAGAGGTTGGTGCAGCGGGAGATAGCTTCGCCCTCCGGCCGGAACGTGGCCGAGCCGCAGACTGGGCAGCGCAGCGGGAAGACAAACTTTTTTTCCTTTCCTGTGCGCCTGTCCTTCATGGCCGCGACGACCCTGGGGATCACGTCGCCGCTGCGCTCGAGAAGGACCCAGTCGCCCACCCGGATGTCCTTCCGTTCGATTTCGCCCTCGTTGTGCAGCGTGGAGCGGGTGATGGTGATGCCGGAGAGCTTGACGGGTTCTAGGACGGCGACAGGGGTCAGGGCGCCGGTCCGGCCCACCTGAACATGGATCTCCCTGACTTTCGTCGTAGCCTGGCGCGCCGGGAACTTGAAGGAAATCGCCCAGCGGGGTGATTTGGCGGTCGTCCCGAGGGCGTTCCTCTGCTCCACCGCATCCACCTTGATCACGATCCCGTCGACATCGTAGTCGAGCCTGTCCCGTTTTTCGCGGAATTCCTCCCAGAAGTCGATCGCGTCCTGGAGGTCCGGGCAGCGCCGGGAGTGAGGGTTGATCTTGAGGCCCAGTTCTTTGAGTCGCTGCAAGCTGTCCCACTGGGTCTCCGGCTCCCGGCCGTCGACATAAATATAATAGAGAAAGGCATCGAGCCTGCGGGCCGCGACTTCCCTCGGGTCGAGCTGCCGGATGGAACCGCTGGCGGCGTTGCGCGGGTTGGCGAAAAGCGCCCGGCCCTGTTTTTCCTGCTCCTGGTTGAGCTTCTGGAAAGAATCGAAGGGAAGATAGACCTCGCCGCGAACCTCGACCTCCCTCGTTTCTTTGATCTCCAGGGGCAGGCTGCGGATGGTCTTGACATTGGCCGTGACTTCATCGCCGCGCACCCCGTCTCCCCGCGTGACCCCCCGGCTGAAACGGCCTTTCCGGTAGAGGATGGAGATTCCCAGCCCGTCGATTTTGAGCTCAGCGGTGTATTCGATTTTTTGCCCCGGCAGGAGCTTTCGAATCCTCTCCTCGAATTCCCTCAGCTCCTCGACCGTAAAGCAATTGTCCAGGCTGAGCATGGGCAGCCTGTGGGTGACGGTGGGGAAACCCTCGACGGGCTTTTCGCCCACCCTTTGGGTCGGCGATTCCGGAATAACCAGGTCGGGGTGGAGGGCCTCGAGGTCCTTGAGCTCGCGGACGAGGAGGTCGAACTCATAGTCAGAGATTTGCGGGTCGTTGTCGGTGTAGTATTTTTTCTCGTGGTAGGCGATCTCCTCTCTCAGCTTGGAGATCTTCCTTACTGCTTGCTTATGAGACAGGGATTGAGGCATCGCCTTTCCCCCAGTGAGCGAGAGTTTTATGGTTCAGTCGATTACTTGATGCCCAGTCTGGTCTTGGTGTCCTGGAGGAGCTGGTTGAACTTGGCAATGGCCATGGTCTGTTCGGCCTGGAGCTTTTCGATGGCCTTTTTCTCGGCGTCGATATTGGCCATGATCTGCTTCATCTCGTTTTTCTCGGAGTCGCTCAGGTCTTCTTCGTCTTTGTTGCCGAACTTGGTGTTGTATGTCTTGGTCAGATCCTCGATCTTCTTGTTCCTTTCCTGGATCGCGGTAATCGTCTCATTGTATTTGAGCTCTTTGTTATTAACGAAGAAGAGGTTCTCGGCGAACTTCATGGCCTGCTGGGATTGGGCGGGGTAGGTCAGGCTGGCCTCGAGCAGATAGCGGATGGCCTCGTTGGTCATGGCCGGGTTCGTCTTGGCCTGCTTGGCCAGGATAATGCCGATGTTATAAGCGACCTCGCCGCTCTTTTTCCTGCCGTAGATTTCCTTGAACAGGGCGAGGGCTTCGGCGTCCTTGTCGTTGCGGTAGAGGGACTGGGCGTAGATCGCGGCGATGTCGTTGTCTTTGGTTGCGGTGTAGGCAGCCTTGAACGCTTTTTCCGCGGCTTCGTAGGCTTTGGCGTCATAGAGCGTTTTGCCCAGCTTCTTGATGCCCGCCAGGATCTTCGCGTCCTTCAGCAGGGCGTAGGAATTGGCGTAGGCGTCCACCGCACCCTGGTAGTCTTTCGCTTTTTCCTGGGCCTGTCCAAGGAGGTAATAGCCCGCGCCGATCATCTTGTTCCACTGCGCCGCGCTCGTCGTGCTTCCCTCGGCATCCTTGGATTTGGCCGCCCTGGCGACTTCGGTGACCTGAAGGGCGTAGGTTTTGGCCTTGTCCAGGTTCTGGCCGGACTGGGTGTGGAGGGCCGAAATCTGGACCAGGAGTTGGCACTTGGACAAGTCGTCGAGCCCGCCCAGGGCGAGGGCCTTTTCCCCATAGGTGATGGCCTCGGCGGCCGTCTTCCCCGGGTAGTCGAGCAGGGACAGGTTGGCGTTGGCGAAGTTTTCATATTGGTTTCCCTTGCCGCCGCACTTGGCCAGGAAATCCTTAAGAAGCTGGGCTTTCTGGGCCGGGCTCTGGGCCGTCATGGCCTTGATGTAAGACTCGTCGCAGGGGTCGGTCTGGGCGGCCAGTGAGCCGAGCAGCAAGAGAGGTATAACCAGTAAAATCAGCGCCTTCTTGGTCATTTTGAACCTCGCAGAAAAATTTTAAGCATAATAGCAAGAACAGACAAGTGATGTCAATATGACAACCTTCGAAATTATAGCAAAAACTATGCCAACC
>CAZYWP010000094.1:0-12659 GCA_964651495.1 uncultured Eubacteriales bacterium | reverse complement strand
GTGGCCTGGGGAGCAAGGATTGCCCTTTCGATCTCCTCAAGTTTTTCGCGGATGTGCATGATCATGTTTGCCCGACTTCGTCCTTGCTCGTCGCGCCAAAATTATAGCACAGGCCCGTATGCTTCTCCATTTATGTGAAAATTTTCTAAGCATTGAAAATTGTGCATTGGGAACGGGTGGCAGGACGCCAGTCCCCGCACCGCCCGGAGCGCAGGGGACCCCTCTCTTGACGGGTGCGGAGCGAGGACGGACGGGGACGCGGCCTGACAGGACCCGTTCCCATAATCAACAGCATGCGGCTTGAATTTTTTGCCGATTTAGGACATCCTTCTGGCAGGGCCGATGATCCGAGAAAACGTCCGCGCCGTGCTCGCCGAGCTCCCGCCCGGCGTCGAGCTCGAGGCCGCGGCCAAGGCGCGCACTCCGGCGGAGGTCCTGGAAGTCATCGAGGCCGGGGTCCGGATCGTCGGCGAGAACTACGTCCAGGAAGCCCAGGCCGCCCTGGCCGTCATCGGGCGCCGCGTCCGCTGGCACTTGATCGGCCACCTCCAAACCAACAAGGTCAAGAAAGCGGTCGAGGTTTTCGACCTGATCGAGACCGTCGACTCCCTGAAACTCGGTCAGGAAATCGACAAGCGAGCGCGCGCCCAGGACAAGATCATGTCCGTCTTCATCGAAATCAACAGCGGCCGGGAGGCGCAGAAATTCGGCGTCTTTCCCGAAGACGCGGAGGGTCTGATCCGGGAGCTCAGCCGGCTCTCTCACCTCCGGGTCGAGGGTCTGATGACTATGGGGCCGGAGACGGGCGACCCGGAGGAGTCTCGGCCGTATTTTCGCCTGACCAGAGAGCTGTTCGATCAAATCAAAAAACTGGCTCTTCCCGGAGTGGCCATGATCCGGCTGTCCATGGGCATGTCCCATTCCTACCGCGTGGCCGTGGAAGAGGGCGCCAACCTGGTGCGCATCGGGACTAAGCTGTTCGGCCCGCAGCCGTGTTGAAGCCTTCCCGGCACACAAGGGAGCGTAAATCAGAAAACGGGCGAGAATGGATCCGCTGCGCCGCGCGTCAGGGACCCGATGGTGATAACAATAACTCTGAAGTATCGTCCCGCCCGCGCGGGCCAAGGATTCTCGGGATAAAAAGATTTGATCTAAGGAAGCTGAAGTCGTGCTATACCGATATCAGCTTGATTTTTTGAATGAGGCTAGGGGACGCGCCAGGCCATCGGGCCCGATACAAACAAGGTCACGCCGCAGATAAAAACCGGCTGTAGGAAGGGATTCTGCTGGGGGTCGTTCCTCCCATACGGGCGCGTATAGCTCAGCGAATACAGGATCGTTGTTGAATCCCGTCACTCCCATCCAGAAACTGTGGAGCCAAACGCCTTCGGGCTTCCTTTCGTTCAGCAAATGATCACGCAGGCTCTGACGGTCGCGAGCAACGGTCTGCCCCAAATCCCGGTCAACCAGCCCAACAAGATCGATGACACGGAAACGGTTTTCCCAAAGCGCCCCGCCGACATCTGGCGTCAGCACTGCTACGTCTGGACCAAGAGATTCAATAGCGTGGGCAATGCGCAAGGTCTTTTCGCGCACCGCAGCAAAGGAAATGGCGGGAGATTTTACGAACATGGAAGTGTGACGAAAGCTGTAGGTGCCGACCATGACCATCAACGCCACAGAAACCGTTGCTGCCGTCACCCGCCTTAGGCGCACTCGATAAGAAATGTCCCAGAGGATTGCCAAAACAGTCGCAGGACCGAAAAGAAAGGCCGGTGTTGCGTAGCGATACTCTGGCATCCAGTCTCCACGAAGCGCATGATAAACAAGAAGGGAAGTGATGAAGAACAAACCGAACGTATATCGTTGTAAGCGCACCGAAGATACCCGGTGACGCACCTTTCTCCCGAGAATGTGAAAACCGAAGGCGATCGCTGCCATGGCGAGTCCGCCGGCAATCATGATGATGATGCCGGCGAGGCCACGAGGTAGTCGTAAGAGCAGCCAGGAAAAGATCTTCGAGCCCTCGCCTCGTTTAGCGTAAAACGTATTTGGAAAGACGTCGTGAAAATACAGTATCCTAAATAAGGTCAGAAGCAGCCAGGGACCAACAAAGGCACCGATATATGCGATCAGAGCCCGGCGTCCGCGCTTTGAGTCTTCCCCAATCCCCAGAAGGAACGGTGGTATCCAGAAATAGAGAGCACCGTCCGGCCGCGTGCAGAAGACGAAGAACAGGACGATGCCAGCCGTGAGGGAGCGGCGTACGCGCCTGCGTTCCGAGTTCGTGATCTGCGACGAAACAACGGCCAGCAGCGACACAACGAGCGCATACAGAGCATTCTCTAAACCTGAAGCGGTCCAGACAGAAAAACCAGTGATTCCGGCTGAAATTGACAGAGCACAGGCTGTGAGCCACGCAGGCCGACTGCCAGATGCATTCATCAGGTAACCAGTCAAGATAAACGATAGGGCGACACAGAAACCAGCGATGAGTTTCGGCGTCATTACGGGATCGAAGGCGTGGAGCCTCATCGGAATCGAAAGAATTAACACCCAAAGAAGGTTGGTGAACCCTTCTACCGGGGCTACTCCCGGCTGGGCTACCAGACCCTCTCCATCTGCCAGGTTGCGCGCGTAGGCGAAAGAGATTCCTGCGTCGTCGACGATCCAAGATCCGAGTATGCTAATGTGTCCGATGTAGACTACAGTAGCGATCAATGCTGCCAATAGAACTGAGCGAGTCAGTTGAAAGGACACTCTCTTTTTACTGATGAGCAATATTCTAAGGATAATGCTATAATATTTCAATAAGACGGATAAACTCCATCTGCTCGGATCGCTTATGCCGTTCTTGGTATCGTTTGGTACCACGATTCCCAGTACCCCACGTTGGGTTTATATCCTTCCGGACTGTATTGGGGCTTGGTTCGAAGATTTTCTCTCCGCATGGCAGTGCCAGAGGCGGTTCACTTTTTCTTGACACCGATCATCGGCTGGGCATATGCTTCCCCTCGCCCGGGGAGCGCTCTCCTGGAATTCATAGATGAGCGATCCGGCGCGACCAAAAAAGAACTGCCTTCAATAATGAGATGAGGGAAAAAGACCAGTGAAAATCCAGGACGTCAAAATTTATTACTTCGATATTCCGCTGCAACAGCCCTTCAGGATCTCGATCGGGACGATGTTTGGGGCAAATGATGTGCTCGTCAGGGTTGAAACTAACTCCGGGCTCGTCGGCTGGGGCGAGGCCTGCCCGTTTCCTCCCATCACGGGAGAAACGCAGGAGACCAACATCATGGTGGCGCGCAACCTGCGCGACTTTCTTATCGGTCAGGACCCGTTCGCCGTCGGGAGTTTCCTCCGCCAGGCCGGAAGCTTCCTTCACACCAACCCGAGCATCGTGGCGGCGTTCGACATGGCCCTCTATGACATCCAGGGCAAAGCGTTCGCCCTCCCCCTCTTCCGGCTGCTGGGCGGGGAAAATAAAACCCTCGAGACCGACATCACGGCCGACCTCGACTCCCCGGAAAAGATGGCGGCGCGGGCGAAAGGGTTTCTCTCGGCTGGATACCGGACTATAAAGATCAAGGTCGGCCAGGACCCCGACCTGGACCTTGCCCGGCTCGAGGCCATCCGCGGCGCGGCCGGCTACGGCTGCGCCATCAGCATCGATGCCAACCAGGGATGGACCGTGCCCCAGGCCGTCTCCGCGCTCAGGAGGATGGAAAAATATCGGGTCGAGTTCGTCGAACAGCCCGTCGCCGCCTGGGACCTCGCCGGGATGCGCGAGGTCCGGCGCAGGAGCCCGATTCCGATCATGGCCGATGAGTCCCTTTTCACTCCCCACGATGCTATCAAGCTTATCCAGGCCGGAGCCTGCGACTATTTCAACATCAAGCTGATGAAATCCGGCGGCGTCCTGAACGCGATCCGGATTGCCCACATCGCCGAAGCAGCCAACATCCGCTGCATGGTCGGTTGCATGCTCGAATCGCGGCTGGCCCTGACTGCGGCGGCCCACCTCATGGCCGCCCAGCCGAATATCGTGTTTGCCGACCTGGACGGTCACACCTCCCATACACTCGATCCGGTCAGGGGCGGCATGATGATGAAAGGGGGAACCATCACCTTGCCTGAAGACCCCGGGCTGGGCCTGGACATCGACCCGGCCTTCCTCGGAACGCTGCGCCGGGCTTAGCCGGACGAGGGAACCATCATGACCGGAATGGAGAGCGCGCCGGGGGCCAGGACGAAGATCGACGGGCGGCGCTACCTCTATTTCGCCGGGACCGGTTATTTCGGATTGCACGGCCACCCCGATGTCATTCAAGCCGGGGTCGAATCCTTCCGCCGCTTCGGAACGCACAGCGCCACATCGCGGGCCGGTTTCGGGAATAACCCGGTTCTCCACCGCGTCGAGGAGCGGCTGAAAGAGTACTTCGCCGCCGAGGACGCCGCTTATTTCAGCTCGGGATATCTGAGCAGTCTGGTCCTGGTCCAAGGGCTAGCTGATCGCTATGAGGCGATTTTTATCGACGAGTCGGCTCATTTCTGTCTCAACGACGCTGTCGCCTCGGTCGGGAAGCCGGTTTTTGCCTTCCGTCACCGCGACCCCGCAGACCTGGGGAAAAAAATGCGGGCCAAACTCAAGCCCGGGGAGCGGCCGCTCGTCCTGAGCGATGGAGTCTTCCCGACATTCGGCCGCATCGCTCCGCTTCCCCAATACGCGACGATCGTTGCCCGCTACGACGGCCTTATCGGCATCGACGACGCCCACGGCGTGGGCGTGCTCGGCCCCAACGGCCGCGGGACCGGCGAGCACTTCGGCCTCCCTTCCGACCGTTATCATCTGGCCGCCACCCTGAGCAAGGCCTTCGGCGGGCACGGCGGTTTCGTCATCGGCCGGAAAGAACTCATCTCTCGGATCCGGAGGACGGTCGGGGCCTACGTCGGCTCGACCCCGACCCCCACCCCGATCGCCGCGGCCACAGCCAAGGGGATCGAAATCCTGCTCGCCCACCCCGAAATGAGAAAGCGGTTGAGAGAGAATGTGGCGGCCCTTAAAAAGGGGATGAAAAAACTGGGCCTCCCGGCGGATGAGACGCCCGTCCCGATCGTGGCCTGGTCTCTGAGGTCGGAGAAGGCGATGCGAAACCTCCAGCAGGAGCTGATGCGCCGGGGGATCGCCATCGCCTACCTCAAGTATGTCGGCGCCCCGCGCTGCGGCGTGCTCCGGGTGACTGTTTTTTCCACCCACACTCGAGGCCAGATCCGGCGGCTGCTGGAGGAGCTCGGCCGCCTGGCCTGAGCTCACAAAGCCCGCTAAGCGTTTACTGGACCCGCCGGGGTGGACGAAGACGATTCAAAGCCCGTCGTCTCCTCCCCCCAAGTCTCCGCCGCTGTCCTTCATATCACCCGCGTCTTTTTCCGCTTCCTCCATGGCCTCTTCAATAGACTGGTCAAAATCCTCGCCCGTCTCTTCTCCCATCTCCTTGCCCATCCGCTTCATCCAGCGGGCGATGCTCTTGGGATCGTTTTCATCCAACCCGGCCAGCTTCGAGGGATCGGCCATGTCCTCCACCCGGCTCTCCTCGGAACGGGAAACGGCCACTCGAGAGACCAGCTTGACCAGGTTTCCGCTTCCGCACTTCTTGCACTTGAGGTCGATGGCGGATTTGACGGACAGCGTGATAAAAATCGATTTCCTGCCGCAATCGCGGCAGCGATATTCATAGATCGGCAAGTCAGGTCTCCTTCGCCCGAACTCTAAATCTTGATGTAGGGGACACCATATAAATCGGTTTCGAGTTCAAGTCATTCGATGGCGGCCTTTTGCTGGTTGACCCTTTTGAAAAATTCGGGGTCGAACTTGGCCTTCCGGTCGAAGGCGTAAAGCCCGTTGACCTCCTGCTCGATGTCATAGAGCTGGGTGTAGCAGAACCCGGCGACCTTCGGGTTGAAGAGCAGAGCCTCGGTGAGCCTTTTATACCGCTCGAGGAATTCCTCTTTATTGCGCGGCCGGGCGCCGTACCCCCAGGCCTTCTCGTCCTCCTGGCCGGGGTTCCACCAGATGCCGCCGTATTCGCTGACGAAATACGGCTGGCCCTGATAGGGAACATGCCTCTCCTTGTCGCCGTTGACGAAAATGACCGGCGGCGACTGGAGCAGGCCGTCGTAGGCGGCCTTGAATTTCTCGACGTTCTGCTCGTAGTTGTGCGAGTCGTAGACATCGGGCGAGGCGAAATGGTAGCCGCCCGAAGCGTCGATGGCCGGGCGCGAGGGGTCGAGCAGTTTGGTCAAGCGAAAGATCGCTTCGATCGTTCCGGGATAAGACGGCTCCCATCTTTCATTCAACGGGCACCAGCCGACGAGAGACGGGTGGCTGATATCCCTTTCCATGGCCTCGCCCCACTCCCGGGTGAAGATGAGATAGGACTCCGGCTTGGACAGGTCGATACCCCAGTCGGCGTACTCTCCCCAGACGATATATCCCAGCCTGTCGGCCCAGTAGAGAAACCGGCGCTCGAATACCCGCTGGTGCAGCCGCGCCCCGTCAAACCCGAGACCGAGAGAGATGGCGATGTCGTTTTTGAGCGCTTCATCGGACGGGGCCGTGTAAATTCCGTCCGGATAGAAGCCCTGGTCGAGGACGGTGCGCAGGAACAGAGGCCGGTTGTTGAAGAATAACTTGTCGCCGCGGGCCTCGAACTTGCGCAGCCCGAAATAGCCGCTGACCCGGTCTTCCACTCTGTTCTTCCGGGAATAGGAGATCTCGAGGTCGTAGAGATGCGGCCGGCGGATTTCCCAGAGCTTCGGGTTTTTCAGCTTGACGGTAAAAGCGACGAGCTTCTCCGCTCTCTTCTCTGCCGCCGTTTCTTCGCGACCGCCCGCGCTGACCCGGAGGCCGACGGTCCCCTCCTCCGGCGCCCGCTGAAGATGGACGCAGACAAGCGCTTCTCCGTTGTCCACATTGGAAAGGACCGTGTATTTTTCGATAGAGTTCTGGCCCACCGGCTCGAGCCAGACCGTCTGCCAGATCCCGGTCGTCCGGCGGTAGAGGCAGCTGTAGGAGTGGAGTCTCTGGGACTGCTTTCCCGCCGGCTGCAGGCCGCTGCGGACGTCATCGTAGGCCCTGACAACCAGAAGATTGTTTCCGGACACTAGGTTATCGGTCAGGTCGAAGGAAAAAGGTGTGTAGCCGCCGCTGTGTCCGCCGACCTTCTTGCCGTTCAGCCAGACCGTCGTCTCGTAATCGCAGGCTTCGAAATGAAGGAGAACCTTTTTGCCCTTCCAGCTCTCCGGCAGGGCGAAGGTCCGCTTGTACCAGACCGCGTCCATGAAATCCGGGTGGCCGATGCCGGAGAGCTCGCTTTCCGGCGCAAACGGCACCCGGATCTTTTTATCAAACCCCCGGCCCTGGACGAACTCTTTCTCCTCCCCGCTCGCCGAGAGGTCGAGGGCGAAATCCCACCAGCCGTTGAGGTTCAGCCAGTCCTGGCGCACCATCTCCGGCCGCGGGTATTCGGGTCGGGGAGTCTCTTCGGCCAGCGCGAGAAGGGCAAGCCCGAAGAGAACAAGAAATGAGGCCGCAGGGATGATCTTTTGTTCAAGCGTCAAGGTCATCGTTCCTCCTCTGATCAGATTATCCGCGCCCGGTCTAACTGATATTTTATCCGCTCGAGCCACGGACGGAAGAACCGCTCCAGGCCAAACCCTGAATCATCCATTCATCCTGCCCGGCCGGCGTGGAGTTCTCTGCCGCAGCTCCCGAGCCCGCAAGCTCACCTGGACGTACTTGGCCAAAAAACGGAGGGCTTCGTCGGAACGGCGGAATGTCGGCACACCCTCTTCCTCCAGCATGGAGGCCAGAGGTTGATACAGCGGTCCGGCATCGATATTGACGACAACCGGCTTGGCAGTCTTCCGGAAAATCTCGACCAGTCGGCGGCCGATGCTCTGCGGGTCATGGATGTTTTCCCGGTGCGCCTCCGCCGGGGCCAGAGTCTGCAGCGCGGCCGTCATGGGCACGGGCGAGACCACCGCACAGTCGACATTCTCGTCCTCGAGGAGCGCTTCCACGCAGCCGGCGAAGACGGAGTCGTCGGCCACGGGAGTGAGGTCCAGCGGGTTGCGGACATCCTGCAGGCGGTCGATGCCCACGGGCCGGAGCAGAGAGACGATTTTTTTCCCCGTCCCTGGGCTAAGGGCGGCCAGGTCCAGGTCATAACCGTCTTTCAGGCTGTCCGCCAGGATGACACACTCGAACCCGGCGTTGCTGACCAGGCCCACTCGCCGTCCCGAGGCCATCTTCCCCGACAAGGCAGGAAGGGCCCGCAGGGCCTGCTCGAACTCGGAGATGGTCTCCGCCAGGAAGACGCCCGAGCTCTCCAGCACGGCGCGGCAGACGGTGTAGTCGCCAGCCACCGAGGCCGTGTGGCTGGAGGTGGCCTGACGTCCCTCGGCCGTCCGACCGCTCTTGTAGACGAGGACCATCGTTCCCTTCCGGACGACCTCTCTGGCCGCAGCGGCCAGAGCCAGCCCGTCGCCCGGCTGGAATCCTTCGATATAGAGGGCGTAGAGTAAGGAGACATGGCCGGTCTGGAAGTAATTCAGGTAATCCGAGGCGGTGAGGTCGATCTGGTTGCCCAGGGAGATGGCGTACAGCGGCTCCACCTGAGGGATCTTGCTCAAGCGCGAGGCCATGAAAGCGCCGCTCTGGCTGATATAGACCACCCGGGGGTTATTTTTTCCCGGAGCTGCCAGCTTGTACTTGGGGATGAAAGTGGTGTCATACTTTCCGGGTCCCGAGTAGATGCCCATGCAATTCCCGCCGTTGACCACAGGAGCCGGCCGGCCCTCCCCGCGGGCGGCCAGCAAAAGGTCCTTAATTTTCTGCTCCAGGGCTTCGCTGCCCTTCTTTTCTCCCATCCCGCCGGCGATGATGATGACCGACCGGGCAGTGCCCTCCGCCAGCAGGGATTCCATGATTCCGACGCTCTGGTCGGCGGCGAGCGTCAGGACAAAGAGGTCCACCGTCTCCGGCAGTTGGCCGACCGAGGGGACACAGCGGCATCCCTCGATCTCCTCGAAGCCCGGCTTGACGACGTAAACCCGCTCCTTTGGAAAACCTTCCCGAAGGATGTTGTTCAGGATAATGTGGCCCAGGTTCATCCGCTCGGAAACGCCGATGATGCCGACCGACCGTGGATGCAGGAGGAAATCGATCTTCTCGAAGATGGCCGGCCTTCCGGCTGGCTTGTTTCGGGAAAACCGGCACATCCCGTCGAGGGGGATGAGGTCTCCGCTCCGGATGACGAAGGGGTTGACTTCGGCCTCTTCGATGACAAAGGGCGAGCGCCCGGAATTGGCGGAGAAATCAGCAGCCAGCCGGAGAAAACGGTGCATGGCTTCGACCAGAGTCGTTTCCTCGAGCGGCGCTTCCTTCCCCCGGAATCCCTTCACCAGCTTGTCATAAAACGCCAGAGGCCGGAGCAGAGAGACGAGGTCGTTTTTTTCTGAAAGGCGGGCGGACCCGACGGCGACCGACCGACCGGGCTTCAACCTCTCGTTAATGTATTCCACGTCCAGGCCGCCCAGGCCCATGGTAACGACCGGCCCGAATTCCCGGGAATTCCGGATTCCGAGCAGGATTTCGGAGCCGAACCCGACATTCTCGTAAGCCACTTTTTCGATGACCAGGACGCCCCGGACCTCGACCTCGCCGGCGCCCGTTCCCGGGCTTTTTGGGTATTTGTCTCGGTCAGCCAACCGTTTTTTGACGTTCGCCAGCAGGCGCCGAGCCGCCCTGTTCACCGCGGCGGCCGTGTTTTCGACAAACACCACTCCCCCGACATCGCTCTTGTGGATGATCTGCGGAGAGACGACCTTGAGCACGACCTCCCGGCTCTTCAGCCCCTTCAGCTCCCGGGGACCGGCCTTGCCCTCATTCCTTATAAATATAAAGCGCGGCGTCTCGAACCCGAGATATTTCAGCAAGGCATAGAATTCGTGCTCCAGGAGGAAATTTCTATTTTCTTTTTCCGCTCTGCTAAAAATTTTTTCGATCAGTCGAGCTCCCGCCATCATCCCCTCCCGCCGGCAGGGGCGGGGCGCAGATTGGCGTCTCCGGCGGCCCGCCGACCGAGCTCAAAGGCTTTGAGGTTGGCCGCGACCATGCTCTCCCCGCGCCGTTCGAAAAGGACTCTGATAAACTGGAGCAGCCGATCTTCCTTGACCAGCAGGAAGCGGGACGCCGCGCCCAGCATGACCATGTTTTGCGTCCGGGAGGAGCCGGCTTCTTTGGCCAGCTTATCGGAGTCCACGATGACGTGGCGGCAGATCTCCCTGATCCTGGAGAGGATCGTCTCCTGGTCCGGGTAATCCGGGATATTGACAAAGGGCGTGCGGCTCGAGACCACCATTCCGTCGGGCCGGAGGTAGTCGACATAGCGCAGGGCTTCGAGCGGCTCCACGCTCAGGATCAGGTCGGCCTCGCCCTTGGGGATGAGGTCGCTGAAGATGCGCTCTTGGGAAAGGCGGAGGTGCGACTGGACCGCTCCCCCCCGCTGGGACATGCCGTGGACCTCGGCCTGCTTGACTTCGAGGCCGTCCTCGAGGGCGGCGCTGGCGATGACAAAGGCGATCGAGAGAATCCCCTGTCCCCCCACGCCCGCCAGGATGATATCCTGTTTCATCTACCCGCCCCTCCGCTTTTTCTTGGCTACTTCCAGGCACTCGCGCACGGCTACGATGACCGACAGCCCGTTATGGGCGAATTCTTCCTTCATGATGAACGCGTTTTTCTCCAGGTTCTTGGGGAGCGGCTCGATCACCCTGATGTGCTCCTTCGCCACGCCCAGACCTTCGATCATCCGGAGCAGTCGCTCGCCGGAGGCATAGCTCGGCTGGCCTCCGGTCATGGCCACGGTGCCGTTGTCCAGGATGATCACGGTCATGTTGGCGTCGGCGGCCGCCGCTTCGAGAAGCGGGGTCAGCCCGGAATGGCCGAAGGTGGAATCGCCGATCACGGCCACCGAGGGGTGGACGCCGGCTTCGGCTCCGCCCTTGGCCATGCCGACCGAAGCGCCCATAC
This sequence comes from uncultured Eubacteriales bacterium, assembly GCA_964651495.1. GTDB lineage: Bacteria > Acidobacteriota > Aminicenantia > Aminicenantales > UBA8522 > CAZNVB01. The sequence continues at coordinate 1,564 of CAZYWP010000094.1, read as the reverse complement.
AGACGCAGGTCTGGACGGCCTGATAGGGCGGATAGGCGCCGAGGGTGTAGCAACCGATATCGCTGAACACATTGGCCCGGGGGGCGTCCTGGAGCGCTCGCTTCAGGGCGTTCAAGGTGTCGGCATGAGGGCAGCCCTGACAAAGCTGGGGGGGACGGGCGGCCGGCTTGAAGTCGCCCGCCTCGAACTTCTTTAAGCCGGGGAGTCCCAGGGCCGGACGCACGACCTCGGGCGCGAGCTCTCCCGAAAGGGGCAGGTCGCCGCTCAGCTTTCCTTGGAGAGCCTTGCCGGGGAGGCCGAAGACTCCGCGCAGCGCTGTTTCGATGAACGGATAGCCCTCTTCGACCACCAGGACGGTGTCCACATGCTCGACCAGCCGGGCGATCAATTTTTCGGGGATGGGATAGGTGCAGATCTTGAGCAGCGAGGGGCTGGTCGAGGCGTCAGGGAGGTTTTCCTTAACATAGTTATAAGCGATCCCGGAGGCGATGACCCCCAGGCTGCGGTCCTTTTCATTAAGCTCAAGGGAATTGAATTCCGATTCTTCGGAGATCCGGGCCAGTTCGGCCTGGTTCTCAAGCAGGATTCGGTACCTCCGGCGGGCATTGACCGGGAGGAGCGTCCAGTCCGGGCCGGCGCCGTAGTGGAGCTCGTTTTCCGCCCTCATCTCCCCCGTCCGGACGCTCGAGCGGCTGTGGGAGAGGCGGGTGACGAGCCGAATCATCACCGGGAGTCCCAGTTCCTCCGAGATATCGAAGGCGCGCCCGGTCATCTCATAGGCCTCCTGATGATTCGACGGCTCGAAACAAAAAATCCGGGCGAACTGGGCGTAGTAGCGGCTGTCCTGCTCGTTCTGGGAGCTGTGCATGCCGGGGTCGTCGGCCACAACCACCACCAGGCCGCCGTTCGCGCCGGTGATGGCGGAATTCATGAACGGGTCGGCGGCAACGTTAAGGCCGACATGCTTCATCGAGACCAGGGCGCGCTTGCCGGCGAAGGAGACGCCCAGCGCTTCCTCATAGGCCACTTTCTCGTTGACCGACCAGGAAGCTTTCAAGCGCGGCTGGCGGGCGGAGACTTTGATCAGGTACTCCATGATCTCGGAGGCCGGAGTTCCCGGATAAGAATACGCGCCCGTCAGCCCGGCATGAACGGCGCCAAGGGCGACGGCTTCATCGCCGAGCAGGATTTCTGTCTTCATGGCTAATCCTTGTTTTTGAGTTGGACTATCGGTTTTCTTGCGCCCACGGCCGCTCTGAAGATCGAGAAGAAAGGATACAATCCTGCCGGAGGGGTGTCAAGCCGCTAGGGGGCCAAGATGCCATCTCTATTTCCGTGATGGGGGCGGGTCCTGTCGCGGTTCACCCCCGGCGAGGCTCGGGTTTGGGATTCGTCAGCCCGCTCGTTTCCCCAGCGAGGAAACTCGCTTCGAACTCATCCTTCGCTCTTCTCTCCTTTCAGTCGAGAAACCGTGCCCGCTCAGTCTTCGACGGACTTCCTCACCCAACACCCTCGCCTCTTCCCCCCTGGGGCCCCCGAACCACGCCACCCGCCCCTTCTACTG
>CAZYWP010000093.1:5623-12732 GCA_964651495.1 uncultured Eubacteriales bacterium | reverse complement strand
CTCTCCGGTGTGCACGAGCCCGTTGTTGCTCAGGTTGATGGGAACGCTCCAGGTTTTGCCGCCGATATCATATTTGGAGTAAAAAGCATCGCCGTTCGTGTCAGTGTAGTATTCGCCCCAGACCACATGAATATTGCCGGCCGAGTCGACGGCGATGCGAGGGCCCGTAGAGGATAGCCCGGAGGAGCGGGAGACGTTGGCCGCTCCGTCGGCCGGAAGGTGGAAGGCAAAAAAGACAAGTGAAAGCGAAAGAAGAAGCAGGAAAACCCTCGTCTTATCCTTCATTCTTATCTCCAGAGGTCATAGTGCCCAAACCATTCAAATATTGTCAAGGGAGTGACAAAATTTGTCACTCTCGGGCAAGGCTAAGCTCTGCAATGCCCTGATTCCGAGACCTCCGCAGAGAAATGCTCCGCGGATATGACATAATTTAGTCGTTATTCGCCACGAAAGGTGGATAGGAAAATTCCCGGCCGGCCGTTGGTCCTAAGAATGCGGCGCCAGAATCTTGGAGAGAAGGTCTAAGTTCTCCGCAATTTCCCCCGGTTTTGAAGCACCTGAGGGGACCTGATATCGGTCGGCTTAGTCGGGGAAATGGACCCGCTGGGGCTGATCGGGCTCTCATTTCCCTGGCTGTCGATTACCGTTACCGTATAGGCATGGATATTTTTGGCTTTGACGTCTTTGTCTCTGTAACTGTATACGTCGGCCGTGACTTCTCCAATCGCTTGATAGACGCTGTTCGGTTCTCCGGCCATTTTCCGCCAGATGCGTTGCAGGACGATCTTGACGCCCGCACTCTCGTTCAGCGGGTTTTTCTCCCACGTGACTTCGTTCACATAGCGGGTCAGGAAGAGGCTCTCGTCGACATGGGATTCCCAGCGGATATTGATTGGCTGGGCCAGCCTTTGCACCGTGATGCTCGCGCTCCTGGCCCCGGCTGAACCCCGGTTATCGCGGACGAGCAGCTTGATCGTAAAGGTGCCCCATGTTTCATAGACATGGGAGACAGTCATGCCCGAATCCGACTTCCCGTCACCGAAATCCCAGGTGTACGAGCTGATGCTCCCGTCCGGATCATAAGAAGCCGAAGCATCGAAGTTGACCTGGAGGGGATAAACGCCGGTGGCGGGAGAAAAGGTAAAATTAGCGACGGGGGGGTCGTTCGGAGGGCCCACGGTACCTCCGGAGAGATCACACCAGATTTCACCGTGGGCGTCCCAGACATAATAGATCATGTCCTGAAGCGGGCTGGTGCACACATCGCCGTAAGTGCTCCCGCTCGAGCCCGGGACCATGGTCTCTCCCGTCCAGCTCCCTCCAATCAAATGGTTATAGAAGATGCCCGTTCCGGTCCCGAATGCTCCGACCTGCCAGCAGACATAGACATTGCCCCCCTGCACATGAATGTAGGGATAATGGAGGAGCTTCTTGTTGGCGATGGTCGTATGCGGGCTGAAGGCGCTGCCGGTCCAATAACTATATCGGACTAAGCGGTTTGAATCCTCGTACGTAGGAGTCCAGACGCAATGGGCGATGTCGCTGCCGTCGACTTCGATCGCCGGAACTTGCTGCTTTAGGGTTCCTCCATAGACGAGCTGGGGCGTAGTCCACAGAGCGCCGGGAGTCTTATCGCGCCGGGTGTAGACGATCTGGTAAACGGCCTCCCGCTGGGTCCAGCAGGCAAAAGCGACGTTATTGCCGACAGCGATGTCGGGAAATTTCGCCGTCTTCCCCGCCAGGCTGAGTCGCTGGACGCTTTCCCAATTCCCGTCGATCCTGGCTCGGGATTGGACAGCGGCATCCTCGATAATCCACCAGATCACGAATATATTGCCGCTGGCATCAACCGACACGCGGGCGCAGTCAGCGGTGCCGCTGTTCCAGGAGTGAACCGTAAAGGGCGCGCCCCAGCTCCCTCCGGAAAAAATTCTCAGGCTCACCTTTGGCCCTCCGCTATAGCTCACATAGATGTTGTCCGCGGCGTCGATATCGATGCCCACGGGCCTGTCCTCTTCGGTGTGAACCTGGCCCGAGTTGCTGAGGTTCAGGGGAGAGCTCCACTGCCGGGTGAAGATATCATACTTGGCATAGAAGGCGTCGCCGGTCCTGCTCGAGTAGACTTCACCCCAAACGACATGGATATTCCCCAGCGAGTCCACGGCGATCCGCGGCCCCGTCGAGGGCACATTTGTCGAACGAGAGACGTTATCCGCGCCGGAGGCGGAGCTGCTGAAGAAAATAAAAAGCAAAGAAAACAAGAAAAGAAAAAGGGTTGTATTTTTTTTCATTTCTATCTCCGCGGTCTATATTGCCGTATCCTTTGAGGTCTTGTCAAGGCGAGCCGTCAGTTCCGGGGCTCGAAGAAAGGCAAGGTCCCCTCGCCGGATAAAGGCCGATCGGGTTGACAGCCCGATCTTCAGGACGCTATGATATCATTGCTCCGCTCGAACCATGAAAAGCAGAGAAGCGTCCCGCGTCAGCCTTCTAATCCTGACTTTAGCCTGGTCCGCGGCCTCGCTTTCCATCCCGGCCCGCGGAGGGCCGGCCGTCCAGCGGGACGATATGATGCAAATCATCCGGGAGGTCCGGAGGCAGGCCCCCGGCAATCCGGCCGAGACACTCTCCCTTCCACTCGTTAAGGAAGATCCCATCGGACGGGCCTGGGTTGTCTGGGAAGAATGGAAGGACGGGGGCAGCCGGATCGGTTTCGGCCGGTATGAAGAAGGGGAAATCCGCCATCTCCGGGAAACCGGCCGGAGCGATGAATTCAACCACGCCGCGGAAATGGCCTTTGACCGGAACGCGTCACCCTGGCTGGTCTGGGTCGGCTGGACGGAGGGCGGCTCCAAGGTCTATGTAGAGAGGGTCGATTCCGGCAAAACATGGATCATCGCAGCAAAGAAAAAGGAGACAGTGACCGGGCCAAGAATCCTATTCAACCGGGACGGGTTGGTTTGGGCACTGTGGAACCAAACTGAGGGCCAGAGAGGGGAGATCGTCTACCGGGTTTTCGCCGGGGACGCCTGGTCCGACCCGGAGACGATCCCGAACAGGACTCGGTTTCCCGCTTTGAACCCGGACGCCGTCGCCGATGGCCGCGGCTTCATCTGGGTCGTCTGGTCGAGCTATGACGGGGAAGATTACGAAATCTTTCTCTCTAAGTCCGATGGGAAGGTTTGGCTCGAGGAGGTCCGGCTGACCGACAATACGGAAAACGACGCCTTCCCCTGCATCGCTCTCGACGCCGCCGGCCATCCCGTCATCAGCTGGACTCAGGTCTCGGGGGACGGGCACCAGATCTGCGCCCTCCAATACATAGAGACAACTCCTGTCCGGGAGATGATCGTCTCACCGCCCAGCCGCGTTCCCGTCATTCCCAGGATTGTCGGGGAAAAAGGGCATCTGAATATCCTCTGGAAATCAGGCGATGCGGTCGAGTCGCGGCCGTTCTCTTCTGCTTGGCCAAGGGAAGCAACTGTTCAGCCGCCCCCTCCCTACATGTATCCCCCTCTCTACAACCCCGATCTCGATGAAAACGCCTACATCGGGTTCGGAGACAGTATTACTTACGGCTATATCGACCGCTTGCCCACTCCGGAGCTGGGATACCCCCCCCGCCTGGATATCATACTCAACGAGAATTTCGGACCTCACCGGGCCCTCAACAGGGGCGTGGGGGGAGAATACACGGTCCAAGGCATCATCCGCATCGGCCCCGTCCTGGCCGCCGACCGGGCAAGATACATCCTGATCATGGAGGGAACAAACGACGTCATCACCAATGGCCTCTCCATGGATACTTCAGCCTTCAACCTGAGTGAAATGGTCCGTAAATGCCTTGCCGCCGGCGTCTTTCCGGTCATCGCCACCATCCTCCCCCGCCGGGACTGGGTTTGGACCTCGCCGTTTTACCGCAACCGGCATTTTTACCTGAACGACAAGATCCGCCAGATTGCGGCTTCACTTGCCGTGCCGCTCATCGACATGTACACCATCTTCGACACCTACCCCGCCGCCGACGGAGGGCTGACTTCGCTGCTCTCCAATGACGACAAGCATCCGAGCGTAAAGGGGTACCAGTTCATGGCGGAAATATGGTTTGAAGAGATCCGCAACTTTCCTTTTGCTCCGGTCAATTTCGAACTCAGTCAGGTGATTATAGAAGGCGGTTTGCGGGGCAGGCCTTCGAAAAGCCCAGTCTGGAAGCATCACGAAACCTCTCCGGCGCCGCGCCGGGCGGCGGGGAATCTTCTTGTCTGGAAGGACAACCCCAAGATTTTTGACCCGACCAGGATCAAGGGTTACAATATCTACAGGAAGAAGCGCGACGATCTGAGCGGGCAGTTCCTCCGGGTTGCCTTCGTTGAACAACCCTTAAGGTTTTTCGACCGGGGCGCCGCGCTGACCGACCAATATCTCTATCTCATTGCCGCCCTCCGTATGGATGGCGTGGAGGGCCCCTCATCCGGGCCGCCCGACCGTTAGAACAAAGGGAGGCTTCTCGGCGAAAAACTCCGCAGGTCAGTCGGAATGAAGGCGATCAACTCTCCCGATCTTTCCGGCCAGGACTTTTCCTTTGCCGACCTCGGCGGGAAGAATTTCGCCGGGGTGTTCGGAGATCGGGTACGATTTCGGGCTGCCAACTTAAATTCCGCCTGCCTGGATAAAGGCGACTTCAGGGGAGCCGACTTTAGCGAGGCGTCGTGCTCTGACCTCAGCGCCAAACGGGCCAATTTTTCCCAGGCCTGTTTCTGTGGGGCCGATCTCGAAGGCGCAATCCTGGATGGGGCCGATTTTTCCGGAGCAGACCTCTATCAGGCCAACCTTAAACTCTCCTCCCTCGAAGGAGTCGTCTTCGCCGGCGCCAAAGTCAAAGACGCCGACCTGAGATTCTGCCGTGGTCTGACGACTGAGCAAAAGGAGGCCCTCCAATCCCAGGGCGCCCTCGTCAGCTTTGTCTGGGAGAAATTTAAAAAGGCCGAAGTCATATTTTCGGCTCCCTATATTTTTATTTTAATCGCCGCCGGGCTGACCGGAGTCGGGTTCGGACTAAAGCACCACTTCAGCGGACTCCACCGATTCAGCGTTCCGGCTCTGCGAGAAAAACTCGAGACTGCCAAGAGAAGCGGTCAGCTCGATGTCGCCCTTACCATCGACTCGGAGCTCCTCGAGCGTTTCCGAAAGCAGGGAAAAACCAATTCCGTCTTCAACCGGACCGTCGATATGGCCTGGATCTTTCGGAGAATGGCCAAGCCGGAAGCGTCCCTCCACCTTCTCGAGCCGCTCCTGGAGGCCTACCGTAACGAACCGGAGAAAATTGTCTTGATAAAGGTCGAACTAGCCGAGACCCATGCCCAAATGGGAGACTCCGGCCGGGTGATTACCCTGCTCGCCGGACTCGACTTCGCCGCCTTGGATAGAGAGCTGCAAAGCCAGGCCAACTTGACCCTGGCCTCGGCCTTGAGGCAGGAAAAAAGATATGCCGAGGCGGCCGAAATCGGGGAAAAAGTTTTGGCGCTTTCCAGACATGCGCCTGACCTCAACGCTCGAGCCCGGTCGGAGCTCGCGCTGACTTTCAGGGCTATGGGAAACGAAGCCAAAGCCCGAGCCCTGCTCTCGGAGGATCGAAAATAACAAATATCCGATCAGCGGTCGTCTCGCGTCTGTCTCCGAAATCTTGGCTCAAGCTCGGTCTTTTCCTGGTCATCTCCCTGTTGTTTATCGCCAGGGTCCGCACTACCTTTGAATATAAAAGATACACCACTGCCCTAGACCTCTTCAGCGGCGACGAACCCAAGTATCTTCGCCTGGTCCATACCCTGGCCGAGGACGCTGATCTGGATATTTCCAACTTCTGGGGGTCTGAAGCACAGATCGCTCGATTGCGTGAGACCGCTCCCTCCTCTGGCACCCGCCGCTCCGGGCATCTCTATATATTCGGGAAAAAAAGCGGGATCTACTCCCTCCATCTTCCCGGCCTGGCCGTCCTCACCTATCCTGGCTATGTCGCCGATGTACTCCTCTTCCCCCTCGAATCCGCGCGCGCCTCGTCCAACCTGGACTTTCTTCCCGCCAAGCTGTATTTTACCCGCCTGAGTCTGGTCATCATCGCCCTCTTGAGCTTGCTCGCCCTATTCCGGCTGCTTGGCAGCGTATTTTCCCCGCTACTGACATCTTTGCTGTTTCTGCCGCTTCTCTTTAATTCCCCTTTTCTTAGGTTTACCGTCCAGCTTTATCCCGACGGCCCGGCCCTTCTGTTCTGCCTGCTCGGCCTAAACTGCATTTTTCGCCCGTTCAGGGATCGGCGGCTGAATGATGTCTTGTTTGCCTTCTGCCTGGCCTTTTTGCCCTGGCTCCATCAGCGGTTCATTTTTCTAAGCCTCGGCCTCTATCTTTTATTTCTGTTCCTTACTCCGAAAAAACCCGCCTCGCGCCGCCGAATCCTCTTGGTCAGCCTTGCGCTGCTGGCCTCGAGCCTGCCTTATTTTTATTATTTCTACTCTATCACGGGTGATCCTTCGCCGGCGAGTCTATCTCGTGAGTACGGCCAGAGATTCATCTCCCTCGGCATCCTCCCTCTGGGGTTTTTCGGCCAGGTATTCTCGACGAGGGAGGGCCTGCTGTGGTTCTATCCATGGACCTCGTTTTTCTTATTCGGCCTTTACTATGGTTTCAAGAGGAGAATGCGGCAGACCGGCGCCCTGCTCATGGCTTTCTTCCCCTACTATTTGGTCTGCAGCACCGCCTTCCCCTGGAGCGGCGCATCCGCGCCGGTGGGGCGCTTCGCCGTCGCCCTTCTTCCCATCTATCTCCTGTTCACAGGTTTTACCGTCGAGGACCTGAGCAGGAGATTCTCCTGGAAAAAACTGTTCTATTACGCCTCGGTGATACTTCTGATCTTCCTCAATCATCAATTTTCCGTTCTTCGCCTGGACATCGGCCACACTCGCGTCACTCCGTCCGAGCTCGGCCGGATCAGTTTAGCGGCGCTTCTGCTCATCCTGCTTTTTGCCTCGCTTTGGTTCGGTGAAAAACGCCTGTTCAAGCCTCCCGGACCCAGCCCTGAACAAAATTATCCAGGGCGACCTCAGCCTTCCCGCCCATAA
>CAZYWP010000093.1:2176-5523 GCA_964651495.1 uncultured Eubacteriales bacterium | reverse complement strand
TTGAAACGGAACCGGGCCGGTTTCAATTTTAATATAGGAGAGAGGTATACTATAATTTAAAGGTGAGGTCCGGCATCCTAAAAAACAAATCCGACCTTTTCAAGCATGTCTTCAGCCTGGCGGTGTCTCTCGCTGTCCATGCCGTCCTCCTCTATTTCCTGGCCGTCCATTTTGTCTCGGTCAAGATCATCGACTTCGGGACTCGGGTGACCGATGTCGTCATCGTCCCTCCCCCGTCAGGAATGCTGCGGCTTCCCGGAGCGGGGGGCCTGCCCGGCAACCTTCCCGCCGTGGATCCGGATTTCCAGGACTTTATCCCCCGCAGGACGCGCGCCCTGCAGGCGCCAGCGGGCATCCCCGAAGAGGGAGTGGAGATTTCCGTCCGCCAACCGGTTGATTCCCGGCTGACCTCCGGGTTCAGGCTGGATCAGAGCGCGCCGGCAAAACCCGGCCCAGCCTCCGGCGCCGGTCTCCGTCTTCCCATCGCCGAGCGCACGGGAGGAGTGACCGGAGGGGTAACGGGGTATATCTCCCCCAGGAGAGCCGGCGATCTGAGGCGCTATCTCTACGGCGGTCAGGCAGGAAGCGGTGGCGTATCTGGAGGCATATCCTCCGCAGGCGGACCGGGCCGGACAGGACTCCGCGGGCGTCCTCCCGTTTCAGCGTCCGTCAAGAGCTACGACCTTTCGCCATGGGCCCGGACGGTGGTCGAGCTCATCCAGAAAAAATGGGTCGTGCCTCCGGCGGCCTCTCCCAAACCCGATGAAACAGTGGAGATCTCGGTGGTCGTCCTGAAAAGCGGAGCGCTTTCGGCCATCATGATTGTCGCTCTTTCCGACGACCGGCTGTTCAACCAGTCGGCCCGGGACGCCATCGAGGAGAGCCTCCCTCTTCCTCCGCTGCCCGGCGATTTTCCCGAGCCCCGCCTCGAGCTCTTTTTCGTCTTCTCCCGGCAATGATCAGAAAAATCGTCACTCTCGGCCTTTTTATCGCGCTCGCCGCCGCAGCCCCGGCCGCAGACTGGAGAACTGAGGTGGCCGGCTTCCTGGATGGGACGCGGCCGGAAGGACAATCTGAGGCCCGGCAATACCTCGCCGGCCTCTTCGGCTCGCTTAGCGATGACGACAAACCGGTCGCCTGCGGGCTGCTCGCCTATCTCTCGAACCGGGTCGGCGACAGGAGAGAAGAGTATGTCCGGCTGGGAGAATATTTCGAAAAATACGGCTCGCTCGGCCTGGGCTTCCATTTTCTGGTTCCGGCCGTCCATGCGGACGTGGCCCGCTATCTCAGAGACTGGCAGTTTCGTTATCCCTGGGTGCTCAGAATCGGGATCGTTGCTTCGAGCAATGTCACCGTGGCCTCGTCGATTCATCCGCCGGAAAAACTGCTTCTCGGGGTCGAAATGGCCAACAACGTCCTCTATAAACTCACATCCGGCGAACAGGTGATCAAGGGGGGCGAGTTCCGCCGGGGGTTCAACGCCGTCGGGCTGGAGACAAAAGACCTCTTCAGCGAGCCCGGCACCCACCAGTATGTTCTGGAATTCAAGGCCGGAGACCTCATCGTCCGGAGAGAGATCGTCCTCGGCGTTCAGATGAGCGCCGCTGGCCTTCTGAGAGAGCCCGCCGGTTCTGGCCGGCCGCCCGACTATATCGTCAAGATTTTCCTGGGCGAAAACCTTCTGGCGTCGAGCCGGAAATCCCCGCCGATTACGCCGGCCGCCCAAATCGAGACCCCGCCGCCTACCGGCCAATACGATCCCTTCGGCCCCGGCTATCAGAACGAACCTGAATTTCCCAGTTCTTTCCCCATCATGGCCATTCCGGCGGTCATCAAGGAGCTGATCGATCAATTCAAGAAAAAAGATGAAGTCGAGCCTGTGCCGGCGGTGGAGCTGAAGACCGAGATGGCCTTCACCTTCACCAAGAAAAACGCGATGGACAGGGACATCGAGGTCAAGGCGCAGCTCTCCCTGGGGCTCCGGAGTATCCAATTTCTCCCCTTCTCGCTGGCCAAAGAGCCGGCCGGAAGCAGCCGGCCGGAAGCGTCCCGGGATCAAAGATAAAAACGGTAGATCAGGCCGAAACCCCACTCGGTCCCGCCCAGGTTGACCCGGAAACCGTGGGTCTCGGTTTCAGCCATGCAATACTTAAAATAGCCTTTCAGGGAGAGGGCGGGCGAGAGATGATAGTACCCGCCTCCAGTGAGGTGGAACCCGGCCTCATTGCCCTCGACAAAATCAATCGGAAACGTCTCGGCGTATGTCTCTTTGAACATGACATAATCCATGCCCGGCCCGATAAAGAGAGCGAACCTCCCGGTCTCGAACGAGTAGCGCATGGAAAAGGACAGGCTGGTCAGCCGGAGCCTGGACTCTTCTTCCGTGTAAGATGTTTTGCCGCTCGCCCGGAGGAACCGGACTCCCACCGCCACATCCAGCCCGTGGGGGTCCCGGATGGGAAAGCGAAAGGTCATTTCAGGAGCAAAGAAAGGGACGCTGTTTCCATAGATCTCCCGGAAGACCTCGTCCTGGGCAAAAAAGAAGCCGCCGAGAATTCCGACCATGATGTATTTTTCTTCATCGGGCAGGAATTTGATCTTCTCCCGGGTCTGAGACCAGGCCGGGCTGAAACTCAAGACCAGGAAGACAAACCAGGCGGCCGCTTTTTTCATGATATCCCCTTCAGGATCCTGAAAACGCCCCGGTGTTTCTCTGTCTCCTCGCTGCTGCCGCCGTTCACGACTGTGTAAGCGGGTTCGCTCTCGCTCCCGGCGTCATCGACCGCGGAAACGGCAAACCGGTAGGCTTTAGTCTTGCTCACATTCCGGATGGTCCACTCGAACTGATTGCCCGGGACTTCCGCAAGAAGGGTCAGGCTGCCGTTGGCTTCGTATATCCTGTACTTCTGGACGCCGGTGTTCAATGGATTCGGCTCCCAGAGCAGCTCGATCAGCGACTCTCGGTAGAAAAGGGCCTTGTTTTCTTTCTTGACGCCCTGGAAATTGAGCGGCGGGGAGATCAGGACGACCTGGATTTTCTGGCCGGGCGTCAGGTTCTGGAAGATTTTCTGCCTTCCGTCCAAGAAGGTGACTCTGAGGTCGTACCTGGCGCCGCCGGCGGAGGGCGCTCCGAAATGGGCGATGGGCATGTCCTGTCCGAGATAGCCGTACTCGCCCTGGATTTCGCGGTGGCCTTTGAGAAAGGCCTTCTCGCCGACGTGCCCGGCCGCATAAAGATCAATCTTGGTGCCGAGGCCGCCGATCGATCCCGTGTGGTCGCTGACGATCTCCACCTGGATCCAGTCGGAATTGTTCAGGTCGTTGCGGAAAAGAAGGTTGTAGGCTCT
>CAZYWP010000093.1:0-2076 GCA_964651495.1 uncultured Eubacteriales bacterium | reverse complement strand
GGGGCTTCGTCCGAAAAATAAGTTCCGTAGTTTATGTAGAGGATATCGGGAGGGTTCGGGACCGTCGCGGCGCTCACGTTCTTGACGTAGAGGTCGAGCCGTCCGTCGCGGTTCACGTCCACCCAGGCGGCGCCGTGCCCGGCGAAAAAGCTGTATCCCCTGACCATGAAAACCTGACTGACTTCGGTAAACCGGATGGCAGCCGGGGAGACCGACGGCAGGCTGAGAAGGAAGATAAGTAGCAGACCGGTTTCCCGCGGGCCCGGAAGAATTTTTTTTCTCAAGCGCATGCGCCTTCTCTCGGAAAAAGAGTTGCCAGTTCGCCATGAGTTTGCCAACAGTCTGCGCTTTTGTCAAGCCGGCCGGCGCGTTGACTTGCCGTCCTCGGTTTTTCTATGATAGGGGGGAACTGAATTTGAAAAAAAAGACCCGACTTCCAGGCCCGCTCGTCCTGCTCCTCATCCTGGCTCTAGCGGCGGCCATGCGTCTCCAGCACATCAGGGCGGACCCCCCGCCCAACCTCGTCCACCTGACCAACAGCGCCGGCATCTACTTCGATGAAGCGATGTACGCCCACAACGCCCGGAACAAGGCGCTCTTCGGCGTCTGGATGATGGACGACTGGAACCCCCTCCTCTACAACGCCGTTTTGACGGGCATCTATTACGTCGGTTTCGAGCTCGCCGGGGTCAGCATCGTCACCGTCAAGGTCATCACCATCCTGTTCGGGCTGCTGGGCATCCTCTTCCTCTACCTTGCCGTCCGGCGCTATCTTTCGCAAGCGTTCGCGCTCGGGATCTCGTTCCTCTTCGCCATCGACTTTTACTGGACGATGTACAACCGCATCGGCCTGCTGGAAAACTTCTCCACCCTCATCTTTATCGTCAGTTATTATTTTCTCGTCAAGGCCGAAAAAAAACCGCGTCTGATGGCCCTGGTCGGGGTCTTCGCCGCCCTGGTCGCCCTCTCCAAGTACCTCTTCTTCTATTTTGTTCTCTCCGCCGGCCTGGCCGTCGCCCATCAGGCCTGGGTCCGAAAAAAGTGGACACCGATGTGGAAGTATCTGGCCGGTGTCCTGGCCGTCGTCTCGGTCTGGTTCTTCTCCATCTTTCTTCCCCTCGCTTCTTCTTTCCGCAAGATCGGCAGCGGCTGGATGGACCTGTCCTGGCCGGAAAACTTGGGCAAAATCTTCTTTAACATCTACCGCAACAACCTCCACCGTTATATGAACCTCATCCCGGTCTTGTTTATCGCCGGCCTTCTGTTCGCGGCCATGGTGCTGGTGAAGATCGGGAAGAGCAACCCGCCGCCCGACATCCGCGAGATGTTCGTCTTTCTCTGGATTGCGGGCACCTTCCTGCAGATGGCCATCCTGAACTACCAGCCGCTGCGCTACTACCTGAACATCATCCCCGGCCTGTTTATCGCCCTCTCCCTGGCCGTCAAGAATAGGGATTGGCTGAGGATCCATGCCCGCTCCGTCCTCTGGATTTTTCTCCCCCTGGCCGCCCTTTTCTACAAGTTCTGGATCGGCCTGGTCAAATATCCCTCGGCCTTCTTCGTCTACAATCTTACCGCCGTCCGAATCCTGGTTTACGCGGCTGTCATCCTGGTCTTCCTGAACTGGTGGAAGGGGGGCCGCCATGAGACGGCGTCTTCAGTTTTTATCGCCGCGGCCCTGGCCGCATCCTCTTTCACGGTCTACTACACCCAGTTCTACCGCCAGCCCGTCTATCAGGTCCAGTCCGCGGCCAACTCGCTCCGTCAACTTCCTCCCGGTTCCGTCATCATGGGGAACGAAGCCCCGCGGCTCGCCCTGGAGACAGGATTTCGGCTCTTCCCCGCCTTTGAGGGGTGGTTCAACGACGAGGACCCTTTCCGCAAGCAGCGGCCCACTCATCTCCTCACGCTGGATAAATACTGGGGGGGCGAGCTCGTCTGGATCCGGAAGCGCTTTCCCGAGATCGCGGATAGGCTAAAGCTGGTCCGCCGGTTTCCCCTCTGGGACACCACCGTCTCCCTCTACAAGGTCAATTATCCCGACAACTACTAATCTTGGGAACGTTTCTGTTTCCA
>CAZYWP010000092.1:0-12791 GCA_964651495.1 uncultured Eubacteriales bacterium | reverse complement strand
TATCGGAGCCCGGTCAGCGCCGGCCGTTTCCAGGTCAAAGAGAAAATGATTTGGCTCGGTATTGCTCTTTTCTTGATCAGCCTGGCTATAATAAATCTCTTAGCTTACCTAGTTAAAAAAGCAAAGACGATTTCGACGTCTTAGAATCGACTTGAACAGCCAAATCAACAGGACTGTGCTAAGTAGAATTCAGGTCGACGAGAGCCAGCGAGAGGATTCGAACCTCCGACCCGCTGATTACGAATCAGCTGCTCTACCGACTGAGCTACGCTGGCTCATCAGGTTCCAAGGCATCTAAAAGATAGATAGAAAATAGCGGATTCATCCTGCGGTGTCAATACGCCGGGAAAAGCGCCCGTGCTGACGATCCCTACCTGCTTCGCCGAGGCGAGGGCTTGGGGAATCGGAAGCCCGTCGAGGACTGAGCGGGCACGGCTTCTCTCCGCAGGAGAGAAGAGCGAAGGCTGAGTTCGGAGGGCGCTGGCCTCGCTGGGGACAGCGCCCGTGCTGACGATCCCCAAGCCCGAGCCTATCACTTTAAAATTGCGGCTAAATCGATTACAATACCCCCCTCGATGATCATCAAAAAGCTGGACTTGCAGGGCTTCAAGTCATTTCCCGACCGGACCAAGATCGTTTTCCATCCGGGGATCACCGCCATCGTCGGGCCGAACGGGACCGGCAAGAGCAACATCGTCGACGGCATCCTCTGGGTCCTGGGAGGTCAGCGGCACAAGGGATTGCGGGGGGAAAAGACCGAAGACATCATCTTCAACGGCAACTCTAAAAAGCCTCCGCTCGGCATGGCGGATGTCTCCCTAGCGCTCGAACACCAGGAGGAGGAGACTCTCATCAACCACCGGGTGTTTCGTTCGGGTGAGAGCGAATACCGGCTGAACGGCAAGGCCGCTCGGCTCAAAGACATCCAGGACACCCTCTGGAAGAGGGCGGTGGCCGAGAAGGAATACTTCGTTATCGAACAGGGCGCCATCGGTTCCCTGCTCACGGCCAAGCCGACGGAGAAACGACTGCTCGTCGAAGAGGCCGCCGGGACCGCTTTTTACAGGGACAAAAAGAAGGAAGCCCAGAGCAAGCTGGCCTCGAGCGAACAAAACCTGGTCCGCCTCGATGACATCATCAGCGAGGTCGGCCGGGCCAAGAACTCGCTACAGAGGCAGGCCCAGGCCGCCGCCCGCTACCGCAAGCTTCGGGAAAGGACGCGCGAGCTCACCGGCCTCAACTTCCGGCGCAGGCTCGAAAGCCTGGAGCGCAGGCACGAGGAAGCGGCCCGGCAGCACGGCGACTGTGCCGTCCGCGAGCAGGATATAGCCCTCCGAATCAGGGAGGAAGAGCGCGAGCTCGCCGCCAGACGCCGGGAGATCTGGGACCTGGAAAAGGCCGTCAAGGAGGACCAGGAAGCCCTCTTCGCCCTGGCCTCCGAGTTGAGCCGGGCCCTCTCGGACAAAGAGAGGGAAGCCAAGAGAATCGAGCTTCAGGCCGAGCGCGGGAAGAAAGCGGACGCGGCGGCCGCGGAGATCGGCCAAGAGCTGGCGCTGCTGGATTCCGAGCTCGAAGCCCGCCGGAGCAGCCTGGCCGAACTGACGGCGCTCCTCGAAGCCGGACGGGCCGAAATAACCAGGGCAGCCGCCGACAGCCGCCTGACATTGGATACCGTCAGCCAGCGGGAACAGACCCTCCAGGGCCTGAAAACCCGGGAGCTCGAAACGCTCTCCGAGCTCACCGAACTGCGCAACGAAAGGGTTAGGACCGAGAAGGAACTCGAATTGATGGCCCGCCAGGAAGCGAAGTTAAAAGCCCAGCTCGAGCAGGAGAACGCCCTCCTCGAGGCCGCCGAGCAGAGCCTCCGCCTTATCGAGAGCAGCCTGGCCGAGATAAACAAGGCCAGAGCCGAACAGGAACGGACTGCGGGCGACCTGGGCCGGGCGATCGAGGAGCGGGACGAGCAAATCGCCCGGTTCAGAAGCCGACTGGAAGAGGCAGTTAAAGCGCGCGAGGAGGATCATTACAGGCTCCAGGCGCTCAACAAGCTGGAGCAGAGTCAGAGGAGCGCTTCCGGCTCGACGGATGTCCCAGCAGCTCTGGGCCGCCTGGCGGAGCTCATCGAGACCGACCCGGAATCGGCCTCGCTCATCGACACCCTCTGGCGGGAAGAAGCCGGTGCAGCCGTCATCCCCGCGCTCGATTTCCTCGATCGGGCCGCCGAAGAAGGGCTCACAGGGCGCTATCTCCTCCTCCCCCCGACGGGGGCAGAAGACGTCGCGCCCCCCGAAATCCAGGATCCCGGCGTCCTCGGGAGGCTCAAGTCCCGTCTCCGGCCAAGCCCGAGAATCCGGTCGAGCCTGGCCCGGCTCGACGACGCCTTCATCGTGCGCGACGCCAGGCGGGCGATTGAACTGTGGCTCCGCTACCCCGGCCTGAATTTCATCACTCCCCGGGGTGACTTGCTCCTCTCTTCCGGACTCCTCAAGCTCGGGCGCGGGGAGGAGGGAGCGTTCGCGCTGGGACAGGAGATCAAGAAACTGGCCGAGGCGGTCGCGGGGCGGGACGCCCAAATCGCGCCCCTGTCGTCCGAGCTCGAGAAAATGGCCCTGGACAGGCAGAGGTTGGAAGAGGATCGAACTCGGGCCCTATCCCTGGTCGAACAATCGAGCGCCCGGATCAGAGAAAACGAAAAGGAGAAAATCCGACACGCGGCCGAGCGGCAAAAGGCTCACCAGGCCGTCTCCCTGTACCGCCAGGAGGTCGAAGTCCTGGAACGGGACAACGACTCGCTCCGCGTCAAGTTGGGCTCGCTGGCCGAAAGGATCGCCACGCTGGAAGAAGAGAATCAATCCCTGCGGGCCCGGGTCGAAGCCGAGGAGAAAGAATTCCTGGCCCACCAGGGCAGGAATGTGGAAGAAGAAAAACGCTTCATCGAGCTGCGGGCGGCCGCCGTCCTCGCCGAGGAACGGCGCGGCAACGCAAACCGGCAGGCCGAAGAGCTGCTGGCGAGAAAAGAGAGCCTGCAAAAAAGGCTCTTTTTGCTGGAAGAGGAAACCCGGTCCGCCGCGGCCGAGGGAGATGAGGCGAGGCAGGCGGAAACGGACCTCGTGGCCAGGTCCAGTTCCCTGGAGGAAGAGAAGAAAATCAGGCAGGCCGGACTCGCCGGGAAGGAGGCGGAGCTGCAGAGCAAGCATGCCGAGGAGCAGGGGCGGGAGAAGACACTCGGCGGGCTGCGGGAGGAGCTGGAAAAGCGCAAGGAGGAGCGGGTCCGCTGGGAAATCGTCAAGGCCGAGATCGACCGGGATATGGTCAACCTCGAGGAGACCTGCTGGCAGGAACTCAAGAAGACCCTCCATGAGCTCAAGGCCGAGCAGCCCCAGCTCGAAATCTCGGAGGCGGAGATGGAAGAGCAGCTCGCCCAGGCCGAGGAGGACCTGCAGAAATACAGGACGGTCAACCTGCTGGCCGAGGAAGAATACCTGAGCCACAAGGAGCGCTACGACTTTCTCACCCAACAGAAGAGCGACCTGAGGGAATCCATCGACGCGACGGAAGAGGCGATCCGCAGGATCGACGAGGAGAGCAGGACCCAATTCCTAGCGGCGCTGGCCGAAATCAACACCTACTTCCAGGAGGTCTTCACCTCTCTCTTCAAAGGGGGGAGCGCGGAGGTCAAGCTCAGCGACGAGAGCAACCCGATGGAGAGTGGCGTCGAGATCATCGCCCAGCCGCCCGGAAAGCGGGTCCAGAACATCGCCCTTCTCTCCGGCGGCGAAAAGAGCCTGACCAGCCTGGCCTTCCTGTTCGCTCTCTTCCGTTTTAAGCCGACGCCTTTCTGCATCCTGGACGAGGTGGATGCGGCCCTCGACGACGTCAACCTGGCCCGCTTCCTCGACCTGATGAAGGAAATCAAGAAGAGCACGCAGTTCATCATCATCACCCATAACTATAAGACCATGGAGGTCGCCGATTTTATCTACGGCACGACCATGGCCGAGCCCAATTTCACCACGATCTATTCGGTCAAGCTGGAAAAACAACAGGAATTGATCCAATAGGCGGATGAAAGTCCAACTTTACGTCCCGCCCGGAGGCTACTTCGCCGAGCGCTGGTCCAAAGGCTCGTCCATGCCGCCGCTGGGCCTGCTTTACATCGGAGCCGTGCTGGAGAGAGAGGGCATCGAGGTCGAGATCGTCCCGGCCGATGTCCTCAAGCTGAGCTGGCGCCAGATCGGGAAAAAAATCCAGGAGACCCGTCCCGACATCATCGGCGTGACCTCGACGACGGAAAACCGGTTCCAGAGCTTCAAGCTGATCCGCCTAGCCAGGGAGGCGTCGCCTCAGTCCTTGACCATTATGGGCGGCCCCCATGCCTCGATGGCGGCCGAGGACACGCTCAGCCACATCGGCGAGCTCGACATCGTGGTCCGGGGCGAAGGCGAGGAAACCGTCCTCGACCTCTGCCGGGCGCTCGGGAGGAAGAAGGAGATCGACGGCATCAGCCATATCGCCGGGGTCTCCTACAGGCAGAACGGCCGCATCGTCAGCAACCGGCCCCGCTCGCCCATCACCAACCTCGACGGCCTCCCCTATCCGGCTTTCCACCTCGTCCCGTTCGAAAAATACAACTTCAAGATCGATGTCCCGGGACACGGGCCTCTGCCCGCGGCCAACGTCATGACCAGCCGGGGCTGCCCCTTCAACTGCAACTTCTGCGCCACGCCGGTCAATTGGGGCCGGGCGGTCCGGATGAGGAGCCCTCAGAACGTCGTCCAGGAGATCGAATTTCTCATTCAGAAATACGGCGCCGGGGTCATATTTTTCTACGACGATACGTTCAACGTCAGCCTGAAGAGAGTGGAGGATCTCTGCAACCTGATCCTGGAGAGGAAACTCCCGATCTTCTGGCGGGCGGAGATCCGTCTCGACCTGATGACCAAACCGCTGCTGGCCAAGATGAAAGAGGCCGGGCTCTTCCATGTTTCCCTGGGGCTCGAAGCCGGGTCGGAGAGGGTTCGGAACGCCGTCATCGACAAAAAGATCAAGATCCACGATTTTCACAACATCATCGCCTGGTGCAGGGAGCTGGAGGTCATCCCCAACGTCTTCTTCATCTTCAGCCACCCCACCGAAACCTGGGAGGAAGCGCAGGAGACTATCCGAATCATCGAGCAGTACAAGGACGAGGTCGAGGCCAGCGTAGCCATCCTGCATATTTATCCGGGGACACCGCTGGAGCGAACGGCCAAGGAGGCCGGGCTGCTGCCCGGGAATTTCAGCTGGACGAAAAAGCATTCCTCCAAGATCATCACGCTGCCGACAGCCCAGGGGAATGTGCCGCTTTTCCTGGACAAGCTCTCCTGGGCCCAGGTCAGCGAACTGCTCTTCCGCTGGTCCTTTTCCGGCGGCCGCATTTCGATCGTCCGCAAAATCCCGCGCCTCATCGCCAACATCCGCTCCCCCGGAGACATCAAGCGCTACGCGATCATGGCGGCTGTCTTCCTGAGACTGAAGGTGAAAAAAATCTTCCGCAGGAGGGTCTGATGTCGATTTATCTCTACATCATCCTGGCCTATCTTCTGGTCCTGGCCGCCTTGAATTTTATCCGCGCCCGCCGCATCAAGAGCCAGGAGGACTTCATGGTGGCCGGCCGCTCGCTTAAGTGGCAGGTCATGGTCTTCACCCTGATCTGCACCTGGATCGGCTCGGGGACCTTTATCGCCGGCGCAGAATACGCGGCGCGAGCGGGTTGGTCGTCGCTGTGGCTGCCCGCGGGGGCCTGGTTCGGCATCGCCGTGATCTATTTTCTCGCTGCCAAGATCCGGACGTTTGGCCAGTATACCGTCGGGGATATCCTGGAAGTCCGCTACGGCAAGTTCGCCCGCCTGTTCGGGGCCATTGCCTTGATTATCGCTTTCACCACGATCGTTTCCTATCAGTTCCGGGCCGGCGGCTACATTCTCAACGTTGTGACCAACGGCTCGGTGTCGGTCGAGGTGGGACAGACAATCGCCGCTCTGTTCGTCATCCTGTTCACAGCCTTGGGCGGAATGGTTGCCGTGGCCCATACTGACTTGCCCAACGGCATCATCATCCTTCTCGCCTGCTGCATTGCCCTCCCCTTCACCGTGGCCTTCGCCGGCGGCTTTCAGGCTGCTCCAGCGGCATTGCCGGCCCAGCACTTTGCCGTTTTCTCCGCAGATTTCGGGCAGTATCCCGCTCTCAAAGGCGGAGCATACTTCCTGGCGACGATGCTTCTCCTGATGGGCGTCCAGTCCATGTACCAGAAGTTCTATTCCGCCAAAACGCCCCGCGAGGCTAAGAGGGCTGTCGGGCTATGGATCATCGGCACCGTCCTGGTGGAAACCCTGGTCGTGGCCATCGCCATTTATTCTGCCGCCTCCCATTGGAAGGACATCAAGACCTTTGAAATAGCAGAAACCGTGAAGAGCGAGATCGCTGCCGACAAGCTGGCGGCGAATCAGGCTTCCCGCCGTGCCATGGCCCTGGTTCAAGAGCTCGCCTCGAGAGGCGGTATCAAGCCTGGTCAAGTTCCTGCGCTGGAGCAAAAGCTGCAAGAAGCGTTCGCCTCCGCGGACACGCCCGCGAAGGCGGCGGCTGTCCGGGCGGGAATCGATCCCGCCTCAGTTGTCCTCCAAGCCGCCAAGGACATCGGCTCGAAAGGTGTCGTCGGCTTGCTGGTGGGACTTCTCCTTCTCGGCGCCGCCTGCGCTGTCGTCATTTCCACCGGGATGAACTATCTGCTTTCGCCATCCACCAATATCATGCACGACATTTACCAGCGGTTCATGCGCTCTGAGACCGACCAAAGGAAATTGGTGGCCCTGCAAAAGGTCTTTGTCGTCATCCTGGGTGTGGCCGCCTTCCTGCTGATTTTTATTCCGACCGTGCTGCATGCCCGCATCTCGGTCCTGAGCTATGCTTTATTTGCTTACACGATGTACGGCGTCGCCATCACACCAGCTCTGCTCGCGGCGCTCACCTGGAAGCGGGCCACCCGCGTCGGAGGAGTAGCCTCGATCGTCTCGGGCACAGTCGTGGCGATCATCTTCGAGCTGGTCATTCCGCGCGCCTTTCCTTCCGTGCTTAAGGGTGGTGATCCCTGGGGAATTCCCAGCATTTACCCGGCGATTATCGTCTCCGTCCTTTGCTTGATTGTAGGGAGCCTTCTTTCTTCCAAGCCCAACCCGGAAGAGCTGGAGAAATTTTTCCCCAAAAAAGAGGCTCGGAATTGAGTTCGTCGGCAGGCTCGTTTCCCCGGCAAGGAGAAAGAGAGGTCTTTTGAGCACTGGAATTGTCAAAGACAGGCGCTATCTTGAGCACAAAATGGGAGCTTTTCATCCCGAAAGCCCGCAGAGACTTCAGGTCATCTATGAAATGCTGGAGAAAGAGCAGGCGCTTTCGTCGTTGGTCACGATCTCGCCCCGGCCGGCCGATGAAGACGAGATCACGCTCATCCACACCAAGTCCTATTTCAGCCAAATCAAGGAAACGGCGGGAAAAGACCGGGTCTATCTCGACCCCGATACGTCCACCTCGCCCCGCTCGTTCGAGGCCGCCCTGTTGGCGGCGGGGGGATTGCTCGAGGCGGCCGACATGGTCATGGGCGGCAAAATCCAGAACGGGTTCGCCCTCGTCCGGCCGCCCGGCCACCACGCCGAGGCCTCCCAGGCCAGGGGCTTCTGCATCTTCAACAATGTCGCCGTGGCCGCTCAATATTTGATTAAAAAACATGGAATCAAACGGATATTGATCGTGGACTGGGACCTGCACCACGGCAACGGAACCCAGAACGCGTTTTACTCCCGGCGGGACGTGCTCTATTTCTCCACCCACCAGTTCCCCCACTATCCCGGCAGCGGGTTCTGGAGCGAGGTCGGAACCGGCGACGGGGAGGGGTTCACCGTCAATGTTCCCTTGGTCCCAGGAAAGACGGATGATGATTTCCGGTTCATTTTCCGCCGGCTCCTCGTCCCCATCGCCAAAGCCTACAAACCCGAATTCATCCTCGTCTCCGCCGGGTTCGACATATTCGCCGGGGATCCTTTGGGCGGCATGGAGGTGAGCGTCCAGGGTTTCGGCGCCCTGGCCGCAGAGCTGATGGGGCTGGCCGGGGAAACCGCCGGAGCCAGACTTCTGCTGACTCTTGAGGGAGGCTACAACCTCTCCGGCCTCCGGGACGGCGTCAGGCAGGTGCTTCTCGTCCTGGCCGGAAAGGAACGGCCGCACCCCGACACCCCGGCGGTCACGGGAGTGCTGGAAAGGGAGCTGGCCCCTGTCTTCAAGGTCCAGAAGCGCTACTGGCCGGTCAATCTCTGAGCCGGGGCGATGGTCAAGGGAAAAATCGGCGACCGGCTGTCATCATGGGTTTTCAGCGTCCGGGCCGGGTGTCCCCGGAAAGGTCAGTCGTCCCTTTTTCAGGACAAGACGGGACAGGGATGCCCGGGAATTCAGGCAGGAAATATGGCATGGTTTTTGCTAATTAATAAAAAGAGGTGAATTTTAATGAGAAAATATGCCCGCTTGATTTTGCTTTTATCCTGCGCTCTTTTCTTCTCTTTTTCGCTGTATGGTGAGGAAGAGACGAAGTACACGAATGACTCGTTTGCCCGGCTGAGCTCCCTCAGCGGCAGGGCCTATGTGCAAAGGAGCGGCGAGGCCGCTCTGGAGGACGGCGTCGTCAACATGCCGATCGAGGCGGGAAACCAGGTGGGAACGACCGACGGGAAGGCGGAAATCTTCCTGGGCAGGAAAAATTTTGTCCGCCTCGACAACGACACTAAGCTCGACATCTTGAGCCTGCCGAACAAGGAATCCGACCTTTTTCGCCTGCGCGTCCTAAAGGGCAATATCTACCTCAGCGTGAACCGGCTCGATAAAGAGAAGACGATCGAAGTCCACACGCCGGATGCCTCCTACTATATGCTCTCGGAAGGCTACTACCGCATCGATGTCCGGGAGAACAACAAGACCGATCTCTTCGTTTTCTACGGCCAGGCCGAAGCAGCGGGAGCAAAGGGGTCTCTGCTGGTCAAGAGCGAGCAGAGCCTCGGCGCGGCCGGCGGGCGCCTCGATTCGCGGCCGTCTCGATTCATGGCCGTCGCCGAGGACGGGTTCGACCGCTGGAGCGAATCCCGGGAATCCTCCACTCGAATTCAGGTGGCCGACCGGCGTCTTCCCGAGGAGATCGAGGATTTCGAGTCCGAGCTCGACCAGTACGGGGATTGGACCTATCTCCGTCCCTATGGGTGGGTCTGGGTGCCGGGCGATATGGGCTCCGATTGGCGCCCCTACTACAACGGCCGCTGGACCTGGCTGGGCCTGAGCGGCTGGACCTGGATTCCCTATGAGCCCTGGGGCTGGGCGCCGTTCCACTATGGCCGCTGGGGCTGGGGAGCCGGGATGGGCTGGTACTGGATTCCGACTTCGATCTGGGGACCGGCCTGGGTGAGCTGGTGGTATGATCCCTTCTACTGGGGCTGGGCGCCGCTGAGTTGGTGGGGGTATCCCGGCGTCGTCATGGATGGGGTGTTCTGGGGATATTATCCCGGCGCCTATTATCCTTACAATTCCCGCGCCCTGACCGTCGTTCGCAAGGACCAGCTCCAGGCGAAGAAAATCTCGGATGTCGCGCTCCGGTCAGACTCCCTGACGGGGAAGGGCCTGGACAAAATGACGCTGACGGCGCAGCAGCCGTCCCTGCGGCCGGCCGGCAAACAAGGCTCCCTCCAGGGCGTGGAGGCGGGCCGGCTCTCCCCGAGCAAGGACATCAGGACGGCCGGCGGTGAGCCGGGAAGAAGCCTCACATCGCCCGCCCTCAAGGGTCCGGAATCCGTCGGCTACCCGAGCTCTATGCGGACGGCGGGGAAAAGCGGCCAGAAGCCGGAGTCAATCGAGGGACGCGGCATCCGCCGCAGCGGCATGCCCTCGGCAACCAGCCCAACGGGCGGCCAGGTGAGAAGCGCGGTGAGAAGAGATTCCATCGGCTATCCTCCGTCTCCGGAGATCAGCCTCAGGAAATTCTCCGGCAGCAGCCTGGGTTCGAGCTCGAGGTCCATCCGCAGCCGCTTTTATAATTATATTCAGGGGAACAAATCTTCCTCATCCTCGTCGCGCGGCTCGTCGTCCCGGGGATCGGTCTCCCGGGGCTCGAGCTCTTCGGGTTCGCGGGGTTCCGTCTCCTCGGGCTCGCGGGGGTCGTCTTCCGGCTCCGGCTCCTCGGGTTCAAGGTCCTCGGGGGGAGGTGTCCGGAAAAAGGGCTAATCGTGTTCCTCGACGGCCTTCTCTGTGCCGTAATAGTCGAGAATCTTGAAATGATCTTGGTTTGAGCAATAGCGGTCGGGTTCGGTCCCGGCGAGAAAGGCTTCTCTGATCGGCCACAGACACGCCGGCGTGGCCAGAAACCCGGTTTTCCAGTCGACCTCGACAAACGTGATATTGGGGGGGACATCGAAATCTTCGAAGTTCGGCTTCCGGCCTGCCGCCTGGGCGCTCTTTGTTTCATCGTCGATGATCCGCTTGAAAAACGTGATCCAGGCCGGAAGAGCGGCCACGGCTCCGGCTTGCCTGTTGCCGATCGGCACCTTCTCATCGTTGCCGATCCAGACGCCGGCGCAGAGCGAGGGCGAGAACCCGATGAACCAGGCGTCGGTGTAGTCGCTCGTTGTACCGGTCTTCCCGGCCAGGGGGATGCCCAGAGAATTGGCCGCTGCCGCGGTTCCTCTCTGGACGACGCCCCGCATCAGGGAGGTCATGAGATAGGCCCTCTGGGGAGAAATGACCTCCTCCGCTTCGACCCTGGCCTCCTCGAGAACATTCCCCTCGCGGTCTTCGATCCGGGTGATGAAATACGGCTTGATCCGGACGCCCTTGTTCGGAAAGACCGTGTAGGCGGAGACGAGCTCGAGAAGGCTGACATCGAAAGTCCCGAGCGACAGGGAAAGATAGGGATAGATGGTCGAGGTCAGCCCGAATTTGCGGCAGTAGTCGACGCCCGTCTGGGGTGATATATAATCGAGCAGCCGGGCGGTCACCACGTTGCGGGATTCCTCCAGACCGATGCGCAGCGTCACAGTCCCTTTGTATTTCCGGTCGTAATTCCGCGGCGTCCAGGTTTCTCCCAGCCATTTATCGGGAAATTCTACGGGTTCGTCGGAGATCTGGCTGGACGCGGTGAAGCGGTTTTCCAGGGCTGCGGTGTAAAGAATGGGCTTGATGGCGGAACCGGCCTGCCTCTGGGCCTGCGTCGCCCGGTTCCATTCGCTCCGCTGGAAAGAGTATCCGCCGACCATGGCTTTGATCTGGCCGGAACGGGGGTCGATGACCAGGAAAGCGCCCTCGAGGAGCGGGTCCTGGTCCAGGGAAACCTGGACCTCTTTCTTGCCCTCGTCGACGCCTTTGACCTTGACCTGGATCACGTCTCCCGGTTCGAGCAGCTTCTCCAGGTTGTCCGTCCTAGTCCAGGCGATGTCCTTGTTCGGG
Source organism: uncultured Eubacteriales bacterium (assembly GCA_964651495.1). GTDB lineage: Bacteria > Acidobacteriota > Aminicenantia > Aminicenantales > UBA8522 > CAZNVB01. Next base: position 1,286 of record CAZYWP010000092.1, on the reverse strand, counting down.
AGCTTCCCCGTGTATTTTTTTACCCGGACAGAGGCCTCTGTGCGAGTCACGGAAAGGACGATGGCGTCGGTCACTTCATCTGCTTCCACCGTGGCGGAGACCCAGCGCTCCAGCCATTCCTCCTCGAGCTTCTCTCTCCCTTCCTTGAGCAGGTTCTTTTTGTCCTTGCGCCAGCCTTTTTGTTTATCGATTTGCCGCAGCCGGTTCAAGAGCGCATCTTCGGCGTATTTTTGGAGAACCGGGTTGAGGGTGGTGTAGACCTTCAACCCGCCCTGATAGAGGATTTCGCTGCCGAACTTCTTGGCCAAATACCTGCGGACTTCCTCGAAAAAATAGGCGGCGAAATCGGATGAGTATCCTCCGCTCCGCCAGGGAAGGACGGTCATCGGCCGGGCCTTGGCTTCTTCCGCCTGGCCCTTTTCGATGTAGCCTTCTTCCAGCATCCGGCTGATGACATGGTTACGGCGGCGGAGAGTGACCTCCGTATTGTTATAGGGAGAATAGACAGACGGGCCGCGGAAGATCCCGGCGATCATCGCCGCCTCCTCCAGAGTCAGGTCGGCAACGCTCTTGCCGAAATAAAAATTCGAGGCCGTCTCGACGCCGTGCACGCCGTGGTTGAGGTAAAACTGGTTGCAGTACATCTCCAGGATTTTTTCCTTGGAGTAGTACTTCTCGATCTGGACGGCCAGGTACATTTCCTTGAGCTTGCGGCCGATGGTCTGCTGGGGATAGAGGAAGAGGTTGCGGGCCAGCTGCTGGGTGATGGTGCTCCCGCCTTCGGGCCGCCGGAAAATCCGGCCGCGCCGGATGTTCTCTTTGGCGGCCCGGAGGATTCCCCGGAGGTCGATCCCGTTGTGCTTGAGAAATCGCGGGTCCTCGGTGGCGATGATGGCCTTTTTCAGCGAATCCGGGATCCTCTCGTAGGGAACTTCGATCCTCCGCTCGGTGGCGAAGTCCTTGATCATCCGGCCATCATCGGAATAAATAGAAGTGAGGATATTGGGCTCGAACGTCTCGAGGTCGGAAACAGAGGGAAGATTCTGGCGGACGGCTTGGTAAGCCCCGAAGACAGCGCCGAACACCGCGGCCAGACCGAGGAGGTAGATCAGTCCTGCGGCCCTGAGGACCTTTCCGGCATTGAACTTCTCGATATGGATGCGCAGATGGGGCCGTTTTATCTTTGCCCTCGCCCGATTGATCTGCCTGGCCATGAATTTTCAATATAGCAAAACCCCGGCCAAAAACCAAATAGGCTCGGGGTTGGGGTCGTCAGAACGCTGATT
>CAZYWP010000091.1:0-12794 GCA_964651495.1 uncultured Eubacteriales bacterium | reverse complement strand
CGGTGCCTGGCCTTGATCACGCTCACGTCGAACAGGTCGGCGACAAACGGGTCGCAGTGGCTGTCATGGTATTTATTCGGGTTATGGACGGCGCCAAAATAGTTTTTCATCCCGGCCGTGATTCCGGCCAGGCCGTGGTCTTTGAGAATGGCCAGGCTGATCGAGGCCGTGATCCGGCGCGTCTGGATGGTCGAAAGCAGGCTCCCGATATGGCGATGAGAGACGAGATCGCTTTCGTATCCGACGCCGGCGGTGTCCGTGGCGAAAACCTGCAGGCCGCTGGGGGAGACGGACAGGGTATAGCCAGCCTCGCGGAGCTCGCGATTAGTGCGGTCCCAGATGATCACGTTTTTCTCCTTCAGGCCGCCTCCGGCCAGAAGGCTGGAGAGGGTCAGAGCGAGCTCGGGGCGGGTGGAGATTTTCCGACCGCCGATGGTGTTGATCTTGACCCCGACACGGTCGGAGGGGCTGAAAAAGCGGCCGAACCCATCTCTCTCACTCTCGCTCCCCGTGAGAAGCTGCAGGCCCCGCCGGAGCATGGCGGCGATCTTCTGCCGGTCGGCATCTCCGTCCGGCCGGAAAGCGTTTTTCCCTTTGATAACGACAACTCTGGCTAAACTCATCCTTATTTTAAAATACCACCGCCAGGAAAAGCCTGTCAATGTTGGATGGATCTGCACTTATGTGAAAATCTCAAATGACGGCTTATGGGAATGGGTGGCATGGCGCCAGTCCCCGCAACGCCCGGAGCGTAGGGGACCCCTCTCTTGACGGGTGCGGAGCGAGGACGGACGGGGACGCACCATGACAGGACCCATTCCCATCGTATAAGTGGAGATGATTACGTCAGTCTCAGGGTATTTGAACGCCGCAGCCTGATTGTAGTAAATTAAGAACGATTCATTCCAAGGAGTGATAAGATGTCTGTAGGCAAAGCGCGGTGTGTTTTATTTTTCGGCCTGCTTCTTTTCTTTCTTCCATTCTTTCTTCCATGGCTGTCCGGCCAGGAGGCGATGCGATCAACGCTTCAGCCCCTACTGCCCCAGATCTCCGGCTGGGAGTTCTCCGAGCCGCCGCGGGCCTATCTCCCTCCCACGCTCTTTGAATATATCGACGGAGCGGCGGAGAATTATCTGAGCTATGCCTTCCAGGAGCTGATCGTGGCGAACTATAAGCGAGCCGAATCGCCGGCGACGCTGACTCTGGAAGTCTACGAGATGGGAAGTGACAGAAATGCCTTCGGCATCTACAGCTCGGAGAGGTTTCCCGAAAGCCGTTTTCTTCCCCTGGGAAACGAGGCCTACTACGAGGACGGAACACTCAATTTCGTCGTCGGGTCAAGCTATGTGAAGCTTCTCTGCTTTGACTGCGGGGACGGGGATGAAACGGTCTTGCGTCGGTTTGCCGGAGAGGTCGAAACCAAGGTGAGGGAGAAAGGACGGCTGCCGGAGCTGCTGCAGGTCTTCCCCCGGGACGGGCTGGTGGCGCACAGCGAAAAGTTCATCCTTCACAACGTGCTCGGCTTCGCCTTCCTCCATGATGGTTTTATCGCCGGCTACAAGGTTCAGGACCAGGAGTTCGACCTATTTATCATCGAGGCCAAAGACGAGCGGGAAGCGGGAGACATGCTGACGCGTTATCTCGATATCCAGAAAAAAAACAATCAGACGCCCGAGACAATCCCGGCCGGTATTCGATTCAAGGACCGCTATGCGAAAAATGTGTATTTGGCCCGGGCCGGTAACCTGGTCCTCGGCGTGATGCGGATTCAAGATGGTTTGGAAGAAACCGGGGTGCGTTATCTCGAAGCTCTGCTTGACCGGGCGAAGCGCTAGCTTCTCGGTTTTCTGCGCCCGGCGCCGCGTGGGGCACTAACGGAGAGGGTTAGTCTCCAGGAATTTTCTCAGCCTCAGCAGTTCAAGGTCCAGAGATTGCAGGGCTAACCGGGCGGCGTCTCCCCGCTCCTCCCGTCCCGATAGCTCCAGGGCCTGAGCCGACTTTTGCAGTGAGGGGAGGCTGAGGTTGGCGGAGGAGCCCTTGAGGTTGTGTCCCAGCTCCTGGATCAGCCTGAAATCGTTTCCTTTGACGGCGTCCTCGAGGAGGGTCCGTTTCTCCACGAATTCGGAGAAGTAGATGTTGAGAAGGTCCTGGAGGAAAGGAATATCTCCCCCGATGCGTTCGAGAACTTCTCCGTAATTGATCGGTTGGTCCGGAGAGGAGGGAAGTGGATTAGCCATTTTTTCTTCCTTTTGGCGTTGAAATAGAGGACTCGTGGACGTAAACGCAGTTGCGGCCCCGGTTTTTAGCCTTGAGCAGGGCTTCATCGGACTGCTTGATGAGCCTCTCGGCCGTCGGCAGGGGAGAGCTCGCGGATGAGACGCAGCCAACGGATATGGTCAGCGGGATCGTGTCCGCCTCCGTTTTGATCCCCCTCCGAGCGATGGCCGCGCGCAGCCTTTCAGCCACTATGGTGATATCATGAATTCCGCAGTTGGGAATGACGATGATGATTTCATCGCCCCCGTAACGCCCGATTTTATCCGACTTGCGCATATTTCTCTTGAGCCGGGAAACGATAAAAAGAATCGCCTTGTCTCCTATGTGATGACCATAGAAATCGTTGATCTTCTTGAAATAATCGATATCCACCATGATTACGCCGGTGGGTTTCTGCTCTCTCTGGCCGCGCTCCAGCTCCTCCTGCAGGAACTTGCTGATCTCGGCCCGGTTCCAGAGTTTGGTCAGACTGTCCCGACTGGCTAGGTCTTTGAGCTGATTCTGGATGAGGAGCAGCTTGTCCTCAAGGTCGACAATGCGCCGCCCCGTCTGCAGGCGCGCCTTCAGCTCGAGAAAGTTGACCGGTTTCGTCATGTAGTCATCTGCTCCCGAGGAGAGCCCGGCGATTATGTCCTGTTTGCGGTCTTTAGCGCTCAACAGAATGATGTACGTATATTTATATTTTTTCCGGCGGCGCGTTTTCCGGCAGATCTCGATCCCGTCCATCCCCGGCATCATCCAGTCGAGGATGGCCATGCGGAGATCAGCATCCCTGAGGGAAGACCAGGCTTCTTCTCCGCTCCTGGCCAGGACGGCCTGATAGCCCCAGTCCGTCAGGTTTTTCTCCAGGATTCGCGAGCTGATCCGGTCGTCCTCGGCGATCAGAATCTTCATCTGTCTATCCATTGTCTCCCGCCTTGACTTCGGCCGTCGGCTGATTGCGCATGACCCGGGTGATCACCTCATCGAGTTGCTTGGCGTTCAGAGGCTTGGCGATATAATCGTCCATGCCCTCCCCCAGACATCTTTCCTTGTCGCCTTTCATGGCATGAGCGGTCATGGCAACGATCGGGATGTGGAGGCCCTCGCTTTTTTCTCTCTCCCGGATCATTGCGGTGGCTTTCAACCCGTCCATTTTGGGCATCTGCACGTCCATCAGGATAAGCTCAAAATTCCCCTTCTCCAGCGCCGCAACCGCTTCCTCGCCGTTCATCACTCCGGTCACCTGGTGGCCCTTTTTTTCCAGCATGTATATCGCGACCCGCTGATTCACCAGGTTGTCTTCGGCGATCAGGATTCGGTAGGACTGGCGGAACTTGGCCGTCGGCTGTTCTGGGCCGGGGAGGGCCTGCTCCGGCGGCCTGGCGGCCAGTCCGATCGCCTGGAGGATGGCTTTTTTAAGCTCGGCCGGCCTGATGGGCTTGCTCAAGTGCAGAGGAATCCCCACTTTCAGCCAGGGCGCGGCGTCGCCCCTGTTGCTGCTGGTACTCATCATCATGATGATGGACTTCGCCATCTCCGGATTGTCCTTGATATAAGCAAGAATGGTGAAGCTGTCGTTTCCCGGCAGGTTCGCATCCACAAGGATCAACGGAATCGGCTTGTCCCTTTCCTTGAGGCTTTCCAGCACGACGATCGCTTCATCGGCGCTGGCGGCTTCCCTGACCTTAAAGCCCCAGCTCACCGCTCTCTCTCCCAGGACACGCCTGGCGCTGACGTTTTCCTCGACCACGAGCATCGGTTGTCCGGAAACGTTAAGGTCCGCTTCGGCGGGCGGCCACTTCTCCTGTTCGCGCGGCTGGTCGAACTGGGCGGTAAAGTGGAAACGGCTGCCTTTGCCGACCTCGCTTTCCACCCAGATGCGTCCGCCGAGCAGGTCGACTAGTTGGGAGGAAATCGCCAGTCCGAGCCCCGTTCCACCGTACCTGCGAGTCATCGAGCTGTCGGCCTGGGCAAAGACATCAAAGATGATTTTTTGCTTGTCGGCGGGAATGCCGATACCCGTATCGGTAATAACGAAGTGAAGGACGAGCCGGCCGTCCTTCTTTCCTACTTCCTCCACGCTCACGAGCACTTCACCGCTCTCAGTGAACTTGATGGCGTTGCCGACGAGGTTGATCAGAATCTGTTTTAGCCGTCCCGGGTCGCCGATGAGGCGGGGGTCAAGGCGGGGAGATAGCTCACAGACGAGGTCCAGCCGGTTCCTGTGCGCCTGTATGGCCAGGGGGCTGAGAGTCTCGAAAAGTAGGTCTTCGAGGTCAAAGGCGGTGGATTCAAGTTCAACCCTGCGCGCTTCGATCTTGGAGAAATCGAGTACGTCGTTGATCAGCGTCATCAGCGATTCGGCCGAGGACTTGATCCCCTTGAGATATTCTCTTTGCTCGGGCGTTAGGCTGGTGTCCAGAGCAAGCTCGGTCATGCCCAGGATCCCGTTCATCGGCGTGCGGATCTCGTGGCTGATGTTGGCCAGGAAGTCGCTCTTGGCCTTGCTGGCCGAAAGAGCTTCCTTGCGGGCGCGCAGGAGCTCGGTCGCGTCGTGCAGGTTCATGATCAGACCGTCATATCCGCTGCCGTCATAAATGGGCTTGAGTCGCAGGATGATTTCCCGCCCGCCGGACGTTCGCTGCAATTCCAGCGGAGGAGAGAGGGGGGTTCTCTTAAAATCAGCGACCGCCTCCTCCAGGTTGTCCCATGGCTGGTCGAACCGGATTTCCCAGAACGCCCGGTCCAGGATGGACGATCTTTCTTTGTTTAAGAGCCGAAGGAAATAGTCGTTGACCTCGATGACACGGTCTTCCTTGTCGGCGAAGATGACGCCCTCTTCGATCCCGGAGATGATCGCCGACAGCTTGGCCGTTTCCCTGCGCACGGCTTCTTCAGTCCTCCTGCGGTTGAGGGCCTCGACGAAGACCGTGACCAGCGATTCGACGGCTTTCTGGTCATCCCGGTTGTAGCCGTGTTCCCGATTGGCCAGGGCGAGAACCCCGCTGACTTTGTCGGCATTTTTCAGGGGGACGCAGAGGAGGTTCCTGATTTCCGGATGTCCTTCCGGGACGCCGGCACGGGCCGGATGGGAAGAGGGGCTATTGATGATGCCGGACTCTCCCTCCGCTAGGGCCGCGGTCCACAGGCTGCGGATTTTCATATTCTTGAGGACCCGGGAAGCCTCTGCCCTGGGGATGGCGCAGGCCTCCCATCCCAGTCTGCTCATGGCGATGATGTCCAGGAATGCCCGGTCGTTGATTTCGCCGATAAACCCGAACTGGCTCCCGGTCAACTCCTTGGCCAGGCCAAGGCAGAGGTCGGCCAGGTCGGCATCGGTCTCGCTGGTGAAGACTTTATTTAAAAGCTTGTTGATGGCCTCGAGGAGCATGGTCTGCCGGACGATCTGGGATTCCGTCTCCTTCCTCTCGGTGATATCTTTGTCCATGCCCCGGTATCCGAGCAAATCGCCACTCTCGTTGAGAATGGGCAGACCGTTCGTCAGAAGGCAGACCAGCCGGCCGTCCTTGGTCACGTTCCAGTTTTCGAGATCGACAATCGGCTTCTTCTCTTCCGACAGCCTGCGGAAGACTGGTTGGACACGAGAGGCCTCGGTTTCCGGCATCAGGTCGAAGGGACTCTTGCCCAGGATTTCGTGGCTTTCATAACCGAGAATCTGTTTGACCTGGCCAGAAGCGAAAGAGTATTTCCCGGTTTCGTCGATCTCCCAGATCCAGTCGGCCGAGCTCAGAGCGATGTCCTGAAAACGCTTCTCGGAGTCGCGCAGCTCTTCCATGGTCCTCTTCTGCCCGGAGATGTCGCGGTAGATCCCGAAGATGGCCGCCAGGCGGCCGTCCTCAATAATGGGGGAGGCGATGACTGAGACATGGAAGGGCTGGCCTTCCTTGCGCCGGCGGATGGTCTCGAAGGCCACTTTCTCTCCGCTGGCGACACTCTGGGTAATGGAGACGGCGGTGACGATCTCGCCGGGAGGCACAATCAGCTCGTCGATGGTCTTCCCCAAGATCTCGTCGTCAGCAAAACCGAACATCCTCTTGAATTCGCCGTTGGCTCTCAGGACGCGGCCGCCCCTGTCGGCGATGATGATCCCCTCGAGGGCGTTCTCGAACAAATTCTCGAAGAGCGCACTTTGGCCGAACAGTTTTTCCCCGCCGGGGCCGAAACGGACAGAGGACCCGAGGTCGTTTTCACTCATATGCATCGTGTCATCGAGCATCTTTCCTGAGGCGAGGAATATCTGCAGTCCTCGCTCACCATAATTGCTCCACCTTGATTTTATTTCGCCTGCCGGAAGGGTCAATCGCCACTACGGGTGATAAGCGGGGTGAAATTCCTCCGCCCGAAATCGTCGTCCGGGGTGAAGCCGATGGTCCGAGGGGGGGGTACGGACGCAGGTCTCTCATCCACCGGCTCGGAATTGGGAAAACCAAGCTGTTTGGATTTTCGACCCGGGGATGTATAATATGGCCCGGAGAATGAACGGCAATAAGATTGTTTCGATCACCTCGGGAGTTGTCCTCGTTTTCCTCGTCGGCCTGATCCTGCGGCTGGCCAAGCCGGTATTCTTCCCCTTTTTTCTGGCCATCTTCTTCTATTTTATCCTGTCTCCGGCGCTGGATTTTATGACCCGGCTCAGGATTCCCAAGGCGATCGCCCTCGCCCTCGTTATCGTAGTCACATTTTCCAGCCTCTACCTGCTGGGCGTCCTCATCTACTCAAGCGCGAAGGGATTCGTGGGCTCTTTTCCGCAATACGGCGAGAAAATCAGCCGGCTTCTCAACTCCATATCCGAGAAGCTCAGCCCGGGCGGTGTCAACGTGAACCCCTGGTCCTGGACCAACGGCCTTGATGTCAACAGGATCGCCTCTTTCCTCTTGGCGTCATTGAACCAGTTCCTGGCCGTCTTTTCCAGCTTGGTCCTGATCTTTGTTTTCTTGATTTTCATGCTGGCCGGGCGCGGCAAGTTGTCCGCCAAGGTAGAAAAGTCATTTTCGGCGGCGCGGGCTGATAAGATTAATCAGGTCATCGAGAATATCGACAGCCAGGTTCAGAAATATCTGGTCATCAAGACAGGGATCAGCGCAATCTCGGGGGTGTTCGCGGGCACGGTCCTGGCCCTATTCGGGGTGGATTTCGCCATCGTCTTCGGGTTTTTGACTTTTATCCTCAACTTCATCCCCAGCCTGGGCTCGATCATCGCCATCTCCTTTTCCGCCCTGATGGCCGCCTTTCAATTCGGCCGCTACTGGCCGGCGCTCTGGATATTCATCATCCTCATCTCCCTCGACATCCTGATGGCCAATTTCGTCGAGCCGAAGTGGATGGGGCGCGGCCTGGGCCTCAGCCCCCTGGCGGTGCTTTTCTCTCTGTTTTTCTGGGGATGGCTGTGGGGGATCCCGGGGATGATCCTGGCCGTTCCCATCATAGCTATCGTCAAGATCATCTGCGGCAATATCCCATCCCTCGAGTTCATCGCGGAATTGATCAGCAAGTGAGAGGGAATCGTCAGGTCGGGGAGACGATTCTCTTTTGGCCGGATAATTCCTTGAGCCGGCCGAAGCGCTCGATCAGGTCCTGGATATAACCGCGGCCATCGAGATCTCCTTTGGCCATGAACTTAACCGCCAGAATGACGTTTTCCAGGCACTTGAGTTTTTCCTCTTTGGAATAACCCGCGATCGTCTGAGGCAGGATGATCTGTCTTTCATAGCGGCACTGCTCGAGGCTCTGGAATACGGCTTCGCCGATTTCATTTTTCACCCGGCTGTTTTCCCGGGCAAGAAGAAGTATCGTCTTTTCCTTTTCGATTTTCTCTCTCGCATATTCGAGGGCCAGCACGGCCTCCCTGTCGGAAAACCCGGGCTGTTTCTCTCCGGACTCTTTCAGGGGAGCCTCGATGTGCAGGATCAGCCAGTTGAGCCTCTCGTCTTGGGCGATACCCGGCGAGTAGGTCTGTCTTTTCTGAATGACCCTCTTTTCCTGGTAAGGCTTGTGCTGCGCCAGATAGCGGCAGTCTGGGGGGCAGTGAAGCTTTTTTTCCCGCAGCAGCCCGCAGCAGAGAGGGCAGATGTCTGAGCCCAAGGCCGGGCAATGTCGTTTGGCCTTTCGCTGCCGGCAATGAGAACACTTGGCCATGGTCGGTCCGGAGTTCAACAGGTTAAATGGAACGCCCCGGCGGTCTTCTTTCGAGCGGCGTGTTCGTTGTAGCTTTGGACCGCCGTTTTCGTCTTTTCGACCACCAACTGGATGCCCTTAGCCGCCGCGGCCTGCTCGACCCCGCTGCTCACCTTCATCAGCCCAAAAAAACCCGTCCCGATCACCAAGACTTCGATCTCTTCAGCGAGTACATCCTGGAGGTCGGCGGGGGAGAGGGTGTGGCCTTCCTGTCGCCACCAGGAAGAGTTGATGCGGCCGGGGAGAAGGACCAAGTCCGCCGAGTAGGCCCGGCCGTCCACGACCATTTTGCCGAAGTCGTAGCGTTCGATCATTTTTTGAGCAGGAAGGTTTCGGAGGAGAGGACTTTTATTTTTTCCCCGAGAAGGCTCTGCAAGGCTTTCTGGGCCGCCCGCTGCTCGGCGCTCTTTTTGGAGAGTCCCTTAGCCTTGGCCAGGGCGTATGGTCCGAGATAGACCTCGACGATGAATGTCTTCCTGTGGTCGGGACCGACCGAGGTGACGGTCCTGTATTCGGGTGCGGGAAGGCTCTCTTTTTGAAAATGTTCCTGCAGGGCGGATTTGAAATTATTGATCAGGAATTTCTGGTCGTCTGTCCTTTTATAAGATTCTCGAAGGAGCCTGAGGATAAATTGCCGGGAGGCCTCATAGCCCTGATCGAGGTAGAGCGCGCCCACCAGGGCCTCGAACACGCCCGCCAGGATAGTCTTCTTCATGCGGCCACCGCTGCGTTCTTCTCCTTTCCCCAGAAGGATATGTTTGTCGAGCTTGATTTTCCTGGCGAACTGGGAAAGGGAAAGGGTGCTGGCCGCCGCGGACTTAAACTTGGACAGGTCCCCTTCGGCGGAACTCGGATAGGCCGAGCAGAAAAAGTCGGCGGTGACCAGCCCGACCACGGAATCGCCGAGAAATTCGAGGACCTCGTTGTCGGAAAGGCTCGGAGGCTGCTGCTCGTAGGCGAAAGAGCTGTGAGTCAGAGCGCGCTGCAGGAGATCTCTGTCACGGAAGGTGATCCCGATTTTCTTTTCCAGGTTGGCCAGGTTGGTTTTCATGTGATCGGGTTAAACAAAGGGATAGACGATTTTTCCGGCCACCACCGTCATGACGGGGGCCCCTCTCAATTTCCAGCCATGGAAGGGGTTATTCCGGCTCTTGCTAACAAAGGATCCGACATCGACCGTAACGTCCTTGCTCAGGCTTAAAATGGTCAGGTCGGCGTCTGCACCCGCGGCGATCCGGCCTTTGTTTTTCCAGCCCAGGATCTTCGCCGGTGCGGTCGACAGCATTTCTACGAAGCGGGCAAGGGAAATGAGATTTTTGTTCACCAGCCGGTCCAGGAGGAGCGAAACCGCTGTTTCCAGGCCGGCGATCCCGAAGGGCGCCCGATCGAATTCAATGTTCTTTTCCTCTGCGGCGTGAGGAGCGTGGTCGGTGGCCAAGACATCGATCACTCCCGCTTTGACTGCTTCCAGGAGAGCCTGGACGTCCTCCGGCCCGCGCAGCGGGGGATTCACTTTGAGGTTGGTGTCGGGACGGACGAGCGCGGAATCGGTCAGGACAAGGTGATGCGGGGTGGCTTCGGCTGTCACCCCAATATTTCTCTTTTTTGCCTCCCTGACCAGGTCGACGGCGCGCCGGGTGCTAAGGTGAGCGATATGAATACGGGCTCGCGCAGCTTCAGCGAGAATGATATCCCGGGCGACCATGACGTCCTCGGCCGAACCCGGAATGCCTTTGAGCCCGAGCGAAGAGGATGCGGCTCCCTGGTGCATCAAACCTTCCCGGCTGAGGTCCCGGTCTTCGCAGTGTTCGATGATCAGGGCGTTCAGGAAACTCGCCTGTTCGAGAGCCCGGAGCATGACCTGGCTGTTCTGGACGCAGCGGCCGTCATCGGAAAAGGCGACCGCTCCGGCTCCAATCAGGTCGGCCATATCAGTCAGCGCCTCTCCGTTAAGCCCCAGGGTGATCGCGGCAATCGGAAAAACGCCGACTGCAGCCTTTTTTTTCGCCGCGGAGAGGATGTATTCAGTGACAGCTCGGCGATCGTTGACCGGGCTCGTATTGGGCATGGCGCAGATCGAGGTGAAGCCGCCCTTGGCCGCCGCCAGAGATGCAGTCCGGATGTCCTCCTTTTGTTCCTGTCCCGGCTCTCTTAAGTGGGCATGCATGTCGATGAAGCCGGGCGAAACCACGAGCCGGGAGGCGTCGATCACTCGGCTTCCAGCGGGTTCGATCTTGGCCTTGAGCTCGACGATCCGGCCGTGCTCGATGAGGACATCCAGCGTCTCGTCAGTTTTGGAAGCGGGGTCGATGACCCTGCCATTCTTAATCAGCAATCGCACTTTCTGTTCCTCACCAGAGAAGACGATGGGCCACCCGCTTCCTATTTGAGCTCGGCCGGCTCGGTGATCAGGACTTCGTCTTCGTCGTCCACTTCAACGAGCTTCACCTGCACTATTTCACGGCGCGAGGTGGGAAGGACTTTTCCCGCATAATCGGCCCTGATCGGAAGCTCCCGGTGTCCCCGGTCAATGAGCACGAGGAGCTGAATCGTCTGCGGCCGGCCGAGGTCGAAGAGGCCGTCCATAGCCGCTCTGATCGTCCGGCCGGTAAAGAGGACATCGTCTACGAGGAGAACGTCTTTTTTCGCTATAGAAAACCCGATGTCCGTTTTCTGGACCATATGCTGGGTTTCCAGTTCGGTGAAATCATCCCGATAGAGGGTGATATCGAGGACTCCGACGGGGACTTCGATTTTCTCCAGGTCTCTGATCAGTTCGGAGATCCGTTTGCCAAGGTCGATTCCCCGCGTCCGGATCCCGACGATGACCAGGTTTTTCAGGTTGCGGTTGCGCTCGAGGATCTCGGATGTCATGCGGATGAGGGATCGCCTGATCTTGGCAGCGTCCATGACACTCGCTTTGATTTTCTCTTCCATCCCTATATTCTCCAGAGCGTCGATGATTCCACCTGAACATGCACCATCCGCCGGAAAAAGTCAAATTCGCCCCTTGAAAAAGGAGCCGGCGGCGGCCATATCGGCGTTGATCTGCGCTATCAGGGCTTCAGGCGTGGCGAACTTCCTTTCCGGCCTCAATTTGTGGAAAAAACGGAGCTTGATTATTCTGCCGTAGGCGCTTCCCGAGAAGCCAAAAAGGTAAGATTCGATGTGGAGAGTGTCGTGGCCGAAGGTCGGCCGGCGGCCGACGTTGGTCAGGGAGGGGAAGGCGCGCTGTCCGATCTGGAACTCAGTCAGAAAGACGCCGGCCGGAGTGATTTCGTTAGCCGTCTCCATATTGGCCGTGGGAATCCCCAGGCTCTTTCCGCGGGCCGACCCTCTGATGACCCGGCCTTCGATCTCGTAAGGCCGTCCCAGAAGATCAGCCGCGTCCTCGACCTGCCCGGCCCGGAGCAGAGCCCGGATGAAGCTGCTGCTGACCACCCGTCCTCGCCTGACCACGGCGGAGACCGGCCTGACTGAAAATCCGAAATCCCGGCCCATCCGACGAAGTTCCCGGACATCTCCCTCCCGGCGGCGGCCGAAACGGAAATTTTCTCCCACGACCACGAACCTGGAGCGCAGCGCCGAGACGATGACATCCCGGGCGAATTCTTCCTTGGACAGCAAGGAGAAGGCGCGGCTGAAGGGGACGACCACCGTCGTCTTTACACCCTGCATCCGGATCCCTTCCAGCCTCTGGGCGATGGTCTGGATCATGGCGATTCTGCCCCGGCCGAGGACTTTCTCGGGGTGGGGCGAAAAGGTCAGAACCAGAGGGTCCAGACCGTCCGCTTCGGCCGTGGCAACCAGGGAGCGCAGGATTTTCCGATGGCCCAGATGGAGGCCGTCGAAATTCCCGATCGCGGTGGCGGTCAAACGCGAGCGGGGAGGCCGATTTTCCAGACCTCGCAGGATCAGCATGACTTCAGAAATTGATGATCTTGGATTTTTCCAGGTAGCCTGCCTTGAGCTGCTGAAGGCAGGTCTGGATAAACTTTTCTTCCTCGGGCTTGAGGTTGCCGTTGGTCCTCTCTTTGAGAAGGTCGAGGATGTCGATCAGCCGCCTGGCCAGCTCTAGATCTTGTTCTGTTTTTGCCTTGGCCGGGTTATCGAGCAGGCCGAGCTTAAGCAACGCCTGAGTATAAAATGGATAGACGATGGAGCTGAAATCGAGGGGGGGGAGAAATTCCTTGTTTTTATCGGCAGCGCTCTTTTGGGTCATTGATATCCTCGCCTTCTTGGGCTGATTCGCCCGGCAGGACGGAATTGAAATTCATCCCTGCCTGAGATATGTCTTAAAGAAAAATATTACCTGGATTGACGGAAGAATTCAAGGGAGC
>CAZYWP010000090.1:0-13014 GCA_964651495.1 uncultured Eubacteriales bacterium | reverse complement strand
CAGGTTGAGCCTGAATTGACTTCAAAGAAGAAGTCACATATATAAAGGAAAGAGTCAAAATGGAAGGACGGGATTATGAGTTACAAGCTCCGGTCAATTCCAATTTATTCAGTCACGGCATTTATTCTGGCCGCGCTTTCGAGTATCGCGCTTCCAGGCCGGCAATCTAAGAACTTGGCGACGCCGGATGTTCAGGTTGCTGTTCAAAACGCCTCTTTCGAGGAGATGGATGAGAATCTGCCCAAGGGCTGGAGGACGAGGGCCTGGCAGCCGAAAGCTGTTTTCGAGGTCGATTCGACAGTCGCCCACAGCGGAAAAAATAGTATCAAGATCTCGTCGGAAGAAGGCGCCGATGCCTCCTGGACGACCGTCGTTCCGCTTAAGCCATACTCTAAATACAGGCTCACCGGCTGGATTAAGACTCGGGATCTCGACCCCGGGACGAGCCGGGGCGCGCTGATCAGCCTCCAAGGCACCGATATCAGGACAGGAGAGGTCAGCGGCACGCAGGATTGGACGCGAGTCGAAGTCATTTTCGACAGTGGGGCAAACGACGCCTTTGAGCTGAATTGCCTCTTCGGCGGCTGGGGGAAAGCGAAGGGGGCGGCCTGGTTCGATGACGTCGAGCTCGATCTCCTTTCATCCCGGCCGGTAAAACCCGAAGTTCTCATTGACGCCCGCAAGACCCTGCATCCCATGTCTAAATACATTTACGGCCAGTTCATCGAGCACCTGGGACGGTGCATCTACCAGGGCATCTGGGCCGAGATGCTGGAGGACCGTAAGTTCTACTACGCCGTCGGCAGCCCCGAGTCGCCCTGGAAGCCGCTGGGTGAGCCGCACAGCGTCTGGATGAACCCGGTCGTCGCCTATGTCGGGGTCCACGCACCCGAAATCCGGTTGAAGGGAAACGGCAAGCAGGGCGGTATTGTCCAGGAAGGTCTGGCCCTGATCCAGGGGAAGAAATATATCGGCCGGGTCGTGCTGGCCGGTGATCCCGGCGCTGCGCCAGTCAATATCAGCCTTGTGTGGGGACCGGGCGCTGGAGAAAGGCAGACGATCGCTATTGCGGACGTAAAAAGCGATTATTCGACCTTCCCGCTCTCGTTCACGGCGGTGCAGACGACCGAAAATGCCCGCCTGGAGGTCTGGTCAAACGGCAGCGAGGCCTTCCGGGTGGGGACGGTTTCCCTTATGCCGGCGGATAATGTTGAAGGGTTTCGTCCCGAAGTCCTGGCGCTGCTCAAGGAGCTCGACTCGCCCGTTTACCGCTGGCCGGGGGGCAATTTCGTCAGCGGCTACAACTGGAAAGATGGGATTGGAGACCTCGACCGCCGGCCGCCGCGCAAGAACCCCGCCTGGCAGGGGATCGAGCACAACGATGTCGGGATTCACGAGTTTTTAGCCTTCTGCCGGCTCATCGGGACAGAACCGTATATTACGGTCAACAGCGGCCAGGGGGATGAAACGCTCGCCGCCGATGAAGTTGAGTATGTGAACGGGGCGGAGGGCACGCCGATGGGGGAGTGGCGGGCTCAGAACGGCCGTCCCGAGCCATGGGGAGTGAAGTGGTGGTCGATCGGCAACGAGATGTACGGCGACTGGCAGCTCGGCCACATGCCGCTCCAGGATTATGTTAAAAAGCACAACCGTATTGCCCGGGCCATGCTGGCCAAAGACCCGGCGCTCAAGCTCATCGGGGTCGGCGCGGTCGGGTCATGGAGCGAGGCCATGCTCTCTGAGTGCGCCGATACGATGGACCTCATCAGCGAGCATTTCTATGTGGGAGAGCGGCCGGGACTACTCGGCCATGTTTCCCAGATCCCGCGCGAGATCCGAAGGATTGCCCAGGCCCACCGCGGCTACCGCAAGACCATTGCGGCGCTCCGAGGAAAAGAGATTCCCGTCGCCCTCGACGAGTGGAATTACTGGTACGGCCCGCACCTCTACGGAGAGCTGGGGACACGCTATTTCCTGAAGGACGCCCTGGGTGTCGCCGCCGGAATCCACGAGTATGCCCGCCAGAGCGACATTATCTTCATGGCCAACTACGCTCAGACGGTCAACGTCATCGGAGCGATCAAGACGACCAAGACCGCGGCGGCTTTCGACACCACCGGGCTGGCGCTGAAGCTCTATCGGGCGCGGTTCGGGACGCTCCCGGCAAATGTGACCGGAAAGCCGGAGCCCCTGGATGTCATGGCCGCCTGGACGGAAGATAAGAACGCTTTGACGATTTCCGTGGTCAACCCGACGAAAAAGACGCAGACGCTCTCTCTTTCAGTCAAGGGATTTCCCTTCCCGCGCACGGCCAAACTCTATCGCCTCGCCGGAACCGATGAGATGGCCTACAACGAGCCGGGCAAAGAGCCGACGGTGAGAATCGAGGAAATCGGCGCGGCATCTCTTGGCAATCGGCTCACGGTCCCACCCCTGAGCATCTCGATTTTCGTCCTCAAAGCGAGGTAGGAGGAAGAAGACCCATGTCTCGAAAGATTCTGACAACGACATTGCTTCTGGTCGGCCTCGCTTTTCTATGGCTTCAGGGGCAGTTCCCGGTGATGAAACCGGATTATCCGATCCAGCCGGCGGATTTTGCCAAAGTCAAACTGACCGACGAGTTCTGGGCGCCGCGGCTCGAGGCCAACCGGACCGTGACCATTCCCTATCTCTTCAAGATGAACGAGGAGTCTGGACGGACGGACAATTTCCGCATCGCGGCGGGTCTTAAGTCCGGCAAGCACACGGGCAAGCGCTATAACGACAGCGATGTCTATAAGGCCATGGAGGCGGCGGCTTACTCGCTGCGCCTCCGGCCGGACCCGGAACTCAAAGCGAAGCTTGATGAGATTGTCGCCGTCATTGCCAAGGCCCAGGAGCCGGACGGATACCTTTTCACGACCCGGACGATCTCCCCCGACAACCCGGCACCGGGGGCGGGAAAAGAGAGATGGTCAAACCTGCGGGTCAGCCACGAACTCTACAACGTCGGCCATATGTATGAAGCGGCCGCGGCCCACTTCCTGGCGACCGGCGAGCGCGGCTTCCTCGATATCGCCGTCAGGAACGCCGATCTTCTCGTCGCCACCTTCGGCCCGGGCAAGCGCCGCGCCTTTCCCGGACACCAGGAGGTCGAGATCGGCCTGGCCAAGCTCTACCGGGTGACCGGAAACCAAAAGTACCTCGACTTAGCCCGGTTCTTCCTTGAGGAACGCGGCCATTATCATAACGGGGAGACTTATCCATCCAATTCTCCTTTTGTCATCTACAATTCCGAGGAATATCTCCAGAACCACAAGCCCGTGCTCGAGCAGACGGAAGCCGTCGGCCACGCCGTCCGGGCGACCTACATGTTCAGTGGCATGGCCGATGTCGCGGCCCTTGCCGGCCGGCCGGAATACGCAGCGTCCATCGACCGGCTTTGGGCAGACGTTGTCGGCAAGAAGCTCTATATTACCGGCGGGATCGGCGCGACCGGAGAATACGAAGCCTTCGGCGCCGCCTACGACCTGCCGAACGCCAGGGCCTACGCCGAAACCTGCGCCGCGGTGGGCAACGCCCTCTGGAATCAGCGGATGTTCGAGCTCCGCGGTGAGGCGAAATATGTCGACGTCCTCGAACGCGTCATCTATAACGGGATCCTTCCCGGCGTCTCCCTGAGCGGCGACCGGTTTTTCTACCAGAATCCCCTCGAGTCGACGGGAAAATACGAGCGCAGCCGCTGGTTCGAAGTGGCCTGCTGTCCGGCCAACGTCGCCCGCTTCCTGCCCACGATCGGAAGCTATATTTACGCAACTCGTGGCGACGCTCTCTTCATCAACCTGTTTGCGGCCGGCACCGCCGGCATACCTCTGCAAGGCGGGTCGGTCGAACTCACCCAGGAGACCAAGTATCCTTGGGACGGCGCCGTCAAGATTCTGGTCTACCCTTCCCGGGTCGGACGGTTCAATATTATGCTGCGCATTCCCGGCTGGGCGCAGAACCAGGCGCTGCCGGGGGACCTTTACCGATTTCTTGACCGAAACGAACAGCAGGTTAGGCTCCTGGTCAACCGCAAGCCGGTGGCCATCGCCCTCGAGAACGGCTATGTGAAGCTGACGCGCAAGTGGCGGCGCAACGACCTGATCGAACTCTTTCTTCCCATGCCGGTCCGCCGGGTCGTCGCTGCTGACCTGGTGAAAGAGAATGCGGGCAAGGTGGCCTTGCAGCGGGGACCGATCGTCTTCTGTGCCGAAGGCGTCGATAACGGGGGACGAGTTCTCAACTTAATCCTCCCCGACGACGCCAGGGTTACTCACTGGTACCGGCCGGATTTGCTGGGCGGTGTGGCGATCATCACAGCGAAAGCCGAGGCCGTTGATCTTGGCAAAGATGGCAGCATTGCGGGCCGGAGGGCCCATGATTTAATGGCGGTTCCCTATTTTGCCTGGGCTAACCGCGGCCCCAACGAGATGGCCGTTTGGCTGCTCCGGACCGAAGCTGCTGTGAAGCCTCCCTCACAACGCAGCCGTCGCTGAAAACACTAGATTCCGCCGATGCCGGAGGTCTCGAAGTTGAGCGGGCCTCCGTGACGATAGTATCCTCGGCTCCGAATTGCTAACCTAAGAGTCTAGCTTTTAATCGCGACTCAAGCTTCATTCACACCAGGGGATTTTTAAATCAAGATCTTGCAGATGTCTTAGAGTGGGAACGATATGAATCCGATTCTCTTCATTCGAAAGAAAATAAAAACGATAACCTTTCTCTCTGAATACCGTCGGACTCATCTTAATTCTATTTAACAATGAATTTGGAGATTTTACAATGCCGTACCCTTTTTTCCTTTGACTTCAGCACATTGTTCCTGGCAAAAAGCACGCGAAAAAGCGATTTCAGAACCATTGCCTGAGCTACTCCCTAAAAACTGGACAGGGGGTATAAGTGGATATTAAGCCTGCCATATCCTCCCGCTTCGGGAAGACATCTCGAATATCGAACCCAGTTATCGTCCGGCGCCCGCAATCTCGGGGATCGGCGGCCTGGCCGGTTCCGGTTCGTAGGGGGCAAATTGGAAGGCGTAGAGGTCCGCGTCTTTGAGCACGAAGTGCAGTCGGACCGCCCGGCCGGCCAGCGAACGGACGTCACCTCCCCTGGCTTTCCAGCGGACAACATGGTTCAAGCGGTCGCCGGGGATGGGCGGGCAGTCGGCGAGGCTGTAGCCCGGGAGGGGCGTTCCGGCGGCGTCCTGAATTTCCACCTGGATTCCGCCGGCGCCGGAGGTCTCGAAATTGAGGCGGAGATTTCCGCCATCGAACACCAGGGGTTTGGTCACCATCTCGCCGCCCCGAGCCGAAGCGTTCAGGGAGACGAACCCGTCGATGCGAATCGTCGAGCGGCGGATTCCGGTCCAGGTGCCCTCCCAATAGCCCTCCGTGATGTAAAGCGAGATCTCGTTCGGGGCGTCTTCAAGAGCGGACGGCGTCTCTACCATGCCCCAGAAAACGAAGGTGTCGCCATAGACCCAGCTTAGGCGTTCCCGGGGGCCCGGCCGGATGAAGGCCTCGGGCCAACGCTTGAAGATCAGGCCGTCCCGGCTCGTCATGAACACGGCATCCGTGACGGCCATCCCGTAGCGGGAGTGCGTCTTGGCCCGGGCCAAGCGCTCGCTCTGGCCGGGCAGGTCCAGGATCGGGTCCGACCAACCGCGCTCGGTGTAGCGCATGGGGAATCCCATAAGGATGTGTGGCGCGCGGTAGTAGGGCTGGATCTGGTTGGTGTAGAGAGGCTCGTCGGCCGCGCCCGGATACCGAAGCCACTCCGGGGAAGGAAACCGCCTGAAGTCTTTGGATGCCGCCGTCTTGATGCCGCGAACGCCGTCGCGAAAATCTCGGTGGTACTCGCGATATTCCCGGCGGACGGGGTCCCAGAAGGCCAGGTTCTGCGAATCGAAGGCGCCTTCGGTGACCAGCGGGTTCGGGCTCATCAGTCGGAAGCGGATTCCATCGCCCGACTTCAGCGCATAGAGCCCGTGAGGATTGGAGCCGAGGATGATGATCTTGTAGCGTTCGTCGGCCGGGCAGGCGGGGTTGGCGTCTTTGAACACCGCCGTATGAGCCGGGTCGCCCCCGATCTCCGCCACGGCCTCGGGCGTCAGGATGATGTTGTTGGCCCGGGAGCCCTTGAACTCGAAGAGGCCCAGCTCCGGGCGCGCCCAGCGAATCCCGTCCCGGCTCTCCGCGTAGCAGAGCACCCACGGATGCTCCTCCAGGGCCTCGGCCGCCGCGCCCCCGTGGCGATAGTGACACCCGCGGTAATACATCCGGACGACGTCGCCGTCCCGGAATACGGATTGATAGGCGCTGGCGTTACCCTCCCAGGGCGCGTCGGTCTTGAAGACGATTTCCCGGCGCGTAGGGGAGTGCAGGCGGAAGCTCAACTCGCCGCTGATTTGCTCGACGAGGAAGTCGTCGACCATCAATTCGAGCCGCGAGCCGATGTCGATTAAGGGCGGGGGAGAGGGAAAGGGAGCGGCGCACGCCAAGAGCAGCCCGCATCCCAGAAGAAAGAGCCCCGAGAAGATTCTCATCGCCGGATTCTCCTTTGTGGTATTTCGCACCTTCTCCGTGCCCGATCCCGCCGGTAGGGATGATAAGAACTGATAGGCGGGGATGTCAAGCTGAGGGATTCTTGACATCGCCGGCCGGCCGGCGGTAGCATTCCAGCATGATCAGGAGGGGAGATTCATCGCCCGCAGCGGCCTTTTGCCTCGCTGTGGTTTTCGTCCTGGCCTTGGCCGTATGCCGCCCCTCGCCGCCGGCGGCCGCGGGGCCGCGGGCGCAGGATTACGTCCGCCTGGAGATCGCCGCCGGGCAGGATCTCAGGAACGAGAGCTTCGGCGCCCGCCGGATCGTGAGGGTAGGTGACACGTCGTTCATCGGGTATTGCGAACTGGTCGGAGAGGCCTGGCACATCCGCGTCCGCCCTTACGACCACCGGCAGCGCGCCCTGGGCTCGATTTGCGAGGTCGTGTCCGGAACCGACGACCACAGCATCATGGCCCTGGCTTCAGACTCTCGCGGCTTCCTTCACTGCGTGAGCGGCGGGCACGGGGCGGTCGTCTACATGCGCACCGTTCGCCCGGCCGACGCCGCGGCCTGGACCACGCCCGAGATCGTCTCGCCCGAGGGCACCTACAATATGATGATCATCGACCGGCAGGACCGGCTCTGCGTTTTTTATCGCCGCGAGTGGGTCAACCTGGAGATGCGAACGCGCTCCGCCGGCGGACCCTGGGACCCTCCGGTTCATATCGCTTCGACGACCGGCAACAAGGGATTCTACATCATGGGGCTTGCCCTGGGGAACGAGCCCGGCCGCCAGAGCCTTCACCTTGTCGGCCATTTCTACGGCGAGCCCGAAGCTTACGGGCTGGCCTGGCCCAAAGAGAATTATGGTTACCGCATCCGGCCCTGGTACATCCGCTCCCTCGATGGGGGCGCGACTTGGGAGAGGGCTGACGGCACTCCGCTCCCGCTTCCGTTCCCAGATACGGCCATCGACGTCCTTTTCGACCGGCAGGAGCCCTACGACATCCCCTGGTCCATGGACGTCGCGCTGGATCCGGGGAACCGGCCGCACGTCTTCTGCGCCTGGTCGGATCGCCTGCCCGCCCCGGGCCTGACGCTTCGCCAAGTCCAGGCCGAGATCGGCCGGCAGCCCAGCCGCCTCCAGGAGTGGACCTGGGAGGGAAGCCGCTGGAGGGCGCGCGACGTCGCGACCCCCGCCGTCGCGGGGCGGCACGTCACCCATCCCACGGCAATCTTCGCCGGCGAGACCGTCCATGTTTTCGCCTCGACCACCGAGGCCGCCGCGGCGCGCAAGACCGGAGAAGCGACCGTGGGGCGTCTGTGGCACGGCTGGTCGCGCGGTCCGGGCCTGTGGGGCGAGGAGACTCTGGACGAAGGAACGGGCTACGCCAATGTCAAACTCCCCGACGCGAGCGGACTCCTGGAGATTCTGTGGCGGGGCAAGCCCGTAGGAGAAGGCGGTGATATTGCGCTCCATTATGCCGTCTGGCCCTCCGCCGCTTTCCGTGCTTCAAGCGTGCCGGGCCTGAGCCTCCGTGAGATCACTCTCATCATCCCCCAGGTGGATTATGAGGGAGCATTGTTCAGGAAGGCCGGCGACCCCTATCTGCATCTTGATCTCTCTGCTGTCCGGAGAGACCAGGTGGTCGATAAGGTGCACCGGGGGGTCGTCCTCGAAAATGAATATCTCACGCTCACGCTCCTGCCCGACATGGGCCGGATCTATTCGCTCGTCTACAAGCCCACGGGCCACGAGGCATTCTGGAGAAACGACATCGTGACCGTCGGTGGGGCCCAGAATGCGGCCGGCTGGTGGATCTGGATCGGCGGCGCGGAATTCACCCTGCCGGGCGACGAGCACGGCACGACCTGGGCGGAGCCGTGGACTTCTTCGATCCTCGAGGACAGCGACCGCAGGAAGGCGGTCCGCATGGCCGTCCTGGAGCCCGGAACCGGCCTCCGGGAGGAGATCGACATCTCGCTGGCCCCGGCGTGCGCCGGGTTCGAAACCCGCGTCCACATCGTCAATCCGACGGAAAAAACGGTGGACTATGCCCATTGGATCAACCCGCAGTGGGCGCCCGGCGGCTGGAACGAGCTCACGGATAATACCGAGTTCATCATCCCGACCGACGACATCATCGTTCCCGAGCGTTTCCGGGCAGCGCTCGGCCCGAGTCCGCAGCGCTGGGCCACGAGTCCGCTCCGCTTCATCAAGGGTTGGGACAAGGGCTGGGGCGACCTGATGGCGGGCGAACTCCGGGAGGGCTTTTTCGGCGCCTATTCGCACGACGAGCAGGAAGGGGTGGTCCGCGTCTTTGACAAGGATCTCAATCCGGGCGTCGACGTCTGGACCTACGGGTATCACCCGAGGCCGCCGGGACAGATTCCCATGGGCAGCGGAGCGCCCAACCGGGGCTACGCCGAAATGTGGGGCGGCACGTCGAAAACCTTTCCGGACGAACGGAGGTCGCTCGGGTCGGGGGAGAGCATCGAGTGGACGGAATGGATGGTGCCCTTCCATCTCACCGGCGGCCTGACGACCGCGGACCGGGATTTCGCCGTCCGCTTCTCTCCCGAAGCGGGCGAGGGGAGGGGGCGGCTGGCGGTCTGCCCCGCCCGTGCTTGCATCGGCCTTCGGATGCGATTGACGTCGGGCGACCGCACCTTGTGGGAGGCGCGGGCGTCCATGTCGCCCGACCGGCCGTTCGAGGCGCTGATCGACGGCCTTGGAGACGCGCGGCCGCTCACGCTCGTCATCGAATCCGGCCGCCGGGTCCTCCTGAAAAAAGACCTCCGCACTTAGGGATGAGGGATAAGCGTTTCGTTTTTTACTGTGAAGGGAGAAACGTCGTAGAACGCGCCCTGAGGACTATTTTCCCAGGCTCGCCAGACGTTTCTTGGCGTCCGCGACCTCGGGGAGGCCCGGATCAGCGTCCTTCCAGAGGTCGAGGAATTTCTGATAATGCGCGCGCGCCTTTTCCTTCCAGCCGCGCTCCTCGAAAATCTTTCCCAGCATGTAGAGGCTCCGGGCGTAGATGTGCCCGTAATACAGAATTCCCGTGCTGAACCCGGCGATTTTTTCGAACTCTTTCTGGGCCTTCTCGACATCTCCGGCGGAATAGGCCTTTCCCCCCATTCGGGGCTCTTATCGAATGGCCAAGTCATCTCAGAAAGAAGGCGTGTCGAATCAGGACTTGACTTAGCTGCGGAAATATATAAAAATATAAATAATAAAATAATTAAATTATTACGTAATTTTCTTGATTTATTACCGGCCCTAAATTAAGGTAAATGCGGAGCAAAAAATGCCTAAAACGCAAATGAGAAGAATCAACCTGGACCTATCGTCTCTTCAATATAAGGAGATGGCAAAGCTTATGGCGGAGAAGGGCATGAAACTGAGCCAATTCATCAGAGAAGCCGTGGACGACTATATTGCGAAAATCGAGCGCGAAAAGGTCGAGGAACAGCTCAAACAAGGATATCTGGCCAAGGCGAAACTGAACATCAAGACTTGTCAGGAATTCGAGCCCATTGATGGAGAAAACGCCTGATGGAAGCCGACCTCAAGCGAGGGGACGTCGTCTGGGTGAACTTGAACCCGACGATCGGCTCGGAAACAGGGAAAGTCAGGCCGTGTGTCATCATCCAGAATGATGTAGGGAACAAGTATTCGCCCGTGACCATCGTGGCCGTGATCACGAGTCAGAAGAGTTTATCCCAGAAGTATCCCGTGGATGTATGGGTAGGTAAAGAGGAGGGAGGCTTAGACGTCCCGAGCATCATCCTGTGTGATCAAATCAGAACAGTCGATAAAAGGCGTATCATCAAAAGGCTTGGACAATTCAGCGATTCGATCATGAAGGCAGTTGATAAAGCTATTAAGATAAGCCTTGCTTTGGATTGATCGACATTAAGCTCTTTATTTCCAGCAGGCTGCCTTAATTCCCTATCAATCCGGCCAGCCTCTTCCTTGCATCCTCGACTTCGGGGCGGCCGGGGTCGGCGTCCTTCCAGAGGTCGAGGAATTTTTGGAATGAGTCGAGCGCCTTCTCTTTCCAGCCGCGTTCCTCGTAAATCCTGCCCAGCATGTAGAGGCTCCGGGCGTAGATATGCCCGTAATACAGAATTCCCGTGCTGAACCCGGCGATTTTTTCGAACTCTTTCTGGGCCTGATCGAGATCCCCGGCGCTATAATAGGCCAGTGCCAGGGACTCGGTGAAAGCGGCCTGGTCGTTTGTGTACGGCCCGAGCTCGCCCGGCTGAGGCATCAGGAGGACGGCCTCCCGGAAATATTCAATCGCCTGGCTATAGTTCTTTTTCTCCAGCTCGATCATCCCCCGAAGGTGATGATAGAGCCTCATTTCTTTTTTATTCATTCCTTCATCGACGAGCGCTTTGAGTTCATCGGCCGTCCGGGCGCTCTCAGCGATCGACCCCGTCCCGAGCTGGACAAGCCCTTTAAAAAAGAGAGTGCGCCTCTGCCATCTCAGCTCAGCGGATGCCTTCCGAGCGATGTCCAGGGCGATTTCGCTCTGCCTCAACGCTTCTGCCGGCCTTCCGAACCAGAGATTTGCGCCGGAGGAAAAAGTGTGAAAAACACACTCCCACCAGCTGTCGCCGAGTTTTCCCGCCAGCTCTGCGCCCCGTTCGAACTGTTCCATCGCCTCTCCGAGTTTTCCTCTCATCAAGTCGAGGCCGCCAAGAACCACCCTTACATATAAATGGTATCCCCATTCATCTGTCTCGAGGACTTGAAGATACCTTTTTTCCGCTTCCGCCGGATCTCCCCGCGCGTGGGATATGATCCCCTGATAGATTATCGACCAGACACTCTTGGGATCCAGGGAGAGCGCATGTTTCGTCTCTTCGAGCGCCTCTTCGTATTTACCCTGATAAAAATAGTGCAGAGCCAGGTCCTCGCGGAGCCTGGCGCTGTCACCGAAATATTTGATGTACAGCTCGAGGACGTCCCTGGCTCTGTCGTACATCCCCTTATGTCGATAGGCCTCGGCCTGGTTGACATAGGGGAAAAAAGACTGCTCCTTTCTCTGGATTTGCCTCTCGTAGATTTCGATCGCCCGGTCCCAATCTTCAATCCCTGAGTAGATGACCCCTAAATTCGTGCCACCGATGGAGTCATCCGGATAGAGCTCGAGCAGCCGGGTGTAGGCTTCAATGGCTTGATCATAGGTCTTTTCACTCTCCCGCAGGAACTCTCCCTGGATCAGGAGGCGCTCCCTCTCCGACAGCCGTCCGGCCAGGTCAAAGGCCTTCTTCAGGTATTTTGTTTTCTCGGAGAACATGAGCATGTTGTTATAAGACATGGCCACGCTTCTGTAGGCCATGGCGAATTCGGGGTCCAGGGTCAGCGCCTTCTCCATCGCCTGAATGCTCTCCCGGTATCGTGCCAGATGATGGAGGTTCCTTCCCTCGTTGTAATATGTGTACGCTTCGGCGGAGCTGGTGGTGATTTTCCCGACTTCTTCATCGATGTCGCCGGCGATGGCGTCTTCGGACAGCCGGAGATTCGTCTTGATCCTTCTGGTCAGGTCATCCACCATGGAGATCAGGCTCTCGGCGCCCTTGCCGTCCACCGATTCGGACCCCAGGAGCTCGCCCGTGGTGGCGTCCTGGAGGACCGAGTTGATCCGGAAGTTCTCGCCCGCCCGGGTGAAATCTCCCAGAAGGATATGGCTGGCCCCTCCCTGTGAAGACACCCTCTTGAGCTCTTCCCTCGTATAGGATTTGGCCTCAGCAAGGTCGAGTTGTCTCAGGATGTCGAACAGCCTGTCCGCGCTCAGAACCCGGATGTACTTGGATTGGGCGAGGTCGGCGATCAACAGGTCAGCGAGAGCCGTCCTCCAATGATCCAGGGTTTGATCTCCGGTGTTGTTCTTGAAATACATGACCGCCAGGGACGGCTTGTCCGTGGGAGCGGGGAGGGGAGCGGCTTTTTCCCGTGGGATGAGCCTCCAAATGACCAGCCCCAGGATGGCCAGGGCCACAGCGGTAAGCCCGGGGACGAGAAGTCTCCTCAGGTTGAATTTGACCGTGATTTCGCGCGAGGTGAAGGGCTTGCGTTCGGGAACAATCCTCTCTGTCGTGGGGATGCCTTTTTCAATCTTTTCCAGCTCTGCCCCCAACTCCGACGCCGCCTGATACCTCCTGGCCTTGTCCTTCTCCAGGCATTTAAGGATCAGGCGGGCCAAGTCATCGGGGATATTCGGGTTGATCTGTTTCGGGTTTTTCGGCGTTTCGGTTTTATGCTTGATGACGACGCCGAGCGCTGTTTCCCCCTCAAAAGGCACGCGTCCGGTGGCCATCTCATACATGATCACGCCGAGGGAATAGATATCCGACCTGTGGTCGATCTCCCTGGCCTCCGCCTGTTCCGGCGACATGTACTCGGGAGTGCCGATGATGACGCTTGTCCCGGTGATGC
>CAZYWP010000089.1:0-13208 GCA_964651495.1 uncultured Eubacteriales bacterium | reverse complement strand
AGCAGAGATAAGAAAATGGATGAACAGCCGAAAACAAAGGACCTCATTCTCCTCCATGCTTCCATCGTCGCCGCCTCCTTTCTGTGCTTATACTGTAACAAACACAATTATGAATAGCACAAGTAAATAACCTAATCTATTCTTAATGAGTTTGCGCTAGTTCAGGGTCCACTTATCCTGGGCTTTCTTGAGGGTGCGGGTCTCGGTCCCGCCGGCCTTAATAGCCACCTTGATCTCGATGGGCTGCGGAGCCAGCAGCACGCGCAGCGTGTAAGTGCCTTCCTTGAGCTTCACGGGCTCGCCGCCGACGATCCCGCGGCCGGCTTCTTCTCCCTTCTCATTCAGCACGACATACTCGAGCTTGAGCGTCTGCTCGAGGGCTGAGAGAAGCTCGCCGGCATTCTTGGCGTCGAGGTAGCGTCCTTCGGTCGATTTGGCGATGGCCTCGAGCTCCGCCCGCGCTTCCTTCTCCTTGATGTCGAACCCGACGATGTGGACCTTGAGCTCCAGGCCGGATTTCTTGACAGCCGGACCTATGGACTTGATGTCCCCGTTGCAGCTTTCGATCCCGTCTGTGACCAGGATGACGGAGCCGTTGGGGATCTTTTCGAAATCCTTGATCGCTTCAAGGACGGAATGGACGAGCGGCGTCTTCCCCTTGAGCTGGATCTTGTTGACTGTATCGATGAGCTGTGCCTTGGCAACGGGTCCGATGGGAACCAAGAGCTGTGTATCCGTGCAGGCCAGCTTGTCGTTGAGTCCGTAGCGGTGGCCGTAAACCCGCAGCCCGACGTTCATTGTCTCCGGCAGACCGTTGATGATTTGGGCCAGCACCTTCCGGGCGATGGTGATCTTGGCTTCCCCGCCGATCTGCCCCCACATGGAATTGGAGGCGTCCATGATGATCTCGACGTTCTTGCTGGCCTCTTTCTCCGCGCCCTTCTCGAAATCGACCTTGATGAATCCGGAGCCGACCCTTTTGACCGGCGACATGTAGATCGGGACATGCCCGCAGCAGAACTCGAGCATCAGCGCGCCGAGAGCGACCCTGTAGGTATCCAGTCTATCTTCACTGCCTGTCCCATTCCAGCTTCCGTCCGGATTTTGATGATCAACCAGGAATCGACAGATCCAGTCTTTCCAGATGCGCCAATCGTCCCCGCCCGAAAGATACATCGCCCGCGTGCCATAATACCAATAATAGAAGGCGTAGCCATCTCCCTTGACTTCGACGTTCCACCGAGGGGCAAAATCCTGCATGAAGCGAAGAGCTGGCGGGATGGCTGCATCTTGAGGAAATCCGCAGAGCTGTAAAGACAGGGCCCCCATCCCCGCCCGGGCGCAGGAGTCGCCCGAATCCCCGGGACTGTCATACCTAAACGACCCATCTGACTTTCCCTGAAGTGACCGGACAAACTTGGCCGCTGACGGGAAGACATAATCAGGAACAGAAAAACCCGCATTCACAGCCGCCTTGAGGGTGAGAATCTGCCATCCTGAGACCGAGATATCGCTGTCGATGCTGTTCGGATTGTAGCGCCAGCCGCCGTAAGCGCTGGAGTCGGGCTTGACAGGCCCTCGGAGCGTCTCGGGTTTGTGCTCGGTGTTTTGAGAGCGGATGATGAGTCTGATGGCATCCTGGGCGATGGGCTCGAGGCTCGAGTCATTCAAATCGACAAGCGCTTCGATCAGGCCCAGAGTGTCGATGGCATGCTCATACATATTGTCTGTCCCCATTTGGCCGCCATAATAGGCCTGGTCCTGTGACCCTTCGGGATACTTGGCGCTCGGCTTCCAGACGGACTTGAGATATTGAACGGCGGACTTGGTGTTTGCCGAGTAATCCTTCGGGACACACTTGGCTCCGACTAAGGACTGGATGGAAAGGCCGGCGTAAGCATGGTACCCGGACCAGGAGCCGTCTTTTTGCTGTTTGGAGGCGAGCCAATCGAGCGCTTTGATCAGGGCCTGCTGGACTTCTTCGGCGGTGGCTGGCGGCTTGTGCGGTTTCCCGGCGTAAAGGGTGTACTCTGCGCCGGTGTTCTTCCCGCCCCTCACTTGGATTCTAAAGCAATATGCCCCCGGCTTGAACTTCATCTTGACGATTTCTTCGCCCTGGCCGGTTTCTCCCCACGACGAATAATCCAGCCGGTTATCTTTGGAGTCACGGAGCTCGAAATTCCATCTCACCTCCGGCACGCCGGAAAGCTGCATGACGATAATTTCGACCCCGGGCGCGGGCACGTTCAAAATATAGTAATCCGTATCATTGTTCGAATTGATCCGCCCGGTCAGCGGCGCATTCAGTTTGACCTCACTGGCCCGTTCCATAGAGTCGTTCGGCTCAGCTTCCTGGTTTTCCTGCCAGGGTCCGAGAAGTTGCAAGCTCAGCGAATATTTTGCGGAAATATTCTTCGGACTTCCTCTCAGCCATATGTAATAGGTGCCCTGATTAACGGTGAGATAGGCGGCCGATTCAGGTTCCCCCTTCGACATCTCATTGATCCTCCAGATTGATCTGCGGTTCTCGTCCTCGAAGTCGAGTTCCGCGTCCACCCCCGGAACCGCCCCGAGGTCAACCCGAATGTGATTCCGTCCGGGCTGATCGACGATGAATTTGTAGTAATCTGCGTCACCGTCATATTGATAATAGCCTTCCACACTCTGTCCAAGATGGATCTCCGTCGCTTCTTCCCAACGATCATTCGGCTCAGCTTCCATCCCCAACTGCCAGGGCCCCAGGATTCTCGTGCTCAGCGTGTATGCAACTTTCGCGTTGGCCTCACGAGCCCAGACTTCAATATGATAGACCCCTTGCGCCAAGGCGAGGTTGAAGATCGATTCAGGTCCGCCTTCACTCGTCTCATTGACCGACCAAATCGAATTTCCTTTCTCATCCCGAAGGGCCAGGCTCTCATTGACTCCCGGGACAGGCGAGAGGTCGATCTGGACAAGAGTCTTGCCAGGCTTGTCATTAGCGACCTTAAAATAATCATAATCTCCCATCTTCTCGAAATAGCCTTTGACGCTCTGGTCGAGTTTGAGGTCATTAGCCGACTCGAGGCGATCGTTGGGCTCAGCTTCCTGGCCTTCCTGCCAGGGTCCGAGATCGCGCGCGATGAGAACATATTTATTATTGATGTTCTTCTGATAGCCGTTCACCCGGATATAATAGGTCCCTTCAGTGACTGTAAAGTGCTTAACGGATTCCGGTTCGCCTTTGGAGAAATCGTTGGCGTCCCAGAGAATCTTCTCTTTTGGGTCAAGAATTTCAAACCTCACATCCACGTCCGGAACAGCGCTGAGGTCAACCTGGATGTTGCTTTTGCCCGGTTTATCGATGATGATCTTGTAGTAATCAGCATCGCCTTCCTTTTGAAAATAGCCTTCCATGTTCTGTCCGAGCCGGAGGTCTGTCGCTTCTTCTTTGCGGTTATTCGGCTCAGCTTCCATCCCCTCCTGCCAGGGGGCCAGGATTTTTGTGCTCAGCGTGTATTTGTCGTTTCTATTGATCTCCCGGGCCCAGGCATTGATGTAATAGACGCCTTGGGCTAAGGCCAGGTTGAAGATGGATTCGGGGCCATTGCTGTCCGTATCATTTACCCTCCAGATCTCACTTCCTTTATCATTGTAAAGATAAATCTCACCGTTCGCTCCCGGGACGGCTGAAAGCTCGATTAGAACGAGGCTCTTGCCCGGCGCGTCGATGATCAGCTTGTACCAATCTTCGTCACGTTTATGATCGAAATATCCTTGGACGCTCCGGCCTAACTTAAGGTCATTGGCCGACTCGCGGCGGTCGTTGGGCTCTGCTTCCCATCCCTCCTGCCAGGGACCGGTGATTTTTGTGGACAGGACATACTCTTCCCTGACCGCTTTTCCGTAGCCATAGACCCGGAGGTAATAAATACCCGACTCCACGGGAAAGCGACTTGTGGTTTCAGCTCCATTTTCTGATGCGTCGTTAATTTCTTTGAGTTGTTGGCCGTTGGCGTCATGGACATAGAGATAGGTATCCATTCCGGGGACCGCACTGAGGTCGGCCTGAAGATAGTTTTTCCCGGACTTCTCTACGGTGAGCTTGTACCAATCGTAATCGTAATCTTTCTGGAAGTAGCCTTCGATGCTCTCGCTAAGGCGGATCTCCTGCGCCTGCTCGCGATTGTCATTCGGTTCGACTTCGGATTTGATTTGGGCCAGTGCAGGCAAAACGAGCAGTACAGAGATGAAAACGGATGAACAGCAGAAAATAAGGGATCTCATTCTCCTCCATGCTTCCATCGTCGCCGCCTCCTTTCTATCTTTATGCTTTAGAAACCCAATTATGATCGGCACAGGCCAATAACCTGAATATTTCAAGATAACTCTTTTCTTAATGAGTCGACGTTAATTCAGGGTCCACTTATCCTGGACTTTCCTGAGCGTGTAAGTCATTGCCGCGCCGGACTTGATTGTCACTTTGATCTCGATCGGCTGTGGGGCGAGTAGCACGCGGAGCGTGTAAGTCCCATCCTTGAGCTTAACCTCATCCCCCCCGACAGTGCCTCTTCCGGCCTCAGCTCCCGCGCTGTCGAGCACGACATACTCGAGCTTGAGCGTCTGCTCGAGGGCCGAGAGGAGCTCGCCGGCATTTCGGGCGTCGATGTAACGGCCGTCAGTAGATTTGGCGATCGACTCCAGCTCCTGGCGGGCGGCCGCTTCTTTGATATCGAACCCGACGATGTTGACTTTGAGTTCGACGCCCGCAGCCTTGATCGCCGGGGCGATCGACTTGATATCGCCCTTGCAGCTTTCGATCCCGTCGGTCACAAGGATGATGCTTCCGTTCGGAATCTTCTCGAAGTCTTTGATGGCTTCGAGGACGGATATGACGAGCGGCGTCTTACCCTTGAGCTGGATTTTGTTCACCGTATCAATGAGCTGTGCTTTGGCGACCGGGCCGATGGGGACCATGAGCTCAGTGTCCGTGCAAGCCTGAGCCTCGTTGAGTCCGTAGCGGTGGCCATAGACCCGCAACCCGACATGCATGGTTTCCGGGAGCCCGTTGATGATCTGGGTCAAGACCTTGCGGGCGATCGTAATTTTCGCCTCCCCAGCGATCTGTCCCCACATGGAGTTCGAGGCGTCCATGATGATCTCGACGCTCTTGGGGACTTCCTTTTCCTCGTCCTTCTCGAATTTAACCTGGATAGAGCCGGGGACTTGGCGCTTGACGGGAGTCATGTAGATCGGCACATGGCCGCAGCAGAACTCCAGCATCAGCGCGCCCAGGGCAGCCCGGTAGGTTTCGAGGGAATCAGAGCTTTCGTCCTGCGTTCCGTCCCAACCCCCATACTGGTTCTGGTTGTCAACGAGAAAGCGGCACATCCAGCTTTTCCAGGTCCGCCAGTCCTCGCCACTTGCGACGTACATTACTCGCGTGCCGTAGTACCAATAGTAAAAGGGATATCCCTCTCCGGGATATTCCAGATTCCAGACCGGTCCAGAGTTTTGCATGAAGCGGATAGCAGGCAGTATCAGGGGATCCTTGGGGAATCCGCAGAGCTGGAGGGCGAAGGCCCCCATCCCGGCTCTGGCGCAGGAATCACCGGCATCCTCGGGCGCTTCGTAGCAGAACGAGCCGTCTGCCCCGTGCAGGGACCGGACATACTTGGCGGCCGCGGGAAACACGTAATCCGGCACGGAGAATCCCGCATTGACGGCGGCACGAAGAGTCAGGATCTGCCAGGCCGAGACCGAAATATCGCCGTCGACGTAGTCGGGCCCGTATCGCCAGCTGCCATGTTGAGGAGAGTCGGCCGGGATCGGGCCATGCAGCGTCGCCGGCTTGTGCTCCGTATTCTGAGAACGGATGATCAGCTGGATGGCCTCCTCGACCATCGGCTCGAGGCTCGAGTCATTTAAGTCCACCAGGGCCTCGATAACGCCGAGAGTGGCGATGGCGTGTTGATACATATTGTTGGTGCCGAACATCCCGCCGTTCTTGGCCTGCTCTTCCGAGCCGTCCGGGTAATTGGAGCTGGAGGTGAATTGGGACCTCAGGAAATCCAAGCCGGCGCGGATATTGGTCGAATAGTCCTTCTGGACGCACTTGCCTCCGATAAAGGCCATGATGGCCAGGCCGGCGCCGGCGTGCTCATAGCCGGGCCAGGAACCGTCTTCCTGTTGTTTGGAGGCGATAAAGTCCAGCGCTTTAAGCAGGGCCTTGCGTACTTCCTCGTCCGTCGCGGGCGGCCGGTCGGGCTTTCCCGCCTTGAGTGTATAGGACTGGTCGGTGTTTGTTCCCCGCGCAGTGAGCACCTTAACAAGAAATTTTCCAGCCGGTTGTCTCAGCCGGACGAGGGTCTCGACCCCATCCGGTTCATGCCGGCCGTCCATGACCGACAATTCCTTTCCGGCGGCGTCACAGAAGGATAGGACCAGATCGACATCCGGCGGCCCGGTGATTTCGATGGTCAGGATGTCCATCCCGGGCGCCGGAATGGTCAGGGAATACCAGTCCTCGTCGTTTTCTTCGTTGGCCAAGCCCTCGACCACGCCGTTGAGCGAGATCAAATTGGCCTGGGCGGGTTCGTTATTCGGCTCTTTCTCGGCGGCCTGCTGCGCCCCGAGGGGGACAAACAAAAACGAGAGCAACATCAGGGCAGCAAACCTCGACATGGCGCTCCTTCTGGATAAGTCGGTCCTCATTGGATATCCTCCTCTGTCTATAAACACTCCGGTCCTTTCCTGCCGGACGCAGTGTCCGCGGCCTAGGCTTTAGCGACCCGATTAACGGCCCAGCTTCCAGCCCCCGTCTTCTTTCTTTAAAACGCAAACCGCTTGTTCGCCGGTCTTGACCGTGACCTTTGTTTCTACGGACTGCGGGGTAAGCAGAACGCGCAGCGTGTAAGTCCCTTCCTTGAGCTTGACCTCATCGCCGCCGACGACGCCTCTCCCAACCTCGGTTCCTGCGCCGTCGAGCACGACATACTCGAGTTTCAGCGTCTGCTCCAGCGCCGAGAGGAGCTCTCCCGCATTCCGGGCGTCGATATAGCGCCCCTGAGTTGATTTGGCGATGGACTCCAGCTCCTGGCGAGCGGCCGCTTCTTTGATATCGAATCCGATGATGTTGACTTTAACTTCGAGGCCCGCTGCCTCGATTGCCGGGGCGATTGACTTGATATCCCCGTTACAGCTTTCGATTCCGTCGGTCACCAGGATGATGCTCCCGTTCGGGATCTTTTCGAAGTCCTTGATGGCCTCTAGGACAGATATGACCAGAGGGGTTTTACCCTTGAGCTGGATTTTGTTCACCGTATCGATGAGCTGGGCCTTGGCGATCGGGCTGATGGGGACCAGCAACTCGGTGTCGGCGCAGGCCTTGGGATCGTTCAGGCCGTAGCGGTGTCCGTACACCCGCAGACCGACATTCAGCGAATCAGAGAGTCCGTTGATGATCTGGGTGAGCACCTTGCGGGCGATCGTGATCTTCGCCTCCCCGGCGATCTGTCCCCACATCGAATTCGAAGCATCAAAGATCAACTCGATATTCTTGGCAATTTCAGCCGGGGCTTCTTTTTCGTAGACGACCCGGAGAGTCGTTGCCTCCGGCGCCGCGGGCGGTTTCGGCATGTAGGCCGGAAGGTAACCGCAGCAGAACTCGAGCATCATCGCTCCCAGGGCCGTCGCGTAGACGGGTCCCAATCCCAGGCCGTCCTCCCTCTCGTTGAGGTTCCAGCTTCCGTCCGGATTCTGGTTGCCGACCAGGAGGCGGCACATCCAATCCTTCCAGACCTGCCAGTCTTCGCCCCCGGCGAAGAGCATCGCCCGCGTCCCGTAGTACCAATAATAGAATGGGTAGCCGTCTCCCGGGTTCTCCACGTTCCAGGTCGGGGCGTTGTCCCACATGAAGCGGAAGGCGTTGCGCACGGCCTTGTCCTGGGCTAAGCCGCAGAGCTCGAGGATGAGCGCGCCCATGCCGGCGCGGCAGCAGGAGCCTCCGGCGGGGCCCGTCTGATAGCCGAACGACCCGGACTCTTCGTCGTGGAGGTGCCTGACATACTTTCCTGCCACCTCAAACACCCGGTCGGGAACGTCGTACCAGGTGTTCTTCGCCGCCCGCAGCGTCAGCACCTGCCAGCCCGTCACGGAGATATCGCTGTCTGTGCTATTCGGGTGATAGCGCCAGCCGCCGTAGTTTTCGGGGCTGGCTTCGATCGGGCCGCCGAGAGCTTCCGGCTTGAGCTCGGTGTTCTGGGCCTTGAGGATGAGCTTGAGGGCCTCCTCGGCCATGGGCTTGAGCCCGTTCTCTTTCATCTCCGCGATGGCCTCGATGAGGGCCAGAGTCGCGATGGCATGGGTGTACATGTTATCGTCCGCCAGGGACCAGCCCGTCTGGGGGACCTCTCTGGCACTGCCTTCGTAGAGGGGGTTCTTGTCGAACCTCGACTGGAGATAGCGGAGGCCCGCCCGTATGGCCTTGGAATAGTCCTTGGGAACGCACTTCCCTCCAATCAAAGCCATCACGGCAAGGCCGCTGATGCCGGGATGGTCCTTCTCGAAAAAGCCGTCGGCTTTCTGGCTCTTTTCCAGGAAGTCGAGCGCCTTGCGCAGGGCCGCGGCGACCTCCGCGGAAGACGCCGGCGGCCGTGGGGATTTCAGGGCGCGCAGCGTATACGGCGTGTCTGTGTTGACCCCGGATTTGGCACGGACCTTAACGAGATACTTGCCCGCCTTCAGCCTCAAGCGGACGATGGTTTCCCCTCCACCCTCGTACGCCTGGTTCATCTCGTTCGATTGTTCTTCGCCGGGAGCCAGGAACTCGAGGCACAGGTCGACGTCCGGGACTCCCGTGACCTCAATAACCAGGTTTTCAATCCCCGGCGCGGGAATGGTCAAGGCAAACCAGTCCAGGTCGTCATCTTCCCCGGGAAAGCCCGTAACTGCCTTGTTGAGCTCAATCGGGTTGGCCTGGGCGGGTTCATTGTTCGGTTCTTTTTCTGTGGCCTGCTGTGCCCCAAGGGGGACAAGTAATAACGAGAGCACCATAAGGGTCAAAAATCCCGACATGGCGATTCTCATCGATGAGCCTGTCCTCATTGAATATCCTCCTCCGATGACGGACACTCCGGCGCTTTCCTGCCGGGCGCCTTTTTTTTATCTCGCGATCCCTTTCTCCCATAAAGCGGCGCAGAACTTGCCCATGAGCCAGCTAATGGTCTGGCTGATGATGATATTTGTCCAATTCACCTCGATCGTTAAAAGCGCCTTGGCCGCTTTGTGACCGTTCTTGCAGACGACATCCCAGATACACTTGATAGTGAGTTCATCGTGCTGTGGCCTCACGCCGCGGAGAGGACTCGTTATGGCCGTGGCGAGGCAGCGCATAATGTCCGCATAAATCTGGATGGCCGTTTTCAATTGCAGAACGATATTGACTTTTACGGCATACTGCGACATCGCCTGCCCCAGGCCGCTCTCCCCCAGGCCGAGGAGATTTCCCGTGTCCGGGTTGAGGCGCCACCAGGCCGACTCGGGCTTTCCTCCGATCGGGACCTGCCGGACCGGAGCGATGACCCAGTAACCCCCGGAGAGATCCTCCTCTATGCGCGCCCGGATGTCGGCAGGCAGTTCGACATTCTTCCAGTTTCGGTCTTCCCCATTTTTAATGAGCAGCCAATTGATTTTTTGGGCTTTCGCTTCGGCAAAAATGAGGGCCGCATTGATGACTCGCTCTTGGTCGGACATCTCCCGAGCCTCGAGCACAGTCTCCAGAACACCCTGTTCAAGTTGGACCTGAAACGAGTCTTCCTTGGCCGCCGGGCTCACAGATATGTCATTGCTGACAATATCGAGGCCTTGGAATCCGACGAGTTCTCCTTTCTGATCTTGCCCGAAAAAGGAGTGGAAGGCGAAAAGATTGGGGCTGTCCAGATAGGTCTCTTCGGCGCTGGCGCTGAATTCAAAACGTTTGAAGGCAAGTCCATATAATTCGCCGGCGAGAAATCGCATCTCTGATACTCGGGCCAGCGCATCTTCAGGCGAAAGGGAACGATATTCTTCCATAAGCTTCTGGAATAATTCCTTGTGCAGGAGCATATTCTCAGCAGCGAGCGCTTCCATATAAGCTGAAGACAAGCGGCAGACGAGAGGCAGGAACTCCGTCTGACCCACGATTTTGTAATTCCGCCCGGCCTGCTGTTCTTTGGTCATTTCCAGCTTGGCCGGAATGCCCTTTTTCCGGACAGAAGGTCCGAGGAGGTTGAATATTTCCCGGCGAATGGTCTGAACGGGCTGGCCCGGGGAATGAATCTCATATTCCAGCCATTCGGCCGTCAGGTGGGCCCCCTTTGCCGCCGGGCTTTTTTCTTCTTTTTCTTCTTCGCCGCCGCCGGCGAGTCCCCCGAACATGCCTCCCAGCCCGCCTGTCTCCTTGGCTTTCTTGGAACCGGTTTCTACGGGCTCGGCAAGCACATCGCCCTGAGCTGTCAAATAGGCTTCTTCGACGGCCTTTCCGTCGATCTCCAGTTCTGCCTTCCATTGGGTTTGTTCCAGCACGGCCGACTGAAAGGATTGAACCGGGTTGCGCTCGGCGAAAAGCTGCTTGTCCGAAGGCCAGTTCACGGGGAGCTGGCGCAGGACGATCGGCTTGCCCATCACCTTTGACGGGACGAGGAGATGTTGCAGGACCGTGTGCTCTTCGAGCCGGCCTTCTCTCCATTGCTCGGCGATCGCCCGGATGGCGATCGTATGAAAAAGGTCCTCCTCAAGATCGTCCGGGCTGTATGTATCGGCTGGTTCAGCGATCGTCTCTCCCTGCTGCAGGCTTGGAAGTGTCGGGTCGAGGTCCACCCATTCTCCGTCCTTCTCCCACTGGACCCACCAGTGATTGACCAGCGCCTCGTATTCTTGCCCAGCCTGCTTCTTCGGCTGCGCTTTCTGGTCGTCTTTGATGATGTCGAGAAGGGCTTGAGTCTGCTCCTTCACCTGCCCGGAGATTCCTCGAGCCGCATTTTCCCGGTCTTGCTGAGCTTGAGTGAGCAGTTTGATCAGGTCGGCCTGAGGCAACTGGTATTCCCCGGCCAATTCTTCAACGACATTTCTCTGGTCTTGCAGGGAAAATTCCGGGGACTTGCGAAACCGGGCGAGATTGCCGCTCCTGGTCTTCTGATACACTTCCCTCGCCTTTTCGGGAGAAAGACGTCCGCCGGCCAGTCTGACCTCATTTCCCGCCAGCTGCAACAGCCCGTGAAGAAGAAGAGCCCGGTCGAGGCTGTTGCCGCAGCGGTCCATCAGCACGCCGATGGAGCCTCGTAGAGAACCTTGATAGGCGACCAAGCCCGTCTCGTCGCGAACCCACTCGAAAAGCTTGACGGGATCTTGCCCGATTTTCTGAATAATCGCTTCGGGATCAAAGCTCTCCCGAGGAATTCGCCTCATCGCGTCCTCGACGGCGGAAAAATAGTTTTCCAATTGCCCTGCCGCCTGATCGGAGTCTTCTTGTGCAATTTCAGGTTTCGGCCCGCTTTCCGGCGTCTCAGGATCGACTGAGGCCTGAGGCACGGCGCTTGTCGACAGGGGCGGAGAGAGCGTGTCTATTGTTGAATTCTTCGCCTGGTCCGAATTCTTGGAGCCGGAACAGGCGGTGAAGCCGCCGATGAAGAAAAATAGCGCGATGAACCAATAAACCCATTCCTTTTGTTTTTTAAGGTCCTGGAAGCGATTCATTTGATTTTCTCCTCGCCTAAATTTCCGCTTTATCGACTATTTGAATTTTGTCAGCTCAAAATACTTTTCGCTCTCGTAGCCGCGGAAATACAGCGATGCGGGAGCGGTTTCGGTCTCGTACGCAAGTTCGAACCGGAGGAAGGATTTCGGCGGGACGGTGAAGGGCTCGGGAGGACGGTGGAATCTCGAGGTTGTTGCCGGTTCATCAAAAGAGACATCTTCGTCGCCGGCCTTCAAGATGAATTGATCCGCCGTCTGGATCTCGATCCCGCTGTCGACCAGGGACTTGATGCCCAAGTCCAAAACGAACTTGTTCCCTTCTTTTTTCATGCCATAGAAGAAGACTTCCATCGTCCTGCCGTCGCGGTGAGTGGCCAGCGGCTGGGCTGTCTCCGGCTGGTATTTCGGGTCAAGCTTGAGGGTGTAAACCCGATTTTGCAGGCGGATGCCAAGGGCGAAATTCTTTATCGATGAGGGCACGAGAAAAGCGACTTCCTGGTTTTGGGAAAATTCGGGCGTGAAGCGGATAAAACCGTCTTCCGTCGTGGAGCCTCCGCAGCTGTAATAGAGATATCCTTCTTTCGTGGTCAGCCAGATATTTTCCTCGGGCTGGACCTGGATGATATTTCCCATCTCCGCGCTGGCGGACAGGCTTTTCCCGCTGAGTTGGGCGACGGCATAGCGCCAGCCTTCCGGCGCTTCCGCTTCTTTGTATTCGTTCCGGAAGTCGATGGCCCGGGCGGCGATCTCGACCATGTTGTCCTTGATCTGGTCGAGAAACCGGCCGGC
This sequence comes from uncultured Eubacteriales bacterium, assembly GCA_964651495.1. Lineage (GTDB taxonomy): Bacteria > Acidobacteriota > Aminicenantia > Aminicenantales > UBA8522 > CAZNVB01. The sequence goes on along the minus strand of CAZYWP010000089.1, from coordinate 710 downwards.
GGGAGCCCCGGCGTCGGCCGCAAGCTTCTGGTCGCCCTTAACCGGGACCAGGATGTGGCCGTTGGAGTAATCGAAAAACTGGAACGCGATATTCTTCGCCGCCGCCGGAACGAGATAGACAAATTGGACCTTTTTCCGGTCGCCCAGTTTGGGGAGACTAAAGCTCTCCTTCAGGCTGTAACCTTCGGGTATGACTTCGGTCAGCTTGTCGAGAGAATAGGTCTGGGCGTCGGCCAGAAGATAAGCATGATCAAAGAAATTGGGAATGACATAAGGGACATCCATATCCACGTAGTCCTCTTCCTTCTCTTTGGTTTTTCCTCCCATCAGCCCGCCCACTCCCATGGTCCTGTCCGGCTTGCCCTCCGCGTCGCTCTTTTTCACTTTCTGCTTGGGGTGAATGTTCTGCCACTCGGTTTCGAGCACCAGATAGGCCTTGCCCGCCGGGGCTTTTTGATCCGCGAGCTCGGTCTCGAGGTCTGATTTGACGATCTTGACGCTGGCCGCCGTGTTGGCCGAGGTTTCTTTAATGTCTTGCTGTCCGGCAAAGCCAACGCTTGCGGCCAGCATTACAATAGAGAGACAAGAAAAGAGCCTTATGATTTTGTGCACTTTTCGCCTCCGACAGATAGAGAATTCAGAGAGAAAATGAGACTCTAGATTATATTTATTCCTGATATATTCTAATTATGCGCTTTCCAGAAAAAAGT
>CAZYWP010000088.1:0-13285 GCA_964651495.1 uncultured Eubacteriales bacterium | reverse complement strand
TTTGACATTCATCCCGAATTCGTGATAATTTTTCTCCCCTACCTTGAGAGAGAGAAGGATTTTCCCGGAAACGGAGATACGCCGATGATCAAGTCCCTGACCCCGAGGAACGAGGTGTTCTACGATCATTTCGACAAAATCTGTTCGGGTATCGTCGAGGGCGTTCAAATCCTGGTCACCATGCTCGACGCCAAGGACAACGCGGCGGAATTTTCGCAAAAGATCAAGACCATCGAGCACCAGACCGACCAGACCGTCCACGCGCTGATATCCAAGCTGCACAAGACGTTCGTCACGCCCATCGACCGCCAAGACATCCACGAGCTGGCCGGGCGACTCGACGACATCCTCGACCAGGCCGAAGCGGCCTCCACGCGGATCGAGATCTACTGCCCGGAATGCATGCCCCGCGAGGTTCGCGATCTCGCCGGCGTTCTCCTCGAAAGCGCCAAGCTGGTCCAGGAAATGGTCGGCCTCCTGCGCCGGCTCAAGAAACCCGACCGCATCCTGGAGCTGACCGTGGAGATCAACCGGCTCGAGGACCAGGCCGATTACATCCGGCGCAGCACCGTCGCCCGCCTCTTTCGGGAAGAAAAAAACCCGTTCGAGCTGGTCAAATGGAAGGATATCCTGGAATACCTCGAGCGGGCCACCGACTGCTGCGAGGACGTGGCCAACATTACTGAAGGCATCGTGCTCGAGAATACCTGAAGACGCCGTCCGATGACCGTGCTGATCGTCACCATTATCTTCCTCGCCCTGCTCTTCGATTTCGTCAACGGGATGAACGACGCGGCCAATTCGATCGCCACAGTCGTCTCCACACGGGTGCTGTCACCGCGCCAGGCCGTTCTCTGGGCCGCCTTCTTCAATTTTGTCGCTGCGTTTTTTTTCGGCGTCCACGTGGCGACGACCATTGGAAAGGGCGTCATCGATACGGCGATCGTTACCCCGCCGCTGATCCTTTCCACCCTATTGGGAGCCATAATCTGGTCCTATTTCTGCACTCGCCTGGGATTTCCGATCAGCGTTTCCCACTCTCTGGTCGGGGGATTGGTCGGCACGGCGATTCTCAAGAGCGGCCTCAAGGCTTTGATCTGGTCGGGCTTGCTAAAAATACTGCTCTTTATCTTTCTGGCGCCGCTCATCGGCCTGGCGCTGGGGTACGCCATTATGCTTGCCGTTTACTGGATTGTTCGGCATCGGGCCCCCCGGACGGTCGACCGCTGGTTCCGCCGGCTGCAGCTCGTCTCCGCCGCCCTTTACAGCTTGGGCCACGGCACCAACGATGCCCAGAAGACGATGGGGATTATCGCCATGCTGCTCTATAGCACTGGTCATCTTAAAGGGGATTTTTATGTTCCGTTTTGGGTCATCATCAGCTGTCATTTCGCCATCGCTATGGGCACTCTGAGCGGCGGGTGGAAGGTCATCGAAACTCTGGGCATGAAGATGACCAAGCTGAAGCCGGTGCATGGATTCAGCGCCGAAACGGCCGCGGCGACATCGATCCTGTTCTCGTCCGTCGTTGGCGCGCCTGTCTCGACAACCCACACCATCACCGGTGCGATTATCGGCGTCGGAGCTACGACCCACTTTAAGGCCGTCCGCTGGGGCCTGGCCTACCGGATTGTCTGGGCCTGGGCTCTAACCATCCCCGGATCGGCCATCCTCTCGGCCGCCTTCTGGCTGGGAATTTCCCTCCTTCACCTTCCCTCGTGACGCAAAGTCACGGGTTCATCGCCCCCATCCCAATCCGCTCCCCTACCTCTCACTTTGCTACAAAGATCGAGAACCTTCGTCCAGGAAGGCCCTGGCCATAAGACGGCGAATTATTGTGGAGGCAGGAATCCTGTGCCAGGTCCTGCGTTTCGAAGCTCCTCCCGTATGATACGTCTCAAATATCGCTCCAGCGGCTCTCCCCTACGTTGAACATGCTCTCTGAGGACGCTGTTGATCATGGCTTGATAACTGCCGCCGCCTCGGGTTTCGACCTGGGAACGGAACCAATCAAGAATCTCGTTATCCAAACGAATGGTAATACGGGTCTTGCCCGGAGGCAGAGGGACTACGGCCCCTCTTTTGCCTTTACCAAAATCATAGGTTTTGCACATGCTTTTTTCCGTATTTCCTGCGTTCTTTCGCGCTCGCTTTTCTCGCCGATATGATTCTGATCTCATCGCCACGCCAGCCATAGACCACTACCAGCGTCCGGCCAAAGAGGTCGCATCCCAGTGTTACCCATCGTCTTTCGCCTGAGCTTTCATCCTCGATGGTCAGAGCAAGATCGTCGAAAAAAACTGATACCGCATCGGCGAAATAGATGCCATGCTTTCGAAAATTATCATCGGCCTTTTTCTTATCCCATTGATAGCGGATCATATTGTATGTACTTTTGTGCATATTTTCAAGATGCCGGCATCACTCTGCATCTGATCGTGTTCAGATTCGGCCAATCAGGAAACATAAGAACGTTTCATTCAAAGAGACGTTCTTCGAGCGAGAGAATGCTCACCGTTGGCTTTTTTTCATTCGAGAAGGGCTCTTTGTTGAGGCAAAAACCGTCTTATTTTCACCCGGCGGGGCTTTTAACATCTGCCTTGACATTGTTTTCTCCAGTCGATTACCATCATCCCGGATGAGAAGGCATGTAGAGATGAGGTTACAGGAGGAGCAATGGAAAAAATAATCGCCATCTGCGGCTTGGACTGCGCGGTTTGCCCGGCTTACATCGCCTTCAAGACGAACGACAATGCGCTGAGGGCGAAGACGGCAAAGCAATGGGCCAAGGAATACGGCGCCGACATCTCCCCTGAAATGGTCAATTGCGTGAGCTGTATCGTTAGCGAGGGGGTCCATATCGGCCATTGTTTCGAATGCGCGATCCGAAAGTGCGGGCTGGAGAAAAAAGTATTGAATTGCGCCTATTGCGTCGAGTATCCCTGCGCCATTCTCGGAGCCTTCATTGAAAAAGTCCCGCCGGCCAAAGCCAACCTCGAAACAGTGCGCGCTTCAACGAAGAAGCGAGCGCCGTCCCGCCGGCCCAAAAAGAATCCGCCTAAGAAGCCTAAGAAGCCTAAGAAGAAATAGGCCGTGAACGGACCGATCGCCTACAAGCCCGGCGCGGCAGATGTCATGGAGCGGCTGCGGCGGCTGTATGAGAGGCGCGCCGAGAGCCGGATTTTCGCCTCGATGGAAGTCCCGAGCCGCGCGCTGGCCGAGTTCCGCCGAAAGCATCATGAAGGATTCTGCGATTGCCCGGATCCCCGCGAGCGGATTGCTTTTTGGGACTCCATGCTCAAGGAGCGCGCGGGCATCGAGGACGATTCGATCCCCAGCGCCTACTTGAGCGAGTTCGATCAGGGCCTCTACGGCGGATTGCTGGGCGGAGAAGTCCGCTACCTATGCGACACCGAGACCGGCTGGATCTCTTCGATGGTCCCTCCGTTCCTGAAGGACTGGGCCGAGTTCGACAGCCTTAGGTTCAACGATTCCCATCCCTGGTACAAGCGTTTCCTGGAGCAGATGGAAATCTTTGGCGAGGGGAGCAGGGGAAAGTTCGGGATCAGCCATTTCATCCTGATCGACAGCCTGAATTTCGTGTTTGAGTTATTCGGAGCGACTCGGACCTATATGGAGCTCTACGACAACCCCCACCGGGTTCGCAGAGCAGTCGATTTTGCTCTCGACCTCAACGTCCGTGTCCAGGAGGCCTTCTTCGGCTCCATTCCCCTTCTGGCCGGGGGGACCTGCAGCAACATGGTCCAGTGGATCCCGGGGAGGATCGTCTCGGAAAGCGTCGACCCGTTTCATATGACCTCAGTGGGAATGTTCGAAGAATGGGGGCGTGCGCCTGCGGAGCGCATCCTGACTCACTTCGACGGCGGCGTGCTACACTTGCACGGCAACGGCCGCCACCTGATCCCGGCAGTGCGCTCGCTCCGAGGCCTGAAAGCCATCTATCTCGCCGATGACCGGGGTTTTCCTCCGGCATTTGAGGTGTTGCCGAACCTCAGAGCTGTTGCCGGCGATCTGCCGCTTCTGGTGTCTGTCGATTTCACCTCGTTCCAGACCGCCCTGGAGGAAAACCGCCTGACGGGGGGAGTGTTTTATAAAGTGCAGGGTGTCCCATCTGTGGATTCTGCGAACAGAGTGATGGAGAAGGTGCGAGCTTACCGCGCCTAAAGGCAGGAGAGGAGTCGGCGCTACCCCTTGGAAGGCGAGGCCGCCTCTGCGGCCTCTGCGGCTACCACCTGACCGTCCTCGACATGTCTCCGCCGCCGCTTGAATAACCTGTCGGCGATGACGTAAAACGAGGGGACGACGACCAGGCTCAGCACCGTCGAGAGGACCAGCCCGCCGATGACGGCGATGGCCATGGGCGTCCGGATCTCGGACCCGGGACCAAGGCCCAGGGCCGGCGGGATGGCGGCCATCAGAGTCGCCGTCGCTGTCATCAGGATGGGACGCAGACGGATGGGCCCGGCTTTCTTCATGGATTCTCGCGCGTCGAATCCCTTCGCCTTAAAGGCATTCGCGTAATCCACCAGGATGATCGAGTTCTTCTTGACGATGCCCATCAGGAGCAGGAGTCCGATCATGCTGAAGATGTTGAGGCTGCGCCCCGTGAGCAGCAGCGCGAACGCCGCGCCGGCGATCGACAGCGGCAGGATGGTGATGATGGTGAACGGGTCTTTGTAGGAATTGAACTGGGAGGCGAGAATCATATAGGCGATGGCAATTCCCAGAAACATGGCAAAAAGCAAGCTGCTCATGGATTCGCGGAAGGCGACGCTCGCCCCGCCGAGGACGATGCGATTTCCAACGGGCAGGCCTTTGAAAAGGCTTTCCACGTAGCGGAGTGCCTCGTTCTGCGAATGGCCCGGAGCGACGTTGGCGTAGATCGAAATGGCCCGCTCCCGGTCCCGCCGGGTGATTGCCTGGAGCGCCGGCTGCTCCTCGTAAGCCACCAGCGAGGACAGAGGCACCAACTGCCCCGAGCGCGACTGGACTTTGAGCTGGGCAATGTCTTCCGGCCGTGTCCTCTGGGACGCCAGGAGCTTCATCCGGACATCGATTCTCCGTCCGCCCGTGCTGTACTTCCCGGCCCTGATCCCGCCCACCAGAGCGTTGAGAGTCGTGGCCACGTCGTCTATGGAGACGCCGATGTCCGCGGCCAGAGCCCGGTCGGGCGTAACCCTGAGTTCGGGCATGCCCAGTTGATAGTCAGTGTCCAGGTCCACGACCATACCGCTCGCCGCCATCCGACCCATCACGTCCTGGCTGACTTCGACCAGCTGGTTCCAGTCGGACCCGCGCACGGAGAACTCGACCGGGAACCCGCGCTGGGCGGTGAATCCCGCCTGAGACATATCCTGGATGACGGCCCGGACTCCGGGAATGGAATTCAGCTCCCGGCGCAGGACAGCCGAAAACTCGGCCTGATTCATCTCCCGCTTGCCCGGAGGAACCAGGGTGGCGAAGATGTTCCCCATGTTCACTCCCCCACCACCCATGCCTCCGACGAAGCTGAAGAGCTGGGTCACCTCGGGATGATCGGCCAGAGTGGTCTCCGCTTTGTTCATCAGCCTGTCGGTCTCGTTGATGTCCGACCCGACGGCGGTCTGGAAGCGCACGGAAACGCGGCTCAGGTCCTGGGAGGGGACAAACTCACCGGGCAGGCTCATGAGCACGAGGAGCGCCCCGGCAAAAAGCAGGACAGCCAGCGCGAGGATGAGCCCGGGACGTCTGAGCGACCGGCCCAGGACGGCGGAATAGGTCTTTTCCAGCCAGCGGAAGCTTTTGTCGACGATGAGCCCCATCCGGCTGCGGCCTTCGCGCGAGGTCTTCAGGAATTGCGAGCAGCGGGCGGGAGCCAGAGTCACGGCTTCGATATAGGAGAGCAGAACAGCCAGGCAGAGCGTGATCCCGAACTGCAGGAAGAACCGGCCGATGACTCCTTTCATGAAGACGACCGGGACGAAGATGGCGACGACGGCCAGAGTTGCGGCCAGGGCGGCAAAAGCAATTTCATGGGTTCCGTCGAGCGCCGCTTTGACCAGGCCTTTTCCTCCTTCGCGGTGGCGGAAAATGTTCTCCATGACCATGATGGCGTCGTCGACGACGATGCCGACCGCCAGGGCCATGCCGAGGAGCGTAAATGTGTTGAAAGTGAACCCGAGGAAATAGATGATGGCGATCGTTCCCATCAATGACATCGGGATGGCCAGGATGACGTTCAGGGTGCTGGAAAAAGACCCGAGAAACATCCAGCAGACCAGCGCGGTCAGGAGGACGGAGAGGATGAGTTCAAATTGGATCTCCCGGACCGACTCTTCGATGAACTTGGTCGAGTCCATGGTGATCGCCGCCGTCATTCCCTCCGGCAGCGTCTTTTGGAAGTCCTCGACCGCCCGGCGGGCGGCTTTGGCCACGGAAACCGCGTTAGCTCCGCGCTGCTTCCGGATACCGACCCCCTGTGCTTGGACGCCGTTGACTCGGGCCAGGCGCCGGATGTCCTCGAACCCGTCCTCGACCAGGGCGACATCGCTGATATAGATCGGGCTGCCGCTCGCTTCCTTGATGGCGATCTTACGGAGCGTGTCCAGGTCGATGGCCTCTCCTAGGACCCGGACGTTCATCTCCCGGCCGCGTGTCTCCAGCCGGCCGGCCGGAAGCTCGACGTGCTCCCGCTGCAGCGCCAGAATGACGTCCCTGACCGTCAGGCCCTTCTCATCGAGCTTGGTTGCGTCCAGCCAGAGGCGGATGTTCCGGTCCTGGGCGCCCATCATGGTGATTTCGCCCACGCCCGGGATGGTCTGGAGTTTCTCCCTGAGGCTGTAACGGACATAGTCGCTCAGGATCCGCTGGGGGAAGGGCCCTGCCAGGGAGACAAACAGAATCGGCTGGTCTTCCGGGTTGGACTTGGAGATCACTGGAGGGTCGATGTCCCGGGGAAGGCGCCGCTGAGCCTGAGAGACCTTGGCCTGGACGTCCTGCATGGCGAAATCGACGTCCCGGGAGAGGTCCAGCTCCAGGGTGATGTAGGCCGATCCCTGCCGACAGACAGAAGTAATGGTCCGCATCCCTTCTACCTGAACCAGTGCCTCCTCCAGCACTTCTACGACATCGTTCTCGATGACTTCGGGCGCTGCTCCCTCCCAGGTCACGGAGACCGTAATGTTCGGAAAATCGACATCGGGAAATTGGCTGATTCCGATGCGCCTCGCGGCAACAATCCCGAACACGATCGTGGCCGCCATGAGCATCCAGGCCAACACCGGTTTTCTGACACAGACATCTGTAAGGTTCACGGCCGGCTCCTTATCGCGCCTTATTCTCGGGAACCTGGGCTTTTTTTGCCGCGGGCGGCTCGCCGGGTTTATCCGCCGGTTTCTCTCCGGGTTTTCCGGCCGGCGCCTCCCCCGCTCGCGTCATCCTCACCGGAACCCCGTTCCGAAGGGCCTCGGACCCGCGAATGACCAGGTTTTCGCCGGGAGCAAGTCCCGAGGTGACTTCGACCAGCCCTTCGGCCGTTCTCATCCCCAGGGTCAGGACTCTCTCCACCGCCGTGTCGTTTTCGACGACATAGGCAAGGAAACCTCTCTCGCTGGGACGAACGGCAGTCTGCGGAATGACGGCAGATGTCCGTTCGCTGCTCACCGGGACCGTGACTTCGGCGAAGGACCCCGGCCGCAGAACCTCGTTGCCGCTGACATTCACTTCGGCCGTGACGTCGACCATCCGCGTGCCTTCATCGGCGGAGTCCGCGACATGAACGATCTTCGAGTCGAACTCCCGAGTAATATCCCTCATTCTGAAGTTGGCCGTCATCCCGATGCGCAATTGACTGGCGTCGCGTTCGGTCACTTTGAACCGGAGCAGTAGGGGGTCACGGCGGATGAGCGTCGCCAGGACCGTCCCAACCTGAATGTATTGCCCGGTCTGGACGGTTCGTGTCTGGATAATGCCCAAGACTGGGGCCCGGACATAGGCGTCCCGCAGGTTGAGCTGGGCCTGGTCGACCGCAGCCTTGGTCTGGGCGACTTCGGAAACCGCCACCAGCACCCTGGTGCGCCAGGTCTGGATTTCTTCGCCGGGGATGAGCCCCGGGGTTCGGTTGACCACTTCCTCGCGTCTCTTCAACCCGGCCTCCGCATCGGCCTTGGAGGCCTGGGCTTTTTCATAAGCCGCCTGGGCGGCCTCTACCGCCAGCCGGTATCGTTCAGGCTCCACCTCGACGAGAACCTGGCCGAGCTTGGCGTAATTCCCTTCGGTAAAAAGCACCCGGTCGACGACTCCGGCCACCCGCGCTGTCACCTGGACCTTCTCAAACGCTTCCACGGACCCCACGGCGTTGACCAGATAGATCAGGGAGCGGACCTGGACGGATTCCACCTCGACAGGATAGGAGATTCTCGATTTGTCGAAGATCCCGCCTGATTTCTCTCCGGGTTTCGCCGAAGGAGAGGACGGGGAGTTCTCTCCTTTCTTGCAGCCCGCCGGAATCAAAGCCCCCAGCAAAACCGCCATAATGATTGTCAAAATAGGTTTGTTCTTCACAGCTTCGGCTCCTTGCCAAACGGATCTAATCCCAGGGCAGCCTCGAGATTGAGGTAAGAAATTCCAAGCCCGTATCTTTCTCTGACCAGCGTCACTTCTACTTCAAATAGGCTGACGATTGCGTCCGCCACCTGGAGCGCCGAGGCCAATCCCTGACGGTAGAGCTCGGCAATCTCAGTCGCGTTCCTTTTAGCGACCTCCTGGGCGACTACTGCCTGTCTGAGGGAGGCCTTCTGATTTTCCAGCGAGACCAGGGCTTCCCGCACCTGGAGGTCCACCTGCCGCATCCCAGCCTGGACGGCCAAGTCCGCCTGGATGGCCAAGGCCTTCTGTTCACCATACTCGGCATTCCGGTTGAACCCGTCAAAGATCGTCCAGTTCAGGGTGAGACCGGCATTCCAGTTGGTATTCCTTCCGGTCAACCCGGCTTCGTTCGTATAGCGATACTGGGCGTTGAAACTCAAGGAGGGAAACCATTTGAGAGTCGGCGACAGCATGAGGGCATGTTGAGCCTTGGCCTGCCAGCGCAGGGAGTTCAGGTCGAGCCGGCGATTCTGAGCTTGGGCGATCAGTTGCTCGACGGCAAGTGGAATATCCTCAGCCGCTTGGAGTAGAAGGTTTGGGACCTCGAGCCTTTTCCGCGGCGTTTCCGGGTCGTCGATCAGATAGCCAAGCTGGAGGTATGTCGCCTCGACTTGACCTTTCACCTGGGTGACGCCCATCTCGGCGGTGGCGAATTCGAGCTCGGCCCTGGTCACATCGTTGACGCCGACCAGGCCGGCCGAGTAGCGCGCCTTGGCGGCATCCAGCGCCTGTCTGGCGTATTCGTAACGATTTTGAGACGCTTCTAGGACCTGGTCCACACCCAAAGTGCCAAGATAAGCGTTGCTGACCTCGAAGACGAGTTGGCGCTTTGTTTCCAGAGTGGCATATTCCTGGGCGATCCTCTGCGACCGGATATTCCGGAAGCCCGGAATCCCCTGAGCGTCGAAGAGGGTGAGGTTGAGGGCCAGCACACCGGACAGCGCGTTATAATTCTGGATGACGATTTCCGTGCCCCCGACGACTCTGGAGACCTGGAACGGACGGCGGAGATAATTGCCGGTGGCGTTGATGAGCGGCAGGAAATACGCCCGCGCCCGGCCGACCCTGGATTCGGCAGCCTGAAGGCTCTGATCCGCGGAAAGGGCCTGTTCGTTCCGGGCCAGCGCTCTCTGGATGGCCGATTCAAGAGTCAGGACCTCCTCACCAGCCCAGAGACTAGAAAAGAGGCCCCAGAGCAAGAAAGAAAACAGAAGGATACGTGTTCTTCTCATTTTTAAATTCTTTTTTATCAGTAATATGTCCATGGCCTTGCCGGGGTAAAACTCAACCATTATGTTTTAGACGATATGCAGCCCCAAAAACTTCCCTCCCCAATGAGGGTTTTTTTAACAGACTTAGCTCGGCTCGAGGCCAGATTGTCGCTATAAAACATTTGACGCTGTCGGTCTGTTTCCATAGACCACGACCTCGGCGAGCTCGACCGCCATTTTGGGATATAAATCCTGCAATTTCAGCCTCACCCGGTGCGGGCCTGGACTGAGCCCGTAACGCCAGAAGAGGGTTGGCTTCCGGGTCCTGTCATTTAAGGGCAGATCGAGTGTTTCGCCCGGGCGGCCGTCGATTTCCGTTGTCATCCGGACTCTAACATCATTGGCTTTCGGGGCCGCGACCTTATCATCATCTGAGGCGACGGCCGCGCCGTTGAGGGCAAACCCGATCCCCTCAAAGGTGAATTCGGCCTCCGGAGAGGCTCCGTCTAGCATAATATCGAGCCGCCGCCGCTCCACGGGGTAGTGCCCTTCAAAGCCGGCTTCCAAGGGGACGACCCTGGGTTCCTGGATCTTGATCCGGACGCTCTCGCCCTCCGTTGTTCCGCCATTCCTCCGGATCATCTCCAGCGCCTGCCGGAAAGACAGGTCATAGGCCTCGGCCAGGGAAATTTCGGTGTATTTAAAATCCACTGCCTCAATGTCCGCCAGTCCCTGCCTCCAATCTACCGGTATCTTCTCATAGCCGAGCATCGTCCCCAGAATCCCGCCGGCCGTGGCCGGGTTGCAGTCGGAGTCATCGCCGCAGCGGGCGCTGATGGACAGGGTCCGGCCGAAATCCCCATTCCCATAGAGCAACCCCATCACCACCCAGGCCGAGTTGATCTTGGCGTCGATATTGAACGGGCTGAAGACGCCCTCCGGGCAGCCGGCGTCCTGGCCCCATTTTTTCTGGACCTTGAGCCAGGTGTCCTTCCAGTCCTCCGGGTTATCCCGATGACCCTGAATGACCGTGCGAATGGTCTGAGCGTAGGCGCTCGGCGGCGGGATCACCCGGAGTGCCTCCTCGACCAGTCGAGGGATGTCTTTTTCGATAAAGGCCAAGGAATACATCGCCGCGACGTAAAGACCGCCGTAATAGCCGTCCCCATAATTCATGATGTGGCCGACCCGGTCGCAGATGCCGGCCGCCGCGTTGACCAGGCCCGGGCTCATCAACCCGGCGAAATCGGCCTCGATCTGGAAATCGATGTCGTCGGCATGGGGATTATTCAGCCAGTGACCGGACTGAGGCGGCGCTATGCCGTGGATGATGTTATAGCGGGCCATCTGGTTGGCATGCCAGAGCGGGTAGGAAGCATTGGCGAATTTCGCGGCAAACGATTTCGCCGGCGCGTCCAGCCCCTCTTTTTCGAGCACCTCGACGAAGCTCAAGTCCATGTACACGTCATCGTAAAGGCCGGGGACGTTCTCGAAGTGCCGCCTGACCGCATCCCGGCTCCAGGAGATGGGCTGATGATCCGGAATAAACGTGCTCTGGAAGCGGAATTCGGTCGGGCCGCCGAAGGTGCAGCCGATGACCTGGCCAGCCCATCCACCCTTGATTTTGTCGAGAAGGACGCTCTTAGGAATAGTGACCATCCGGCCACGAGCTGGGTCTTTTTCAGGGAGCACGGCTAAGCTTATCGCGGCAAGGACGGCAAATAAAAGAACGGCCGGTAATGCGGTTTTCCTCATCTTTTCCTCGATGGCACGCTTCGGGCAGGCTCAACCCGCGTCATCGAAGGCGGGCGGATATACCAGAGTTCCTCTAAGCCCTTCCAGGCCGTGAGGTTCAAGTTCGAGGGCCATAAATGCTTCATCGGGAACGGGAAACGGCGCCTCCAGGCCTTTGACCCGGGCCGGAGAAAACCCAAAGCGGGGATAGTAATCGGGATGCCCGACGACGACCACGACCTTGCGGCCCAGGTCCCGGGCGATCTCGAGTCCGCGGCGGACCAGGGCAGAGCCGATGCCCCGGCTCTGGAATTCGGGATTGACGGCCATCGGGGCCAGGGACAAGACGGTCCGCTCCTGATCGGGACGGTCTTTTATCCTGATGCGAATCAAGCTGAAAAGAATGTGTCCGACAATCCGCCCGTCATGGACGGCGACAAGGGAAAGCTCGGGGATGAAGTCCGGCGAGCGGCGGATTTTTTCCACAAGAATGGATTCCGCTTCCTGGCCGAAAGCCGCCCGGTTGACCTCGTAGATGGCCGCATAATCCTCGGGCCCTTCCGGCCTGATTTCCACAGCGATTTCTTTGCTCATCGTTCCCTGAATTATACTTGTTCAGAGACAAGAACTCCAGCCTCTCGATCTCTCCGCTGAAAGCACCCAACGGGTCCTGTTTTGGTTCACCCCCGGCGCCCTCACGGTCGACTGTGTTGATTTCGAAGCCAGAAGGTCTATGGCACCAAACGCTTCGGTCGGCGGGGGGCCCCCGAACCAAGCCACCCGTCGGGTGCTGGCCTTTCACGCCTGCCACTCAATGCTATAATGACCGCTTGAGCCTACAACGGCAATGGCCTAGAATCGACTAGATCAGAGTTAAAGGAGCGCACGATGGAATGGCTATTCAACGCTCAATCGCTGGTGGCCCTGGCCACCCTGACCGCGCTGGAGATCGTCCTGGGCATCGATAATATCGTCTTCATCAGCATCCTCGCCTCGCGGCTGCCCTCGGGGCAAAAAGAGAAGGCCCGGGTGGTCGGGCTGGCCCTGGCCATGATCAGCCGGATCGGCCTGCTTCTTTCGCTGACCTGGGTGATGAGGCTGACCCGGCCCCTGTTCTCACTTCTAAGCCAGGAGCTTTCAGGCCGCGACCTCATCCTCCTTGCCGGAGGCATTTTTCTCCTGGCCAAGAGCACTTTTGAGATCCACGAGAGCCTGGAGAGCCCGGAGGCAAAGAAACCCAAGGGACGCGCCGGAAGGAAATTCGTCCTCATCGTAACCCAGATCATGGTCCTGGACATCATTTTTTCGCTCGATTCTGTCATCACGGCCATAGGCATGGCCCGACAGCTCGGGGTGATGGTCCTGGCCATCGTCATCGCCGTCGTCGTGATGATGCTCTCGGTGAACGGGATCAGCCGTTTCGTGGAAATCCATCCGACGATCAAGATGCTCGCCCTCAGCTTCCTCATCCTCATCGGCGTGAGCCTGGTAGCCGAAGGGCTGGATTTCCATATCCCTAAAGGATACATCTATTTCGCCATGGCCTTTTCCTTGTTCGTGGAATTCTTAAATCATAGGGTCAGGCAGCGCTATTACGAGCCCGTCCATCTGCGGAAGATGGTGAGCTGAACGTCCGGCACGGTTGACTTTTTTCTGGAAAGCGCATAATTAGAATATATCAGGAATAAATATAA
>CAZYWP010000087.1:5543-13364 GCA_964651495.1 uncultured Eubacteriales bacterium | reverse complement strand
TGCCCGCTCAGTCTTCGACGGACTTCCTCCGACCATGCCAGAGACGCTTACCTGTTTAGGGCCCCTTCTAATTGGCTAGAAGGGGTAGGGGAAGTTAATATCACTAAGAAGAATTCCGAAGAGCGTCTCTGGGGCCCTCGCCTCTCCCGCCGGCGGCCCTCCGAAATAGAGCCTTAAGTCTGCGGCCGGCGCCGCTTCCCATCCTGATCAGCCGGCCCACAGGGAGCTGTTTCAAACGGATGGCCAGGTGGGGGCAGACCTCGTGGCAACAGAGGCAGTGAATACATTCTTCCTCATCGACCCAAGCCGCCCGCCCGACAAGACGCACGGCGCCCCGGGGGCAGATACGGACGCATTCCTGACAGGCGGCGCAGACATCCGGAAGCACTTCCGGGATGAGGACGAGCTTGTCCTGAATAAGGGCATACAAGAGCGAGGGAATTTTTTTTCGGAACAGTTTCACAGCCGCCGCCGAGGGCCGGAAATCCTTGACTGCAACATCCTGGATGCGCTCACCGACGACGTCGATCTGGCGGAGGTCCGCGACTCCGATTTTCCTGTCCCCGGCGTGAGCCGTGGTGAAGACCTCGGCGGGATCGTAGCCGACGATCTTTGTGGCGACCGCGTCCACGGCCACGCCATCGACGCCGGCCAGGATGAGCCCGATGGGCTTGGGTTTGCCTCCCGAAGGGCCTTCGCCCTCCATCCCGACGACGGCATCCATTACGGTCAGGTGCGGCGGAACCGCGGAAAACAGGTCGACGAGCATTTGGGAAAAGACATCGTTGCGGATATAGCGGCGGTGAAAATCGTGCCGCAGCCCCAGCGGGATCACGCCGTACATGTTTTTCACCGCCCCGCTGAAGACGGCGAAAGAGTGGGTCTTGAGCTTGGGGAGGTTGACCAGGAAGTCGGCCTCGAGGACGGGCCGCGCGATGTAAGCCCGGTCCAGGACAGATCCCCGGATGGCCACTTCGGCGAAACCGGTTTCTTTCAGGTTGACCAGCCGGACTCCCAAATCCGCGCAGACGCGGCGGTACCCGGTCGCCACAAACCCGTCATCGCCGGTCGAAGCGATGTCATCACCCACAGTGACCTCGGCGCCGTGATCGAGCAGAACTTGGACCGTCTGCCGCACAAAATCGGGTTGCGTGTTGATCGCCCGCTCGGGAGGAGCGAACGAAGAAAGATGGTTGACCTTGACGAACACTCTGGCCCGGGGGTTGAGGATGCGGCCCAGACCTCCGATCAATTCCAGAGCCCGTCCGAGGGCCGCGGACAGGAATTCGGCTCGATAACCGGGGCATCTAACAACAGCGACTTTCGGCCGGTCCATGAGCCCTCATTTTAGCCGAACAACTCACGATCTCCAAATCCCGAATGGTCAGCCCGGATGAGTATATTGGCGCGGCTGGCACGGCGGTGGTCGCAGAGCGGGTAGAATCTTCTCACCGTTGATTTATAGCGGCGTTTGTCTTAAATTAAGAATGGAAACATGCCGGGGCTCGACGGTCGAAAGAAATCGATGAAGAAACGACTCGCTTGTCTTATATGTTTTTTCCTAATCTCGGCCGCGCTCCCTCGGCTGCAGGGCGAGGTCTATTATCCCTGGAAGGACATCTACATCGGAGCCCTGGAGGGCGGAGAGTGGTTCGGACTTGTCCTGGCCGTCTCCAAGGACGCCGTCTTCGCCTTCCGGCTCAAGATCCTGAAGGACGGCCAGACTGCCGAAGGCAGCGATTTCTTCTATCTCATCTCCGAGGTCGGCCCGCATTCTCCCGACGGTCAGTACTCCCGGGTCAGGGCCGACCTGAGCCATCCTTTCAAGCAGAAGGAACAGACCCCGGTCTTGATCAAGCCGTCCCCCCGGGCCGACACGCTGACACTGGAGTGGTGCCGGCAGGACGAAAGATCCGTCATCGGCCGCATCCGGGCGCCAAAAAACATCCTCCTGCAGGTCGAGCATAATTTTCCCTGGGACCTCAGGGGAAGATACCGGGTTCTGCCCGATGGCCAGGTCCAGGGAGAAAACGCAAACGGCAAAAAGCAATACTATCTTTTCTGGACTGACCGGAGAGGGGAGTCCCCCGGGCTGGAGGAAATCGAGAATCCCGTCCTCTCGTATTCCATGGAGGAAAAGCGGGATCTCTATTTCGTCGCCGGAGTGGGCGATGATCAGAGAACCCTGAGCAATCAGATCTACCGCTACAAAAATACAAAGACGATTGACGCCTTCCTGCGCGACGAGGAGGAAAGGTACAAGAGCAAGAGGGTGAAGATCGACGGCCTTTTCAAAGGGGCCGCCGAGGCGATCACCAACAATCTCTTTTGGCTGATCCTCTACCAGCCCGACCAGCACCGGCTCTACAGCCCGGCCGCTCGCCCCTGGATATTCGCTCAGCCCAACGGCACACTGGACCACTGGACCATTTTCGGGTGGGACTCCTTTTTTAGCGCGCTGGAGGTTTCGATCGAAAGCCAGCGCCACGTCCGGGACATCATCCGGGCTGTCCTGGAGACACAGTACCCCAACGGCAACATCCCCAACTGGCGTGGCCGTTTTGGCGGCACTCCCGACCGCTCACAGCCCCCGATCGGGAGCTACGTCGTCTTGAAGCTTTTCGGCAAATCGGGCGACCGCGACTTCCTCAGGACCGCCTATCCTTATCTCAAAAAGTGGCACGCCTTCTGGAAGGCGCCTGGACCCGGCGGACAGCCGCGGCGGGATGGAAACGGCGACGGGCTGCTCGAATGGGGCTCGGACACCGAGCTCGTGGCTGCTGCAGTCCCTCCCCGGGAGGCGAACGCGAGCGGAAAACAGCGCGCCATGTGGGAGTCGGGGCAGGACGACCTACCCAATTGGGAAGAGGCTTCGTTCGACGAGGAAGCGGGCACGCTGACCATGAATTGCGTCGACCTCAACAGCCTCTACGCCCTGGACGCCTACTGCCTGGCCCAGATGGCCGATTTCCTGGACCTGCCGGAAGACTACTCCTCCTATCTCCAGGAATACGAAGAGATGAAAGAACTCATCAACAGACTTCTCTGGAATGAGAGAGAAGGGTTTTTTTTCGACCGGCACTGGAACGGCCGCTTCTCGCCACGTAAAGCCGCCTCCAACTTCTATCCGCTCCTGGCCCGGATACCGGACGAGAAAAGGGCGCTGCAGATGATGAGGAGACTGCTCAACCCCAAGGAGTTCTGGGGGGACTATGTCGTGCCCACGATCTCACGCGATGACCCCCTCTTCAAAGAACAGCATTACTGGCGGGGGGCAATCTGTCCGCCGACGAACTATCTTGTCTATCAGGGCCTGAAAGCCTTCGGTTTTGACGCCGTGGCCACCGAGTTCGCCAGCAAGAGCTCGGACCTGTTCCTGCGCAGCTGGAAGAATTTCCAGCTCTGCCCGGAGAACTTCGATTCCCGTACGGGCGAGGCCGGGGGGGAGAGGTACCAGAGCCGGGGCCCCCTTTTCGCCCTAGTGGCCATGGAAGAGTATATGGATTTCACGCCCTGGGAGGGATTCCGGTTCGGGATCCTCAGCCCGGAACAAAAGGGAAAGCTCTCCCGCCTTTCCATCCAGGGGCGGCATTATCAAGTGGAGATCTCGCCTTCCCAGGTCAAGCTGACCGAGGAAGAAAAAGAGATCATCAGAGCGGACGGCAGCTCCGTCTTCCGCCGCTTCCTCTACTCGGAGAACGAGGTTTCTTTCGAATTCAAGTCGCTGAAAAAGCGGGAAATCGAAGTCAAATTCCTGAAAAAGGCAAAATACCAGCTCCTGCTGGACGGCCAGGTCAGGAGAGTCTTCAGGGGATGGTCCCATAAGTTTGACCTGCCGGAAGGGGACCATACGGTATTGATTCAGCTCTTGGAAGAGCAGGACTGAAGGTAGGCCCGCTTCAGGGTATCGCCGCGCAGACCCTGCCGGAGCGCTTCCAGGGCCAGGACTTCCTCGGGGGGGATATTCCCCAGGTTGACGTTGAGGCCGAACCTCAGGATGAGGTCCTGCTGCTGATTCTTCAGGGGCGCTTCCCAGATGAGGTCATCGACTTCGGCCACTCCGGCCAGGATCTGATCGATTTCATGCTGCTTCGTTTTCCCGTCTTTATCGAATATCCCGACTCCCCGCCCGGCTTCCCGGGCCTCGATGATGACCTTGAAGGCGCCGCCGGCCAGGTCCTCGCTGATGAGACGGTGGATGACCTCGATGGGAGGCGTTTCGCCGGGGTCCTTTTTTCCGACCTCGGTAATGACTTTGAACCCCAGGCCGAGCGCTCTTTTGAGCGCCTCGCGGCGTTTTTCCGGGCTGAATTCAATCGTCCCATCCGAGATTTCGATGGCCGTAAAGCCCAGCTCCCGGGCCCGTTCCAGATACGCTTCCAGCCTGCTCTGCCAGAGAGCGACCTCGAGGAAGGTCCCTCCCGGCATGACGTCGATTCCGCTCGAGACGATCAGCCGGACTTTCTTCTCCAGCACCTCACGGTCATTGAAGGCTGAAGTGCCGAAGGTCAGCTTGACGACGTCGATGTAGTCGCCGGCCATCTCGATCAAATCCTCGAGGACGTGATTGCCCAGGCCTTTGTCGATCACCATGGTCAGGCCGGTGGTCCTGGGCTTGGAGTTTCTCCCCGGACAGGGGATGAGGAAAGCGCCCTCCCATGCTTTTTGGGTCATTTTGAGCTCCATCATAAGAATTCCCGGTCCAGAAGGTCCCCCCAGCAGCAGCGGGGGCTCGCCAGGACCGAGGCGCAGAAAACAGTATTGGAATTCCGGGCCAGAGCCTCTCCGGTCCGCCAGCGCTCTTGGGCAAGGTCTGTCCGGTCCAGCCCCAGCACGGGAAGCCGGTCATAAAGGACGACACTCTCAGCGATCTTCTCGGTCACGTTGTCGAAGAGGGATTTGGCCGTTTGGCGGTAATCGTGGAAGGGCGAGATGATAAATTCCTCCCGGCCCTCCTCGATCCGCGGGAAGAGGATGACCGTCTCAGGCTCGACCAGGCGGTCCCCGGGCCATCCGAAAGAGGACAGGTCGAGCGCAATTTTCGTCTGCCATTCAGTCCCCGAGCTTCCGCCCGAAGCTCCGGGCAAAAACCCCGGGAAATGGCGCCGCAGCGTCCCGATCCTGACGTTGTCCACAAGAGAGCCCTTGAACCAGTGGAAACGGCCCCGGACTTTCCGGAAGTGGACGGTTTCCGTCGAAAAAAGGGCCATCCTCCGCTCCAGGCCGCTGAGAAGGAACACCGTCTTGCCGCTCCCCGCGCCCCCGGCGACGACAAAGAGCCGGTGTCGCTGCGGCTGGTAAAGCGCGCAGGCGTGGAGGCTGAAGATGCCGTGCTTGAGCTCGAGGAGCATCAGGGTGAACCGGTAGAGGAATCCCTGGTTGCCCCAGAGGCTGAAGCGCAGGTCGGAAGCCTTCCGTGTCAGCTCGACAAAAGGCCCGTAAAAAACGGCCCGTGTTCCAGAGAGGTGATAGGACGGCCTGACGCCGGGCCTGTCCCTGACCGTGATTCGGCCGTCCGCCCGGGACGAGTACGGAATCCGGTCGACTGCCCTGAAATCGGTCAGAAGCGATTTGACTTCAAGAGGAGGTGGAAGGTAGGGCAGAAGAGACTTCCGGTTGCCGGCCAAGGCCACCGTCGCCTCCAAGATCCGCACTCCGGTTCGAAAAACCATCTCGCTCATGCCGCAGCCCTTCGCGCTGTATATTACATGATTTAATTCCTCTTAGAAAGCAAGCTTCATAGGAAGATCGCTGTCTTGACCGGATAAACCGATCCCGGTTGGACGACGCGGTTTCATTTTGCTAAAATGACGGGCTCATGCTGAAGAGAGAGGGGAAATTACCGCAGCCGGTCTGGTCCGGGTGGAAAGGAGGGATATGAAAAGCGCAAGACGTTTGATCACACTGGTCATCGCCGTCTCGGCGGTCTGGGCTTCCACCGCAGCCGAGGTACTCCCGACCTACGCCGTCATCAACTGCAAAATCATCCCGGTGACATCTCCGCCCATCGAAAAGGGGGCGCTCGTCATCCGCGATGGCCTGATTGAATCGATCGGATCGATCGATAAAATCAGGATTCCGGAGGACGCCGAGGTCATCGATGCCCAAGGGCTCACTGCTTATCCGGGGCTGATCTCGGCTCACACGCATCTCTTCCTCCCGGCCCGGAGGGAGGAGCGGCCCGCCGAGGGACAGGCGGCCGCGGCAGGGTCCGTCGCGGCGGAGAAGCCCGTCCGCAAGCCCGAGCTCCAGGCCTTCACCCTCCTTCAGCCCAAGCTGAGCGCGATCGAGGCCTGGCATCGCCTCGGAGTCACCACCGTCCTAGTCGCCCCGGACAGCGGGATCTTCGCCGGGCAGAGCGTGCTGCTCAACCTCAATGGAGAGAGGCCGGAACCGATGGTGGTGAAAAATCCGGTCGCCCTCCACATCCAGTTTGTCACCGAGCGCGGCTCCTATCCGTCAAGCCTGATGGGGACGATGGCCTTCCTCCGCCAGTCCTTTCTCGATGCCGGGCACTACTCGTCTCATCAAGCCCAGGCAGCCAGGGTAGGGAAAGGGATCAAACGTCCGGAGTACGACCCGTTCTTGGAAGCTCTGGTTCCCTATGTCGTCGAGAACAAGCCGGTCATCTTCACCTGCGCCAACCAGGAAGACATCAAGCGCGCCCTGCGTTTGCGCGATGAGTTCAAGCTGAACGCGCTCCTGAGCGGAGCCAACGAAGCCTGGCGGGTGGCCGAGCTCCTGAAAAAGGCCTCTGTACCTTTGCTTGTCTCGCTGGACTTCCGCCCACCTCTGTCGAGCGAACCGAGCCAGAAGGGAGAGGAGGCGAGAAAGGCGGCGGAAAAAGAGGTCTACCCCGCCAACCCGGGGGCCCTTTCCAAGGCCGCGATCCAGTTTGCCCTGACCACCCTGGGGCTCAGCGACGCCAAGGCCGCCCAAAAAAATATCCGGGCGGCGATCCTGGCCGGGCTGGAGCGCGAGGAAGCCCTCCGGGCCCTGACCATCACGCCGGCTCAATACCTGGGCGTGGATGCCGTCATGGGCAGCCTCGAGCCCGGGAAGATCGCCAATGTCGTCCTCGCCGGCGGGGAAATCTTCGAGGAGGGCAGCGAAGTGGGACTGGTCTTCTGCGACGGCATTCTCTTCAAGCTGGAGAAACCGCCCTCCGGGAGCAAACCGCAGGCCCAGTCGGCGCTGAGTCTGGCCGGCGCCTGGAAGACCATAATCAAAAGCCCGATGGGAGAACTCGAAGCCACGATGGAGCTCGAGCAGGAGGGAGACAATCTCAAGGGCTTCATCTCCAGCCAGACGGGCAGGTGGGAAATCCGGGACGGCGTCCTGAGCGGCGCCGAACTCAGCTTCGTGGTGGTGGGGACGATAATGAATCAGACTATGGAGATGTCCTTCAGCGGGAAAGCGGAGAGCGAGACGATCGAGGGGACCATTTCCACCGGCAGGAGCGCCATGGAGCTGCGGGCGATGCGCCTTCCGAAGACCGCCGAGTAGAGGAGACCGCCATGAAAAAATTGATTTTATTCCTGACCCTCGGGGCGCTGGCCGCCGTCATTCCGGGTCTTTCCGCCGGCGACCTTCTGATCAAGAACGGCACGATCCTGACGGTGACAAACGGCGAGCTTCTCGAGGGGGATATTCTGATCGTCGGGGGGATCATCAAACAGATCGGCCACAACCTCCCGGTCCCCCCGGGCGTGAAGGTCGTCGACGCGGCCGGCCGCTATGTCATCCCCGGGATCATCGACTCCCATACGCACATCGCTCTCTCCGGGACAAATGAGGGGGGAGATGCGATCACCGCCGAGG
>CAZYWP010000087.1:0-5443 GCA_964651495.1 uncultured Eubacteriales bacterium | reverse complement strand
GATGCGATCACCGCCGAGGACCTCTCCATCCTCACCGCCCTGAGCGGCGGCGTCACGATGATCCACACTATGCACGGCAGCGCCAACCCGATCGGCGGACAGAACATCACCCTGAAAATGAAATGGGGACGTCCGGCCGAAGAGATGATCGTCCCCCAGGCTTACCGGACGCTCAAATTCGCCCTCGGCGAGAACCCCAAGCAGGCCAGCCGGCCGGCCGTCGCCGGACAGCAGCGCTACCCGGCATCCCGCATGGGAGTGAACGCCATTATCCGCCGGGAGCTGTTGGCGGCCAAAAACTACATGGCGCGGTGGGAGCGCTACAATGAAGTCAGGAAAGCTAAAAACCCGCCCCGGAACATGGTTGCGCCGCGCCGGGACCTGCGGATGGAAGCCCTGGCCGACCTGCTGCGCGGCGGACTGCGCGCCCGAGTCCACAGCTACCGGGCCGATGAGTCGCTCGAATTCATGAACCTGGCCAAGGAATTCGGGTTCACCATCGCCTGCTTCGAGCACATTCCGGAGGCCTTCAAAATCACCAAGGAGCTGGCCCGGGCCGGAGTCGGGACATCGGTCTTCCTCGACAGCTGGGCTTACAAGCTGGAGGCAGCGGAAGGGATCGCCTACAGCGCCGCTTACTGTACTAAACAGGGCCTCCTTGTCTCCCTGAACTCTGACGGCGGCGAGCGCATCCGCCGACTGTTCAACGATGCCGGCAAGGCGATGAAGTACGGCGGTCTCAGCGAGGACGAAGCGCTCCGGCTCATCACCATCAACCCGGCTGTCCAGCTCGGCGTCGATAAAATCGCCGGGAGCCTGGAGGCCGGCAAACACGGCGATGTGGCTGTCTTCAACGAGCATCCCTTGAGCGCCTACACCCGTTGCGAGATGACGATCATCGAGGGCGACATCTATTTCGACCGGGCCCAATACCTCAAAGACCGGGAGGCGGCCGCCAAGAAAAGCGGCGGGATGAAAACAACAGGGGGTGGATAATGAAAAAACCGGTTCTCTTCCTAATCCTGGTCATCGGACTCACCGCGCTCTGGGGAGGCGCTGATGATGTAACGACGGTCACAGCCATCAAAGGCGCCCGCATCGTTCCGGTCGTCGGAGAAGATATCCCGGAGGGAACGATCATTATCAGGGGGAGCCGGGTCGAAGCCATCGGCAGAGACATTCCCATCCCGCCCGGGGCGAGGGTAATCGACGCCTCCGGCCTCTCGGCCTATCCCGGCATGATCGATGGCTGGAGTTCGCTGGGGCTGACCGAGATCGGGTCGATCGCGGCGGTCACCGACTTCCGCGAGACCGGCCGGATCAACCCGCAGGTCCGGGCGACGGAGGCGCTGCGACCGGACTCCATGCACATCGCCATCACTCGAGCCAATGGAATCACGGCCGCCCTGGTCGTCCCCACCGGAGGTCTGATCTCCGGACAGAGCGGGCTGATCCGGCTCACCGGATGGACGCCTGAAGAAATGGTTATCAAAAGCCCGGTGGCCCTGCAGGTCCAATTCCCGCCCCTGCCTCGGGGTGGTTTCCGGAGGGAGGGAGCGCCCCGCGAAGAAGCCTCCGGGCAGGTCGGCGAGCTCAAGGACTGGCTGAACAAAACGCGGCTTTATCAGAAAAGTAAGGCCGCCGCGGCCCAAAACCGACTCCTGACCCTGCCTCAATTCGACGAAAAGCTCGAGTTTCTTCTTCCGGTGGTCAACGGCGAGCTCCCGTTGATGATTTCCGTCCAGGCGGAGAAAGACATCCGGGCGGCGATCCAGTTCGTCCGGGAAGAAAAGCTCAAGGCGATCTTCTTCGGCGTCCAGCAGGGATGGAAAGTCGCCGGCGAGATTGCCAGAGCGGAAATCCCGGTCATCTTCGGCTCACTCTACGACCTGCCGCCAAGCTGGGAGGACGGGTATGATTCTCTTTACCGGAACCCCTCGCTGCTCCACCAGGCAGGGGTGAAGATCGCCTTTTCTTCGCAGAGCGCCTCCTCGGCCAAGGACCTTCCTTACCATGCGGCCAAAGCAGCGGCTTTCGGGCTGGACCGCCGCGAAGCGCTTAAAGCGGTGACGATCAACCCGGCCGAGATCTTCGGGCTGGCCGACCGCCTGGGAAGCCTGGAGAAGGGAAAGATCGCCAACATCGTCCTCGCGGACGGCGATATCCTGGAGCTGCGGACGAACGTCAAAAGGGTCTTTATCGACGGCCGGGAGGTCGACCTGTCCAACCGCTGGACCGAGCTCCTGGACAAGTTCAAAAAAAGGAACGAGGATATTTGAGGAGGGCAAAATGGGCCGAAGGAAAGCACTTGTCTATTTTTTCTTATTGGTTATTGGATTCATCTTTTGCCCCATCCGGACGCATTCCGGGGAACAGACCGCTCCCCCGGATTACGACCTCCTGATCAAGAACGGGCTGGTCCTCGACGGGTCGCTCGGGTCTCCGATCAAGATGGATATCGCCGTCACAGGCGACACGATCGTCAAGGTGGCCCCGGCGATTCGAGGAAAAGCCGGCCGCGTCGTCGATGCCCGCGGCCGTTATGTCACCCCGGGCTTTATCGACCTCCATACGCACGTCGATGAGGGCATGTATCTCCGGGAGAACAGATCGTGCTTGAATTATCTGACCCAGGGTGTCACGTCGATCGTTGTCGGACAGTGCGGCGGCAGCGCCTGGCCGCTCTTCGAAAAGGCGGCCGACCTGGTGAAAGTCTGGACCGATGAAGGGATCGGGCCCAACGCGGCGCTTCTCGTCGGCCACGGATCGGTCCGCCAACTCGTGCTGGGCATGGAGAATCGCGCGCCGACGCCGGAAGAACTGGAGAAAATGAAAGCCCTGGTCAAGGAGGCCATGGAGCAGGGAGCTTGCGGCCTGTCGACCGGGTTGATTTATCTGCCCGGAACCTTCGCCAAGACGGACGAAATCATCGAGCTCGTCAAAGTCGTCAAGCCCTATGGAGGCATCTATCACTCCCACATTCGGAACGAGAGAGACCGCCTTCTGGAAGCTGTCGGGGAAGCGATCGAAATTTCCGAAAAGACCGGGGTTCCGGCGCACATCTCTCATTTCAAGGTCCTCGGCAGGGCGAACTGGGGGCTGGTCAAGAAGGCCTGCGCCCTGGTGGAGGAGGCCCGGGCCAGAGGGCTGATCATCACCGCCGACCAGTATCCCTACCCGTTTTCCAACACCTATCCCTACCGGCCGTTGATCCCCAGGGCAGTCTGGACAGGAGCCGGCGGGGCGGAAAGCCTGAACAGCCAGGACATCAAAGGGATCCTGGATTGCCTCCGCGATGACGAGCTGCTCAAGCTCTACAAGAAAATCACGCCGGCGGTCCCTCTTTCCGCCAGCCACGAGCAGTTCCTGAAGGAACTGCCGCGCCAGCGCCTGGTCAATCTCGTTGCTGGGTCTCTCTTCGACCTCGATGCCTTCCGCGGCCCGGCCAACGCGCGGGAGCGGGCTCTGTTCCTCGCCCGGATGGGCGATCCGGCGACGGCCGATGAGATCCGCCGGGCCGTCCGCAAATCGATCGACGAATCGGTCGGCGCGGAAAATATTTATATCGGCGTCTGTGTCGAAAAGAGCCTGGAGGGCAAATCGCTGGCCGAAGTCGCCGCCAGCAAGGGCAAACCGGTCGAGGATGCGGCCATCGAGCTCGACCTTATGGGAGCACTGTGCATCCCGTTTTCGATGTCCGAGGATGATATCGGCTACATCATGAAAAAGGACTATGTGGGCACGGGAAGCGACGGCACGGCGCCGTTCTACGGCATCGGGCTTCCCCATATTCGCTCCTACTCGACGTTTCTCCACAAGATCAAAAAGTACTGCCTGGAGCGCAAAGTGCTGACCCTTCCCCAGGTAATCCGCTCCCAGACAGCGCTCCCCGCTGAGGTCATGAACTGGAAGGACCGCGGCTGGATCAAAGAAGGATTCAAGGCCGATATCGTCGTCCTGGATTTGAAGAACATCCGGACGCCCACCTCGATCTCCAACGCCCATCAGTACAGCCGGGGCGTGGATTATCTGGTGATCAACGGCCGGGTGGTCATCGAAAACGGCAAATGGAACGGCAGCCTTCCCGGCCGCGTCCTGCGGCTCAAGAAATCGTAGTCTCGGTCCTCCGGGAAGCGCTGGACCTGGCCAGGGAGAAGGCCGAGTAAAAAAATATTCCCAGCCCGAGCAGGCCCATCACAAGGAACGGGGAGCTGATGCCGAACGAGTCGGAAAGGACTCCCGCCAACAAGGAGATCAGGGCTCCCGCGAGCATCGAGAGATTGGAAACGAAGCTGAACGCCTGGGCCTGGTTTCGCGGAGACACGGCGTTGCCCACGAATGATTGCAGGGCGGGGTAAATCAGGAACAAGAAAAACCCGAACACAATCAGCCCGATGACGGCCAGACCGGCGCGGCGGGCCAGCCCGATCAGGATCAGGGCGAGAGAGGAGCCGACAACGGCCACCCGGAACATGGCGAGCCGGCCAAAACGCCGGCTCAGGCGGCCGAAGAGATAGGTCATCACGGTCCCGATGCCGATCCAGAGGGCCAGATAGACTCCTGTTTGTCCCATCGGGATGTTGAACTTGTGGTGGAGAAGGGACGGCGCAAAATAGACCGTCACGCTCCAGGATGCACCGCCGAACAGGAATCCGGCTACATACCGGCGGATTTGACTGAACGTCTGCAGCCAGGACGAAAAATTCAACCGGTCCGAATCTTCGGCCGGGAATGAGACCGGCCTGACCAGAAAATAGCTCTCCAGCCCGAGAAGAAAGCAGCCCGCCGACCAGACGAAAAGAGGAAGCTGCCAGCTGAACCTCTGGCCCAGGAAGCCGACAGAAACAAAGGCCAGGACGACGCCCAGGTTCCCCGAGCCGCTTTGAACTCCCATAGCGAAATCGATGCCCTGTCTGGGATGAGTCCGGGAAACCCAGGCCAGCCCCATCGTATGGTAGAAGCTGTCAAAAACCCGGAAGAGGACATAAAAAAGGAAGAGAGAGACATAGGCCTTGGAGAGCGGGATCAGGATGAGCGATAAAGAAATTCCCAGGAAGCTCAGGCAGAGCATGGCTTTGTAGTCGACCCGCTTTGCTGCGTGGACGACGAGGATCTGAAAAAGGAAGGTGGTGAGGAGCCCGAAGTTCGACAGCAGGCCGATCTGAGAATAGCTGCCGATGATATGGTGTTGCGCATAAAGGATCGGAAAAACCATCGGCACGGCCACCGTGGCGCCGTCGTTGAGCGCATGGAACAGGGATGCGGAGACTAGGATGCGGCGTTCGTTGATCACGGGGATTGTTTTTAACCCAACCGAGCCGGGTTGTCAAACACCGCTCAGTAATGGAGATTCCAAAATTGCCGATAGAAACACCCGATGGGTCCTGCCCCGGTTCACCCCCGGCGAGGCTCGGGGTTGGGATTCGTCAGCCCGCTCGTTTCC
>CAZYWP010000086.1:0-13679 GCA_964651495.1 uncultured Eubacteriales bacterium | reverse complement strand
CCGGACACGGGACTGAACTCTATTCTAGATTGTTGGGCCGGGATTTCAGCCCAGTTGACTCTGCCGTCTTTCCCTGCTAATCTTTGGCCACCCCAGATAGAAGGGAATAGCAATGGCCATCAGGTGCCCGCAATGCCATTTAGAAAATCCTGACGGCGCTCGCTATTGTGAGAACTGTGCCCTGCCTCTTGCGCCCGCGCCAGAGGCCGTCGCCCTCGAGACCCAAACCCTCCGGCCCCCGGATAAAGATTTCACTCCGGGCGTGATGATCGCGGGGAAGTATAAGCTTCTGGAGGAGCTCGGCCGGGGAGGCATGGGGTCGGTCTTTCGGGCCGAGCAGGTCGGCCCGCTCCGCCGTGAAGTCGCCCTCAAGATCATCAAGCTGGGAATGGATACCAGACAGGTAGTGGCTCGGTTCGAGACGGAGCGGCAGGCCCTGGCAGTGATGGACCATCCCAGCATCGCCCATGTCTTCGATGCCGGGGCAACCGAGAAGGGACGGCCGTTTTTCGTGATGGAGTACGTTCGTGGAATTCCGATCGACGACTACTGCGACCGTCACAGGCTCTCGATGCGGGAGAGACTGGGTCTCTTCATCACCGTTTGCCACGCCGTTCAGCACGCCCACCAGAAGGGTGTGATCCACCGCGACCTAAAACCCTCGAACATCCTGGTGGCGGTGCAGGATGAACATCCCATCCCGAAGGTGATCGACTTCGGAATCGCCAAAGCCACCGGCCATCAGCTCACCGAGCGGACACTGTACACGGAACAGGGCCAGCTCATCGGGACGCCGGAATACATGTCTCCTGAGCAGGCAGAGATGTCAGGGCTGGACGTGGACACGAGGACTGATATCTACTCTCTGGGCGTGATGCTCTATGAGCTTCTCGTCGGAACGCTGCCTTTTGACTCAAAGACGCTCCGCTCGGCAGGCTACGGGGAGATCCAGCGGATCATCCGCGACACCGAGCCGCCGCGGCCGAGCACTCGGGTCAGCAGCCTGGGAGACGGGGGAAAAACCGCTGCTGAAAAAAGGAAGACAGACTTGGTCCTGATGCGGAAGGAGCTCAAGGGGGACCTAGACTGGATCATCATGAAGGCCATGGAAAAGGACCGCACCCGGCGGTATGCGACAGCATCGGAGCTCGCCGCGGACATCGAAAGGCATCTGCGGCACGAACCGGTGTCCGCCGGGCCACCGGGAACAGGCTATCGCCTCAAAAAATATGTCAGGAGGCACAAGCTCGGAGTGGCGGCGGCCGCCCTCGTCCTGCTGGCACTGCTGGCCGGGATCGCCGGGACGAGCACTGGGCTGATCAAGGCGACTCGAGCAGAGAAGAAAGCTAAAGAGGAAGCCCAGACAGCTCAACAGGTTTCGGATTTCCTGGTGAATCTTTTCAAGGTCTCAGACCCGAGCGAGGCCAGGGGAAACTCGATCACGGCCCGGGAGATTCTGGATAAGGGGGCCGAAAAAATCGAGACGGGGCTTGTCGGCCAGCCGATCATCCAATCCCGGATGATGGAAGCCATCGGCCAGGTCTACCAGAATCTTGGCCTGTTCGGCCGGGCTGAGCCTCTCTTGAAGAAGATGATCGAAATCCGGAAGAAAGAAGTTGGTGAGAATCATTATACCGTCGCCCTCGGCATGCTCAACCTCGCCTGGCTCTACCTTATGCAGATACGGACGGCCGAAGCGGAGCCGCTCGTCCGGCAGAGCATCAAGATTCTCCAGGCGACCCTTCCCGGCGAGACCTGGGAATTGTCGAGGGGGCTCTTTATGCTCGGGATAATCCACAGAGAGAGAGGAGAATTTGCGCCGGCCCACGAATATCTCGACAGATCCCTGGCCATCTGTGAAAAGATATTCGGTCCCGATCATGAGCGTGTCTCTTACCCTCTTTACCACCTCGGTTGGCTGCACAAGTTGACCGGCGAATTTGAAGAAGCCGAAAAGTACTATGAGCGAACCCTGTCGATCCAGGAAAGAGAGCTGGGGCTGGATCATCCGAGCGTTATCTGGTGTCTGAATGACCTTGCGGTGGTCGAGGACAACAAGGGGGATTACTCAAGAGCCAAGGATCTCTACGCCAAGTCTCTATCCATCGGCGAGAAAATTTGGGGCCCGGAGCATCCTTATCTGTCAAACCCTCTCAACAACCTCGGTGTGCTCCACTGGCGGCAGGGTGAGTATAAGGAGGCCGAATCCTGCTATCGACGGTCGCTGGCCATCCGAGAGAAGGCCTTCGGCCCCGAACATCCTTACGTCGCCGGCTCCCTGAACAACCTGGCCCTCATCTATCAGGAAACGGGGGATTACGGTCTGGCCAGACGTTACTACGAAAAAGCGCTGGCTATTAATGAGAAGACCGGCGGCCGGGATAACCTTGGGGTGGCTGAAAATCTCAACAACATCGCCATCTTGGACTTTTTCTCCGGACAATATCACCAGGCCAGACTGCGGTTCGAGCGGTCCCTGGAGGTCTCCGAAAAAATCCTCGGCCCTGACCATTCGGATATCGCCGGCCTGCTCCTCGATTATGCACTGATGCTCAGAGTGACGGGTGAATATGCGAAAGCCGAGGCCTTTTATGAGCGGGCGCTCAAAATCAAGGAGAAGGTCTTCGGCCCGGAGACGGTTGGCGTGGCCTCCTGTCTGATCAATCTGGCCAAGGTGTATGCGGCGAAAGGCGAGCTTGAGAAAGCCAATTCATTTTATCAGCGTTCATTAGCGATCTACGAAAAAAGCCAGAACCCGAATGACCCGGATATCCCCTATGCTCAGGCCTGTTATTGGGCCGTCTCCCGAAATCAGGAAAAGGCGCTGAAGTACTTGAACCTTTCGTTGGAGAAAGGCTACAAGCGGTCGTTTTTCAACGAACCCGATTTCTCTTCACTCCGGGGAAACAGGGAATTTGATACCCTTGCCGCGGATTCAAGAAAACGATTCAAAATCGAAAAGGAAGATTGAGATGATTATAGCGCAGACAAAAAGAAAGAAGTGCAGATGAACGCGGCCGAACGATACGCGGAAGATGGCATTTAATCTTGGCGGCAAGAGCTTGATCCTGTTTGCGGCGCTGTCTGCTATCGCTGCCCAGCCGAATACCCAAGAGCGGGCCGACCAGCCGAGGCTGACCGCGATCCTAAAGAAATCAGCAGAATATTGCCGGAGGCTGGAAAAGGCTGCGCTTGATTTTGTCTGCCTGGAAGAAGTCACGGAATTGACGGCCCATTTCACTCCGCATACCAGAGTTTTTCTCTATGACTATCAATTGATCCGAAAAAACAAAGAGACCAAAGAAAAGAGAAACCTCATCGAGGTCGACGGGCGAAAGACGGATATCCAGGACTCTTCGTTGCAGACGGTCATGTTTCAGTATGAAAACGTCCTCTTCGGGCCGGTTGGACTGCTGAGCGAATCCTGGCAAGCTTATCATGTGTACAGTCTCATCGGGGAAGACACGGTCAACAAGGAAAAAGCGGTGGTGATCGAAGCGATGCCCGGGCAAGAGCTCTCTGAGCCGCATTGTTATGGGAAGATCTGGGTCAAGGAGGACGACGGCAGTATACTGAAGATCGTCTGGGACCAAAAGTCGCTGGGCAATTACAAAGCCATCGAAGAGTTTGCCCGAAGCCACGACGCCGAGCCGCAGATCACCGCTTTTTCAGAATACGGGCTCGAGAAAAACGGGCTTCGCTTTCCCAGCCGGAATTACTCGGAGCAGGCCTACATCAACTCGAACAAACGAAAAATCGTCAATGCCCGAATCTCGGTCATCTATAAAAAATATAAGTTTTTCACGGTCGAGACGGAAGTCGATTATAAGTGAAGCAGCGGCCTGAGGCATCCGACGGTGCGCGACCGGCACTGAAGCGGTAACGGCTTATTTTGCCGTTTTATGTTCGATTGATTATCTCGCCGGGGGGCCGAGGTATTTATCCAGCCAGGCCAGCGTCTCTTTGATGAATTCGTTGCGCGGGACGAAATGGTCGGTGTCGTAAACCATCCATTTTTTATGTTCTTTGGGAGTGCCCAGGAGATCGAACGTGGGTTTGGCTCTGGTCTCTAAAGGCATCAGCATGTCGTATTTTCCGCTGAACATCAATGTCGGGAGCTTCACTCGAGTTATGTAGTTGATATGACTGATCTCGGGGCGCCTGCCCCACCACATCCCGGCAAGTTTTAGGATGCTGACCTTCAGACGCCCTTCAACAGCCGGGATCATGGCCCCAAGCGTCGCTCCCCAGCTGAATCCCAGGTAGGCGATCTTACTTGAATCGACGTCGGGTCGGGTCTCGAGATAGTCGATGCATTGCCTGAACTCCTTGATCACCTGGATATAGTATTCAGTATTCAGGCGGCTATCCGGCGGGATGTTGACAAATTTCGGATCCACCCGCTCAAAAGTCCCCTTGTAAATAGGAAAGAGGACGGCCCGGCCGTTTTGCAGGAGAAATGACACTTCGTCTTCAAACCAAACGAATTTCTCCAGGTCCTGGCTCGACTTTTGCAGCTGGGCGGAGCGACCGGGGAAGTAGATGACCGTTTGATAGCGAGGGCGGGAATTTTTGGGAAGAAAAAGATAGGCCGTCATGCGATCGTCCGCATAGACCGTATCAAAGGTGATTTTTTCTTTCACCCAGTCTCTGGCCGTTTCGTCCTTCACTTCGACACGGGCGTTCAGGTCTTTTTTATCATAGGAGAATTGATCCTTATAAACCTGAAAAACAGAATTCGGAACAGGCGAGAGCTTATAGAGGTCCGGGGCCTGGGCAACCTGAGCGGGCTGGAAAGCGGTTTGGGGGATTTTTTGCGGGTCCAGATATCGAACGCAGCGGAAGCCGTTTTTCGGGGAGCGGTCGAACGGAGGGGCCTGACTCAGACTCCTAAACATGTAGTTGATATCGTCCCAGGCTCCGCCCTTCAGGAGCCGGCCTTGAGGAGTCTCGTTCCAGCACCACTCCCGGACATTGCCGGCCATGTCGTACACGCCATAGGGCATTATAGCCTGATACTTACCGACCTGGGCCGGCCCTTCCCCTTGAAAATTGCTCAAGAGAAAGATGATTGAATTAATGCCAACCCTCTGATATAAGGCGGTCAGATCGCCTCTGGCGATGTCCCAATGGGAGCTTGTCGGCAGGCTTTTCCCCTCAAACTCGGCAAACGCCGCGGCTTCGTGCCAGCTGACTCCGGAGACAGGATAGTCTTCTTGCCCTTTAGGAAAAGCGCCGGCCTGCCAGGTTGCAGGGCCGGGCCTTCCGGTTTGATCGACGAAGTACGACATCGCCTCATCCCGGTTGAGAATTTTTCCATCCTTAACAAAAGGATTTTTCCAGTATTCTTTCTTCTGATACCCGCCCTGATCGACGAATTCCTTGAATTGCCGGTTGGTGACTTCAAATTGATCGATCCAGAAGTCATCGATATCGCCGATGTCCTGAACCCGGCCTCCGGCCACGCGCACCATGCCGGGGGGAAGGCTGCCTTTTTTATCCAGGACTCGAGTGAGATTATCAGGAACTTCAGTTCTGCTCGACCAGTCCGGTTTGTGAGTGGGGGAGGCTGCCAGCACGGTTTCATAGCCTTCCTTTTCCATTTTCCAGCGGAAAATTCCTAACGGAAGCCGGATATTTTTTATGGGCGAGACACCGAGATATTCCCATTTACTGTCCGGAGCGGAATACCTTTTCATCGAGATTTGTGCCCCCGGCGGCTCAGCCTCGATGGAGATATTTACGGAGCATTTTGACGCCAGTTCGGAGAGCCTGGGATCTCCCGCAAGGTAATGCTCTGCTTCCTGAACCAGCTCATAGGCATCGATGAAGTTATCCTCGCTTGCTTCCTGGGCCAAGATGAGATCGTTTATCTTCGGGAGGAGGATTTCCCTGGCCGACCGGGCTTTGGCCTGACGCTGGAAAAACCAATAAGCAAGGCAAACAATCGCCACGACAATGAGAACCGCGGGAATCGCCACCTTGGGTTGGCGCAGCCGGCGGACAAGCGACCGGAGATTCAAGACTCCGGCCTCAGCGGCCTTGAGGGAGTCCTGATAGGCCCTCAAGTCTTTGCGCATTTCGGCCGCCGAAGCATAGCGCTCGTTTTTGTTTTTCTTCAGCGCGCGGTCGATCATCTTTTGTATTTCGATCGGAATATGGGCATCGAACTGCCGCAGCGGCTTCGGCTCTTCATGGACGATCGAATAAAGGATGGAAGTCTCCCTTTCCCCTTGAAACGGAAGCCGGCCCGTGAGCATCTCGTACAGGACAACGCCCAAGGACCAGATGTCTGTCCGATGGTCAAGGTCCTCGCCCCGCGCCTGCTCGGGCGACATGTAGGCCACCGTCCCCATCGTTTTCGCTTCGGTCGTGATCATCGGGCCGCCGGCCATCTTGGCCAGCCCGAAATCCATGATCTTGGCCTGCCCCTTCCCGGTGATCATGATGTTTGCGCTCTTGACGTCGCGGTGGATGATGCCTTTCTCGTGGGCCTCATCCAGTCCTTCGGCAATCTGAGCCGCAATCTCCACCGCCTCGGCGCTTTTGAGCGGATGCTGGGCAATCTGTTCCCTGAGAGTCCGCCCCTCGATGTAGGCCATGGCGATGTAGGTGAGGCCGTCAGCCTCTGCAACCTCATAGATCGTGCAGATGTTGGGGTGTTCCAGGGCAGCCGCCGCCTGGGCTTCTCGGACAAATCGGCCCTTGGCTTTATCGTAGCCGGCCAGCTCGGCGGGCAGGAACTTCAGAGCGACGAACCTCTTGAGCTTGATGTCCTCGGCCTTGTAAACGATCCCCATTCCCCCATGGCCCAGCTCTCCCAGGATTCTGTACTTCCCGGCAAATAGGGTGCCTGTGGCCAGAACCTTCGTCGCTGTATCCAAGGTCATTGTTTTGGAAAAGATCACCTCTCCGCCGATGGATAGCCGGCTGCCGCACTTCCGGCAAAACGAGCTGTCCTCCAGGTTTTCGGATTGGCAATGAGGGCACTGGACCGCCATTTTTCTCTCCTCTGATTTGATGATAAAAGAATATCAATTCGCGGGCAAACAATCAATCGCGGATTGAGGGGAGAGATCAGTTCAAATTGACATCCCTTCATGTCATACTCTATCATTTTATGACGATGGGAGGAGGTCAAACCCGGCGTATGAATCCTCGTTCAGCCAGCGCAACAGAAAAGAAATCTCCTCCGAGAGTGCTTTTTGTGAGCGGTTCGTTCGGGCTCGGAGCGGAGGTAACATAGGGGTCTTGAAAAAGAACGACTTCATTTTCGTTTTGGCCGCCGGCCTCGTCCTGGCCATTTCCGCCTCGGCCCAGTTCCTCGAGGACTTCAACTGGCCGCTGAAGAAGGATCCCGACGGCGTGAACGGCTGGGGCTTCCTCGCCGGAGAGGGACAGGCCGTCATGGATCTCATCCAAAAAGACGGCTTCGTCTCCATCCTGGTGGACGCGACCGGGGACCGGCGGAACGTCTGGTGGGCCCTGATCAAGCACCAGGTTTCCGACGAGCTGGACCTGGACCTTCTCCAAAGGCCGGGCTACGCCTTGCGAATCGAGGCCCGCATCCGGGTGAGTCACGCCCCGCGCCGGGTGAACCTCCATCTCAACACCCAGAAAACCACCGATTTTCACAGCCACCTCATGGAGTTCGACATCCCTGACGCGGAGGACTGGCACACGATCAGCATGACCACGCGCGGTTTCGAGGCCGGGCCGGGGGACGCGGTCAACGGCCAGATGGCCCTCATGGACTGGGGGTTGGGAAAATATCGGGTGGACGTGGATTATTTCAAGGTGGATGTGGTCGACACCGCGCTCGCCGGACCCGACAAGGGGGAGCCCGTGCCCTACCATCCCCCGGTCGCCGACCCGAAATCCTTCTCCTGCGAAGCCCGCGCGGCTGCCGACTCGACCGTCGATCTCGAGAACCCGGACGTCAACCTGAACAATTGGTACGTCCGCGACGCGGGGAAGAAGACGACCGTGGTGACGGCGGGCGGAACGCGGTCCATCATCCTGCGCTGGGACCTCGGCCCGTTCGCCGGGAAGAAGGCGTCGGGCCCAGGACTGCTTGAGCTCACGACGAGGTCGATCGAACGGACGTCCGACGAGCGGCCGGACTTCGGACTGATCCGGGTCGTCGAAATCACGGGCGGAGACCCGCGTTGGGAGCAAAAGACCGTCACGTTCAACAGCCTTTGCCGGGGGAAGGCCGTCGAGGACATCCTGAATCCCCAGATGATCATCGACTGGCCCGTGACCGAGGGAGACGGCGCCAAGACCTTCCTGACCATCTCCAAGCCTGTCTTGCAGCGCCTGATCGAGGGGAAGGCCCTCGGGATCGCCGTTCGGCCTCTGGGCTCCATTAACGCCTCCTTCTACTCCAGCGAAAGCGAGGACGGGAAGTTGGGCGCCCGGCTTCTTTTCAATCTTCAGAAATGACCCCCGGGAGAAGGTCAAGCAACTCAGAACGGCACCGGGCCATCAGCCAGAGCGTTTTTCTTCTTGACATCGATTCTAAGATGGCATTAGTGTCTTAGCTAAAGAGGCAAGGCCATGGATATCTTTCCTATCAACTCGGCAGCAACACTTCTCGTCTCGGGCGAGATCGACGACTGGGAACTCGTGCGCGCCCAGCGCGTCGATACCGTGGTCGATATGGATGGCGACATCGACCTCGGCCTGCCCAAAAAGCCGGGCACGCTGCTGTACGTTTACTACCCGATCTTCGATGAGGACCTACCGGACCTGCACAAGCTTGACGCCCTCGGCCGCATGGTCGCGGACCTTGTTGAAGCAGGCCGAACCGTACTCGTCCACTGCCGCATGGGGTTCAACCGGTCCATGCTGGTCGCGGCGACGGCGTTGTCCTACCTCGGCCAGTGCGGACCCGACATCCTCGCCCACATCCGCCAGGTGCGGGCGGGTGCACTCTTTAACGAGCGCTTCGCCGAGCACGTGAAGGCATTGCCGGCCCGGCGCATCCGCCTCGAGGTCCTACGCAGGCCTTCCTGATTGAAACCACGCCCCGGCCGCGCGTCAAGATCTGCAAATCTCAAATTCAATCTAGGGAAGCTAAATCATCCAGGCTTCTCAAGAAAGATCCTCAAGGAGCGCCTTCGCCTCTATAAGGTCGGGATATGTATATGAATCCATTCTTCTCGCAGAACGGAACAAGTTCTTCTGTATCCTTGTCAATCTGCGGAAAATTCCCGAGGATTCGCGCCCACAGCTGGCCCTTCCGCTGTGGGAAGACCGGCGCGTCGCGGCTCAGCGAATCGCCGGTTGCGCGCTGTCCGGGAAAAGGCCTATACTGTCCCCTGCGAGACTCGGCGATCGTGGACGGTGCGTCGCCCAGGGCAGGCGGGTCTGAGGCGTAGGCCAAATGTGACGAGAGGTGGAATCATGGAGAACGTACTGGATGCGAAGTCGGTCAAAAAGGAGTTCCTGAGACGTTTCAGCTGCTCCGAGACGATGCTGACGGTCCTCGACAGGGCCGCCGGACTCGACTGGAAGGAACTGGAGGAAGCCTCTGACCCACTCTGCGGCGGGATCGTGGCCGAGCTGGATGCCGCCTGCGGGGCGCTTTGGGGGGCGGGACTAGCAGCCGGTGTGCGTGCCCGCAGTCGGATCGGGGACCGGGCCGCGGCCTCCGAGGCGGCGCTCGAGGCGACCAGGAACGCGGTGAGCGCATGGCAACGCACGGGTCGCCAGCTGAACTGCGGCGACATCCTTGGAATGAGAAAGTGGAGTCTCGTCCAATTCATGCTGAAAGGCAATCTGCGCGTATGCCAGGGACAGCTGTGCGACATGGCGCCGGTGTTCCACGACATCATCGAGAAGACGATGAGTGAGCGCGGGCAATTCACAGCGGGGGCGCGGCGCAGAAACTGCGCGGCCGAAGCGTTCGACCGGGTGAGCGAGGCGATTGGACTCAAGACCGACGGGCTCGACGTCGTGGTGGCAGGGCTCGCACAGGCGGACTGGGATTGTCTGGAAACGCATGTGGGGCTTTGGCTGCCGTAATCTTGGCGATTTCGTTGCAGTACTTCAAAGAAAGGGATAAGCCCAAGCATTCGATGATCCGGTCGAACCTGCAGGGCTTGCAGGTCGGCATCGGTTGGATGAATCCGTCGAGAGAGGCCGCGCGGCTCTTCAGGAGCAGATTCCATACCAAGCTCTGTTCCGAGATCACGGGGAGAAGGTTCGCGGGGAGCGAGGACTTGGCGACGTATCTTGATGCCGGCCGCTGCGATTCGGTTCTCGAAGCGGTGGCAGCCGACGCTGCCAAGGCGCTCGCCCAATAAGACAACGCTTCTGGCAGGTAGCCTCCGGTTCTTGGCCCGATTTGACATCATGTTACTTCACGATTTATCATCCAGGCCGACGGAATGAGGTCAAATCGGCGCATGAATGCTCATTCAATCATCGCACTTGTAAGGGGGGCCGCTCATGATTAGAGACATCATCCAGCTTATTTCTGACAACCTCTCCTGGTTAGAGTTAAGGCATGTCCTTGTCTTTTTCATCATCGTTGGATATGCCCTCGTTGTCAGGTTTTTCGGAATCACCCGCTTTAAGGATCCCATCAGGATAAGCTTCTTGAACGTCTTGATAATCCTGGGTAAGGCCGTTCTTGTTGCGGTCGTAGAAGAATTGGTGTTTAGAATTTTTCTTTTTTATATCGTCTTCCAGAGATGGCTGCATTTGGATTTCGGACATGCTTTGATTTTTACCAGTTTGATCTTTGCCCTGGGACATTTCTATTGCATCGGCGTTCACGTCCATGCTTTTCACAAGCTCGAACTATTTGTCGGACTATTCATATTCAGCATGATCACCTGCAAGAATTTTCCGGTGGGAAACGTCATTTTTCATATGTTTGCTATCCTAGGAGTCGAAGTCACGAGTTTGCTCTTTGAAAAAGAGTCGGAGAGGCACTGGTGGGTCTGGGATGAGTCTCATGCCCTGATCAGATCGCCCATCGTCTGGGCTGTCCTCCTCGCCTATTATTTCCTGGTGTAGATTCTTTTCGCCAGGAACATTCCTCAGTTCGTTGCCCGGTTGACTATTTTCCATCGCGGTGCTATTCTTTGGCCAAATTATCAAAGAGGGATATCTTGCCTAAAACATGCCCCTCCTGCCATTCTGAGAATCCTGATGCCTCGCATTTTTGCGCCGAGTGCGGGACGAGACTAAGCCTTCGTGAGGAAGTCTCGGAGGAAAGCACCAAGACCATGGACTTCTCGCCGCTGAGCGACCCGGAGAGAGGAAGTCTGTTTGCCGAAAGGTACGAAATCATCGAGGTTCTTGGCCGAGGCGGGATGGGCCGGGTTTACAGGGTTGAGGATAAAAAACTGCAGGAGGAGGTCGCCCTCAAAGTCATCAACCCCGAAATTGCGGCCAACAAAAGCATCATTGAGCGCTTCCGCAACGAGCTGAAATTGGCCCGTCAGATTGCCCACAGAAACGTCTGCAAAATGTATTCTCTCGAAGAAGCCGGAGACAAACACTACATCGTCATGGAATATGTTCCCGGAGAAAACCTGAAAAGCATGATCAGGATGAGCGGCCAGTTGGGCATGAAGACGGCCATCAATATCGCCAGACAGGTGGGCGAAGGACTGAGCGAGGCCCACAGATTGGGAGTTATCCATCGTGACCTCAAGCCCAGCAATATCATGATCGACAGAGAGGGAAACGCCCGGATCATGGACTTCGGCATCGCTCGCTTGACGAAGGTCAAAGGCATAACCCATGCGGGTGCGGCCGTGGGGACTCCGGAATATATGTCTCCCGAGCAGGTGGAGGGCAAAGAGTTAGACCACCGCTCCGATATTTATTCGCTGGGAGTGATTCTTTATGAGATGGTTACGGGCCGGGTGCCGTTTGCAGGTGACACGCCTATCTCCATCGGTGTGAAACAGAAGACCGAGATGCCTGTCGATCCCAAAAACCTGAACGCCCGGATCCCAGAGAATTTCAGCCGGATGATTTTGAAATGCTTGGAAAAGGACAGAGAAAAGAGATATCAGAGCGTCGGGGAGGTCCTGCGAGGACTCGAGCAAATGGAGGAAGAAATCCCGACCCCGACAGGGGTAGAACTTGGAAGAGGAGATCAGCCGCGCGCCTTTGTCAAATGGGTGAGGCCTCTTCGACTCCCCGGCATTCTCATTCTGGTTGTTCTGTTTATCATCGCCGGTTATCTTGTCTTTGATCGTGTCCTGAGACCGCAAACGTCGAGGACGCCCACAGAAGTGAAGTCCTCACCCGCCGAGAAAATCGTGGCCATCCTTCCTTTTGATGATCTCAGCCCGGGAAAAGAGAACACTTATTTTAGTGAAGGATTGACAGAAGAAATCATCACCGACCTTTCTAAGCTCAACACTATCCGCGTCTTTTCCCGCACTTCAGCCACGATCCTAAAGGGCGCCAACAAGGATATCCAGTCCATCGGCAAGGAATTCAACGTCCAATATGTTCTGGAAGGCAGCGTAAGAAAGATTGATAAGAACATCCGGATCACCGTCCAATTGACCGATGCGGCCACCGGTTTTCAGGTCTGGGCAGAGAAATACAGCGGCACGATAGAGGACGTTTTCCAAATTCAGGAAAGCCTCTCCCGGGCGATTGTCGACGCCTTGAAATTGAAACTGAGTCCCGAGGAAAGCAAGAGCATCGCCTCCCGTCCGCTCGACAATGTGCTGGCCTACGAATTTTATCTCAAGGCCAGACAGGAAATCTGGCGCTGGGATGAGGACGCTTTGGAGCGGGCTTTAAGATTCCTGCAGAATGGCCTGGACATCGTCGGGGAAAATGTCCTCCTTTATGCCGGCATGGGTTATGTCTATTGGCAGCTTTACAATTCCGGGATTCGATCAGACGAAGCCTGTCTCCGTCAGGTGGAAGAATATGCCGGCAGGATCTTCAAGCTCGAGCCGGATTCGGCTTACGGGCATTTCCTCCTCGGGCTTTTCTATACGATGGGAAACAACCAGAAGAGCGTTCAGCATTTAAAGCGTGTCCTCGAAAAAGATCCGAACAACGCCGATGCTCTCTTCTGGCTTGCCGCGGTCTACATGCATGTCGGAAAGACATCGGCCGCGGCGCCTCTGGTCGAAAGATTGTTGAAAATCGACCCCCTCAACCCGATCAACCACTCTCTCCCCGGCTGGCTCTATTTCTTCAACGGCCAATTTGAGTCAGCCTTGGAACCGTTTCAGAGAATGCTTCAAATGGTGCCCGAGAATCCGGCCGGCCAGGGTCTTTATGCTGTGGCGCTGATTTATAACGGGCGGTTGGAAGAAGCTTTTTCGCTGATCGATCGAATCGTCCAGGATGAGCCGAAACACCTATTCGCCCAGCTCGGCCTTTTTCTGAAATATGCCGTTCAGGGAAAAAAGCAGGAGGCGCTGCAGTCGGTTACCGACGAATTGAGATTCGTGGCCGGACGCGATATCACCTACTCCTGGTTCGTAGCCATGGGTTATGCCATGCTGGACGAGAGAGAGAAAGCCATGGATTGGCTGGAAAAGACCGTG
Source organism: uncultured Eubacteriales bacterium (assembly GCA_964651495.1). Classification (GTDB taxonomy): domain Bacteria; phylum Acidobacteriota; class Aminicenantia; order Aminicenantales; family UBA8522; genus CAZNVB01. The sequence goes on along the minus strand of CAZYWP010000086.1, from coordinate 135 downwards.
GACTTGGGTTTCATCAATTATCCCCTTCTTTCCAAGTATGATCCTTTTCTGGAAAAAATCCGGCGGGAAGAAAGGTTTAAGAAACTCATGGAAAAGGTCAAGTCGGAGTGGGAGAAATTTGTGGTCTGAGGGATG
>CAZYWP010000085.1:0-13686 GCA_964651495.1 uncultured Eubacteriales bacterium | reverse complement strand
ACCCCCGACCCGCTGATTACAAATCAGCCGCTCTACCAACTGAGCTACGCTGGCACAGGCGACTAACCAAGGGTGCATTTCTCCGGCGCCATAGGCCGAAGGGGAAAAGAGAAAGATTAATGGGCGAACAAATATACTTTCTCTCTGCCGGTTCTCTTTAATGACTTAATGTTTGTGAAAAAGAGAAATTAAATTAGTTCGCCCCTCATGTTAAGGGAAAACGGGCTTTTTGTCAAGAGAAGGAGAAAAATTTTCCTCAGGATCTCTTTTTGTCTCTCGTCAGGGCTCTCGCCCGGTTCAGCTGCTCGCCCAGGCCGCGGTAGAACTCGGCGGAAAAGATCAGGTATCTCGCCTTCTGGAGTGGAGTGAGTTGGGTATCAAGGAAATCCTCGAATTCTTTGTCCTTGGCCAGCAGTCCCGCCCGCAGCTCCTTTAATCCATTCACCATATCCGAGATGGCAGTCTCGTCGGGCTTGTCGCTGGCGAGCCGCTCCCTGAGGTCGCGCATCCCCCTGTTGAGCTGGCGGAGGATCTCGATTTTCTCTTTCTCGACCCGGGAGGCGGCCGGATAGATAACGGCCGTCTGCTCCTCGGTCAATTCCAGGGCTTCAGTCATGCGCAGCAGGCGCAGGCGGTGGATGTTTTCCCTGGCTCGGCCGAAAGGTTCCTGACCCGGGATCTGAGCCGACACCAAGCAGCCGAAGAATCCGAGGCTCAGCACGATCAGCAGCGCTTTTCGTGTTTTCATGTCCATTCTCCTATGATTTCAATTCCTTTTTTAGTTCCTGTTCCAAGATTTGCCATTCTTCTTCGCTCAGGCTTTCCCAGAACAGCGAATCTTCGGAAAAAACAGGATTTTCCTCCAGCATTGCCGAAGACAGGTCCTTGCGCAGAGAACTTAAGAGAACAAGGTTGAAATTCCCGGCCAGCTCGGCGTCATCCCCGATCTCCTGGTCGAGACGGCCGAGACATGCTTCGAAGGTGAAAACACCGGGCTCGAAGGCCGGGGCTGGCCTCGGCCGCAGAAGCAGGCCGAAGACGACAGCAGAGAACAGAACGGCCGCTCCCCAGGCCCAGCGCCAGTTCAACCAGACCGGCCTCGGATGTCTCCGGCCTTGTTCAGAGGCCTCGAGCCGCCTCCGGACGGCGGAAGAGAGTCCCTCCCAATACGACGGCGCAACGGCCGCTTTTCTCAGGCGCGCGGCTTCCTGTTGGATTCTGCTGAGGCGCTTGCCGTAGGCACGGCAGGAGGGGCATTCCGTTAGATGGCGGTCGAGCAGAGCTCTTTGATCCTCTCCGAGGACTCCATCCAGGGAATCTGAGACCCATTTTTCGTAGTCATGACATCTCATCGGGCACCTCATCGAGATATGGCTTGAGCCTGGCCTGAAGCATCTTTCTAGCCTTGTGCATGCGCCAGGAGATGGTCTTTTCGGCGCAGCGCAGGACCTGCGCGGCCTCGGCGTGAGACATCCCCTGGAGTGCGACGAGGATGAAAGAGGATCTGTAGTGCAGGGGCAGGGCTTCCACAGCCTCGTTGACCTTATCGCTCAGCTCCCGGGCCAGGGAGGCTGATTCGGGAGAGGAAACAGCCGACCCTCCAGCTTCGACCCGGCGATCATCATACTCATTTCTAGCCATATCCCTTTTCCTCTTTTTGAGAAAATTCAAGCTCAAGTTCACTGCGATCCTGTAAATCCAGGTATAAAACCCGGACTTCTGACGGAAGCGCCCAAGCTCCTGGAAGGCACGCAGGAACGTGTCCTGGACCAGGTCATCGGTGTCGCTATGGCTGCGGGTGAAGCGGAAAATCGTATGATAGACCCTCTCCCGGTATCTGCGGACGAGTTCGGCATAGGCATCCAGGTCTCCTTTTTTGGTCTTCTCCACCAGCGCTTCATCGGTCGCGTCATTGCTCAAGGGCGTCATTTTATTTGACATTCATTATACAAAATCCTTTGCCCCAGGTGGATTCGGGCGTTAACAAAAATTGACATGGCCGGAGCTCCTTGTTATGATTTGGCCTCGAATCGAGGAAATTGCATGATCGACCGCTATACCCGCCCCGAGATGGGCGCCATCTGGTCGGACGAAAACCGCTATCGCAAGTGGCTGGACGTTGAGCTGGCCGTCTGTGACGCCTGGGCCGAGCTCGGAAGGATCCCCCTCCCCTCTCTCCAGAGGATCAAGGAGAAGGCGGCCTTTTCCGTCCCCCGGATCGAAGAGATCGAAAAGGTGGTCAAGCACGATGTCATCGCCTTCCTCGAAGCGGTCGGCGAACATGTCGGAGAAGAGGCTCATTATATTCATATAGGGCTGACGTCCTATGATGTTGTCGACACGGCCCTCTCCCTCCTTATCAAAGAGTCCCTGGAAAAGATCCTCAAGGACCTGCCCGAGCTCCAAAATGCGATTAAGGAACAGGCTCTGCGCCACAAGAAAAGCCTGGTGATGGGCCGGACGCACGGCGTCCACGCCGAGCCGATCAGCTTCGGCGTCAAGCTTCTCGTCTGGTACGAGGAGATCAACCGTCACACCGCGCGCCTCAGGCGCGCCCTCGAGGTCATCAGTGTCGGGCGGATCTCCGGCTCCGTCGGGACCTACATTCATCTCGACCCGAAGGTGGAGGAGATCGCGCTGCAGAAGGTCGGGCTGATTCCGGCCAGGGTGTCCACCCAGGTCCTGCAGCGCGACCGCCATGCCGAGGTCCTGGCCTCCCTGGCCCTTCTCGGCGCCAGCCTGGACAAGTTCGCCACCGAGCTCCGTCATCTCCAGAAAACCGAAGCTCTGGAGCTCGAGGAGCCCTTCACCAAGGGCCAGAAGGGCTCCTCCTCAATGCCGCACAAGAAGAATCCCGTCAGGGCCGAGAGGGTCTCCGGGCTTTCCCGCCTGCTCCGGTCGAACCTTCTAGTCGGACTCGAGAACATCGCTCTCTGGCACGAGCGGGATATCTCTCATTCCTCGGCCGAACGGGTCATCTTCCCGGACTCCTTCATTCTGGCCGATTATCTCCTGGCCGAGATGACGGATATCATCCGCAACTGGGTCGTGCACAAGGAAAAAATGAGGGAGAATATCGACCTCACAAGGGGATTGATCTTTTCCCAGCGGGTGCTGCTGGCCTTGACCGACAAGAACGTGCCCCGGCCCAGGGCCTACGAGCTCGTCCAGAGATCCAGCCTGAGAGTATGGAAGGAGAAGCTCAACCTGCAGGAACTCCTGCTTTCCGACCCGGATATCTTGGCCGTGCTCTCCCCGGAGGAGGTCAGGGCCTGCTTCTCGCTGGATATCTATCTCGAAAAAATCGACCACATTTTTGAAAGGGTTCTCGGGATATGAAAGTTCGAATCCTCGTCTCTTTTAAGGAAAGCGTCCTCGACCCCCAGGGGCAGACCGTCAAGAACGCCCTGCTCACGCTCGGCTATCACTTCATCAAGGACGTCCGCCAGGGAAAGGTCTTCGAGATCGAGATCGACGGCATCTCGGATGCGCAGGCCCGCCGGGTCATCCCCGAGATTTCCGACAAGGTCCTGGCCAACCCGATCATCGAAAAGTTCACCTGGCAGATCCTGAAGGAAGAGAAAAAGGGCTGACCAATTGAAGTTCGGTGTCGTCGTCTTTCCCGGTTCGAACTGCGACCATGACACCTTCTTCGCCCTCCGAGATGTTCTTGGCCAGGAGACGGCCTATCTCTGGCACAAGGATAATGACCTCCAGGGCGTCGACTGCGTCGTCCTGCCGGGGGGGTTTTCCTACGGCGATTACCTGAGGTCGGGGGCGATCGCTAAGTTTTCACCGCTCATGCCCCGCGTCCGGGAATTCGCCGGCCGGGGAGGCCTCGTTCTGGGGATTTGCAACGGCTTTCAGGTCCTTCTCGAGATGGGCCTCCTGCCTGGGGTGATGCTCCGGAACAAGAACTTGAAGTTCCTTTGTCAGTACGTCCACCTGGGCGTCGAGAACGCCCGGACTCCGTTCACCATCCGGGCCAGAAAGGGGCAGATCCTGAGAATCCCGATCGCCCATTTCGACGGAAATTATTACGCGCCTCCCCGCCTTCTCGACGAGCTGGAAAAACGCGGGCAGGTCGTCTTCCGCTACGTCGACAGGAAGGGCCGTCCAACCAAAGAGGCGAACGTCAACGGCTCCGCCTCCAACATCGCGGGCATCATCAACCGGGCCGGTAACGTCCTGGGCATGATGCCGCACCCGGAGCGGGCGTCCGAGGCGCTCCTCGGAAGCAAGGACGGCCGCCTGATTTTCGAATCCGCCATCGCCTCCTGGCAAGAGGGCCGGCGCGGGGAAAAAAGGCCATGATCGACCGCAGGATTCTGGCCGATCACAACCTGACCGGGGAGGAATATGAGCTCATCGTCCAGCTCATCGGCCGCGACCCGAACATCACGGAGCTGGGCATTTTTTCCCTGATGTGGTCCGAGCACTGCAGCTATAAGAGCTCCCGGGTGCATCTCAAAAAGCTGCCCACCGAGGGGGAATTCGTGATCCAGGGCCCGGGCGAAAACGCCGGCATCATCGACATCGGCGGCGGCCTGGCCGCGGTCTTCAAGATCGAATCCCACAATCACCCCTCCTTTATCGAACCCTTCCAGGGCGCGGCCACCGGGGTCGGCGGGATCCTGCGCGATATTTTTACCATGGGCGCCCGGCCAATCGCGCTCCTCGATTCCCTCCGTTTCGGTCCGCTCGAAAATCCCAAAAACCGGGCCATCATGGACGGCGTGGTCGCCGGGATCTCTTCCTACGGCAATTCCATCGGCGTCCCCACCGTCGGGGGCGAAGTCTATTTTCACGACTGTTATACCAAGAATCCGCTGGTCAATGTCTTTTGTCTTGGCATCGCCGCAAAGGACAAGATTTTCTATGCCAAGGCGGAGGGCCTGGGGAGCCCGGTTCTCTACGTGGGATCGAAGACTGGAAGAGACGGCATCCACGGAGCCACGATGGCCTCGGCCGAGTTCGGCAAGGAGACCGAGCAGAAAAGGCCGAACGTCCAGGTCGGAGACCCTTTTAAAGAAAAGCTGCTCCTGGAAGCCTGCCTGGAAGTCATGGACAGAGGCCTGGTCACCGGCATCCAGGACATGGGCGCCGCCGGGCTGACGTGTTCTACTTCCGAGATGGCGGCCAAATCCGGAACCGGAATTTCCATCAACCTGGACCTCGTCCCCCAGCGGGAAGAAGGAATGACGCCCTACGAGATCATGCTCTCCGAATCGCAGGAGAGGATGCTCATCGTCTGCAGGAAAGAGAACCTCGAAGAAGTCCGGAAAGCCTTCGCCAAATGGGACCTGGATGCGGTCCCCATCGGCCAGGTCACCGGCAGCGGGCGCCTGCAAGTGGGCTTCCGGGGAGAGCGCGTTGTAGACATTCCCGTCGAGGCCATCGTCAACCTCTGCCCCGCTTACCGGCGTCCGAGCCGGAAGCCGGGCAAACTCAGCGCCGTCCGGGAGATCGAGCTCCCCCCGCTGCCCGAGGATTACAGCAGGATCCTGCTCTCTCTCCTCGCCTCTCCGACCATCGCCGACAAGGAGTGGGTCTTCCGGCAGTATGATCACATGGTCCAGGCCAACACAGTTCTTCTGCCGGGAGCCGATGCGGCGGTTCTTCGTATCAAGGGACAGAAAAAGGCCCTGGCCATAACCCTGGACGGGAACGCACTCTACACTTTCCTCGACCCGGGCAGCGGCGGCAAGATTGCCGTGGCCGAAGCCTGCCGCAACCTGGCCTGCGTCGGGGCTCGGCCGGTCGGGGTCACCAACTGCCTGAATTTCGGGAATCCCGAAAAGCCCGAGGTCATGTGGCAGTTCAGGGAAGTCATCGCGGCGATGGCAGAAGCCTGCCGGGTGTTTGCCATCCCGGTTACCGGAGGGAATGTCAGCTTCTATAATGATACGGAAGGCGCTTCCGTCTACCCGACCCCGGTGCTGGGAGTTGTCGGCATCCTGGACGATGTCAGTGCGGCCGTCGGTCCCGGATTTCGGGAACAGGGCGATATCGTCGTCCTCCTCGGGGAAAACACCGATGAGCTGGGCGGGTCGGAGTACCTGAAGACCGTTTTCAACCTGGAAAAAGGCCCCCCGCCCGGCATCGACCTCGAGGTCGAGAAAAGCGTCCAGGAGACCTGCATCGAGGCGATTTCCCGAGGGCTGGTCCGGTCGGCCCACGACCTCTCGGAAGGCGGACTGGCGGTCTGCGCGGCGGAGTGCGCCCTGCTCAGCCCGGGGCATCTCGGCTGCGAGCTGGACCTCGGCGACCGGGTCCGGCCGGATGCCCTTTTGTTCGGTGAGGGACAATCCCGGATCGTCGTCAGCTCCCCGGGTCCGAAGCTCCCCGCCCTGCTCAGGCTGGCCCGCAAAAAGGGGATCAGGGCGAAAGCGATCGGCCTGGTTCAGGGCCGGGCCGTTGTCATCCGCCAGCGCGGCCGGGAGATCGTCCGCCTCCCGGTTAAGCGTCTGCATCAAGCCTGGAAGAACGCTATCCCCCGCGCCTTCTCTATTCGCTGAGAGCGGTGTTGCCGATAATGATAAAGAAAAAGTCCCCGGCTTCGGTTTTCATCGGACTTATGCTCCTGTGTTCAGTCTCTTTCGGAGTCGAAATCCGCCTCCGCCTGGCCTCCGGCTTGCTGAGGCAGAATCCGGAGGAGATCAACCTTGCCCTGGCCGGCTGGCAGCAGGAGCTCAAAACCCGGGCCGAAATCTATCCCAACCTGGATTATGTCTCGGGCGCTGCAACAGCGTTGCGCCTTGGTGTACTCTTTGAGGCCGAGCTCCTTTTTTCTTTTTCCTCGCGGCTGGCCGTCGGGTTGAGCGGCGGGTACGCCTATACGGAGGTCGCAGAAGAGGACACTCTTCTCACCATCGTATGGGATGGAGTCTCCTACAACCATGTGCGGCCGACCAAGATCAGCGCCTATCCGTTCGCCCTGTCCGCGTATTATTTTGTCCCCCTCGGCTCCAAGCTCAGCGCTTATCTCCGGGCGGGCGCCGGGTACATCCAGGCAAGATACACGGCCCGCGAGGCGCTCAAAAAAGACTTCGAAACCCGGTATTTTTACCAAAGCTCCGAAACGGCCGAGGCCGGTCGACCGGCCGTTCTCGGCGGGTTCGGCCTCTGCTATCAGTTCGACCCGAGTTTCGGGTTTTTTATCGAGGCAACGGCTCAGTCCGCCAGGGTAAGCGGGTTCAAAGGGGAGAACGCACTCCAGCAGGAGGGCGCCCTGTTCGTATTCGAGGAATACATCCCCGACCTGGATATCTGGCAGGCCAAGATGGGGGTGCGGCCGGAGGCACCGGCCGGTTCAGGCTTCCGCTCAGTCCGGGAGGCCGTGGTTGATTATAACGGGTTTTCGGTTAAAATGGGGATACTTTTGAAATTCTGATCGCCTGAAAGGGAGGGCCAGGCCATGTCCGAGGAAATCTTCATCAGCCCGAAGAAACGAGGCAAGATCGCCGTGCTTCTATCCGGCCGGGGGTCAAATTTCCGCGCCATCCATGACGCCGTCCTGGCGGGGACCATCAACGCCGAAATCGCCCTCGTCTTCAGCAACGTGGAGGGGGCCCCCGGCATGCAGGCCGCGCGGGAACACGGCCTGGAAACGCTCTTTCTCAACGCCAAGCTCTATCCCAACCGCGAGGATTACGACAGGGAAATCGCCAAAGAAGTCAGAAAAAGGGAGGTCGACCTCATCTGCCTGGCCGGCTACATGAAAATCCTGACGCCCTATCTCTGCCGCGAATTCCGCCACCGCATCATGAACATCCACCCGGCTCTTCTTCCATCCTTCCCGGGGCTCCATGTTCAGCAGAAGGCGATCGATTGGGGGGTGCGCTGGAGCGGCGCGACCGTCCACTTCGTCGCCGAGGAGGTGGACATGGGACCGATCATCCTCCAGGCCGTAGTTCCTGTGCTTCAGGACGACACGGAGGAAACGCTGGCCGCCCGGATTCTCCAGGAAGAGCACAAAATTTACCCGGAGTCCGTCCGTCTTTTCTTTGAGGGCAGGCTGGAAGTGCGCCGCCGGCGCGTGTTCATCAGGGAATCATGATGAAGACAGTCGAAGAACAGCTCGCCTATATTAAGAAAGGATGCGTCGAGATCATCCAGGAGGAAGAGCTCCGGGCCAAGATCGCCCGTTCCCGGCGCGAGAAGAAGCCGCTTCGGGTGAAGGTCGGGTTCGACCCCACGGCCCCGGATATCCACCTCGGCCACACCGTCCTGCTGCGCAAGATGAAGCACTTCCAGGACCTGGGCCATGATGTCATCTTTCTCATCGGAGATTTCACCGGCCTGATCGGCGACCCCTCGGGCCGCTCCATCACCAGGCCGGCCATGACCCGGGAGGAGATCCTCAAGAACGCCGAGACTTATAAAAACCAGATCTACAAAATCCTCAGCCCGGAAAAGACGATCATCGACTTCAACTCGCGCTGGCTGGGAAAGCTCAGCAGCTTCGAGATCATCCATCTGGCGGCCAAGTACACGGTGGCGCGGCTGCTCGAACGGGATGATTTCTCCAAGCGTCTGAAAGAGGGCCTTCCGATCTCCGTCCACGAGATCCTCTACCCACTCATGCAGGCCTATGACTCGGTGGCTCTCCAGGCCGATGTCGAGATGGGCGGGACCGACCAGAAATTCAACCTCCTGGTCGGCCGGGAGATTCAGCGCGAATTCAGGCAGGAGCCTCAGGTCGTCATCACCATGCCCCTCCTCGAAGGCCTGGACGGCGTCGAGAAAATGAGCAAGTCCGTGGGGAACTATATCGGCATCACCGAGCCGGCCAAACAGATCTTCGGCAAGGTCATGTCCATTTCCGACCCGCTGATGTACCGTTACTATGAGCTGCTCACCGATGTGCCGGTGAGTCAGATCGAGGCCTGGAAAAAAGCGGCCGGGAAAGGGGAGGTCAATCCGCGGGACCTCAAGGCCGAACTGGCCAGGGCAATCACGGCGGATTTTTGGAGCGGTGCGGCGGCCGAGGCGGCGGCCGAGGAATTCGACCGCGTCCACAAGCGGAAAGAGTTGCCGGCCGACCTTGAGATCAACGTCGTGGAGGCGAGTACAATAGCTGATTCCGCCACCATCCAGACGAAGCTGTCTCTTATTGATATCATGATGAACCTGAAGCTTTTCCCATCTCGCGGAGAAGCAAAGAGGGTTATGCAGCAGGGCGGCGTCTACCTTAACGGCCAAAGAATCGACGACATCAATTATCTGCTGGATATCCGGGAGAAAAAAGAACACATCCTGAAAATCGGGAAAAAAAAGTTCTATAAATTCATTGTCGAATGACTGTACACCCTCCGGGATTTCCGGCTACTTGAGATAGCCCGGCGGGGAAAATCTGGGTGGCCGGCCGAAGACCTGCCTGTACAATGCCGGGTACTCGTCTTTCCCGCCGAGGAGCAGCCCTCCGAGCGGCATGACGCGCTTAGTTAGAGCCGTCATCCGAGTGGCGATATTCCGGATATCCCATTGGGCGGTCGGGTCTTGGCGCAGCCTCGAGATATGGTAGAGCTCGCGGATATTGACCTTGAGCAGGACGCGGCGGCGGTGCGAGTTGGTCAGGACGTAGGCGGCGGCCTCCCCGATTTCCCGGCTGATCGCGGCATAGGCGTCGTTCGTCTTATCGATGACGGCCAGGAACTCGCTCCGAGCGCCGACTTCCTCAATGGACGGCGGGACGGTCACTGCGAGCGCCGGGTCGTAGCTCTGGCCGGTCAGGGTGGACATCCGGTGTCTCTTGAGCTGGGCGAAGCACGAGGCCGAGACAACCAGGGCGAAGGTCAGGTCAGCGTATTCAAATTCGCGCGGCGGGAAATCGTAGAACTCCATCCGCTTGAGCGCGGTTTGGATGAACTCTTTTTTTTCGTCCTCGGTCAGGCGCTTGGCTTGGGCCAGACATTCCTCATAGGACCGCGCGGCTGAAGAGTGGAGCAAAGCGGCCAGGATCCGCTCATCACCGTCCGGAGTGAAATCGACGAGCCGGACCGGCTCCTCCCCTGCCGACTGAGGGAATATGCTCCTGTTTGCAGGGGGGTTCCCCCGGCCTGAATCAGCGGGCTTCAGCCCGTCCTGATCCTCCCAGGAAAAAGAACTGGCCGCAGCCGCCAGCGCAGCGCCCGTCCCGGCATCGTACTCGGTAGCGTCGGTGAAGAGGATGATCGATGGCGCGACCTCTTTGGCCAGGGCGGAGATCCTGGCGTTGAGGTCTCTCATCTCGGCCAGCCTCGCGGCGGCAAATCGCCGGATCATGAGCTCGAGGTTGCGGGCGTTGAGGGTCAGGCCGACCTGACCTTGGGTCGCCAGGCTGACGATATACCTCGCATCTTCCTTGGCCCACCCTTCGAGGACGGCGTGATTTCTGGGATCTTGGGAAATGTCCTTATACTTGGCCATAACGTGCGGCCGTAATCTTCTGTAGAGCTCGTGATAAAGCGTGTTCTGTGACCTGATCGTCCGCAGAAAAACATCCTCCAAACCCGCCTTCTTGACCTCTTCCGGGATGACGAAATCGTCGCCCAGCGTGATGTAGCGCTGGGATTTTTCGGTGTAAGAGCAGAGCCGGAATTTCTCGATCTCCTCCAGGGCCAGGCGGCTCGCGCCGATGATATCGAAGTTGAAGACGGCGTGCTCGGCCACCGAGTGATGTCCCATCTTGAAAATGATGGTCTGATTGGAACGGCGCGCTTGCTCGACCTCGTGGCGGGCTGCGGCGCGGAGCTCGTCGGCCGGCCGCGGATCACGGGAGATGCGCGCATAGGAAGCTGACAGCGTCTCGGGTGTCACATCCTGGCGCGGCGGCGAAGAGCGCTTGAGCTCTTCGATGACTTCCCGGTCGAGGTTATAGCCGGCAAGGATGATCTTCATGACGGTCTTACAATAAAAGCCGCCGGGAAGATTGTCAATTAGGAGGATATTTCATCCCGCTTCTGCTAAACTAGGATCAATGGAAGGAGGAATCTCATGGCGACTTATATCATCCTGAGTCAGATCTCGCCCCAGGCATTCAGCGACACTTATGAATTCAAGGAGATCGCCGCCAAAGTGGCGGCCAAAATCAAGAACGAGTGCCCGGGCGTGGTCTGGAAGCAAAGCTATTCGACGATGGGGCGCTTCGATGTCGTGGACGTCGTCGAAGCCGACGACCCGAACGACATCGCCAAGGCGGCCATGATCATCCGCGCCTACGGCCATTCCACGACCGAGACTCTGACCGCCATTCCCTGGAAAATATTCCTCGACCTGATATAGTCCAAAGGGCTGGCGCTCTCCGGAGATCGGTCTCCATCCGCGGCCAGCGGAGACTGCGATGACGAAAAATAAAGAAGTGGCCGCCATCTTTTCCCGCATCGCCGATGCCCTGGAAATCAAGGACGAAGCGGGGTTCAAAGTGCTGGCCTACCGCAAAGCCGCCCGGGTCCTGGAGGACCTGGGCGAAGATATCGAAACGATCACCCGGGAAAAGCGGCTTCTGGATATCGACGGCATCGGAAGCGGCATCGCCGCGAAGATCGAAGAATACCTCCAGACGGGCGGGATGAAGAAACTCGAGGAAGCCCTGGCGGGGATTCCCGGGTCGCTTTTCGACCTCCTCCAGATCCAGAACCTCGGGCCCAAAACGATCCGCCTGATGCAAATAGAGTTGGGCGTCCGCGGCCTCGCCGACCTGAAGAGGGTCATCCAGGACGGCTCGCTCGCCTCGCTCTACGGCATGGGCGCAAAAAAGGTGGAGAACATCAAGAAAGGAATCGAAATCTACGAAAAAGCCCAGGAACGCATACCCCTCTACGTCGCTTTGACGCTGGCCGAAGAGGTCATCGATTATCTGCGCCGGGCGCCGGGGGTGGGACGGCTCTCCCCCGCCGGCTCGCTACGGCGGATGAAAGAGACCATCGGAGATATCGACATCCTGGCCAGCGGCAAAGACGGCGCCTCCATTATCAGGTATTTCACGCGCTTTCCCCGGGTCAGACGGGTGCTCGCCGAGGGAGTCACTAAGGGCTCGGTCATGATTGAAACGGAAGTGGGCGGTCTGCAGGTCGACCTGCGGATTGTGGCCGAAGCGGAATACGGGGCCGCCCTTCAGTACTTCACCGGCTCGAAGGCCCACAACATCAAGCTACGCGGCCTGGCGAAAGACAAGGGGCTCAAGATCTCGGAATACGGTGTTTTTCGCGGCCAAAAAAGGATCGCCGGCCGCGACGAAGCCGAGGTCTATGCTGCTCTCGGGCTCCCCCTGTTTCCGCCGGAAATGCGCGAGGACCGGGGCGAAATCGAACTGGCCAGGGAGAAGAGAAAGCTGCCGGCCTTGGTTGAGCTTCCTGATATCAAAGGCGACCTCCACGTCCATTCGAACTGGAGCGACGGGCACGTCTCGCTCCAGGGCCTGGCCGAGCTGGGCCGCAGCCTGAAATATTCCTACCTCGCGGTCTGCGACCATTCTCAATCGGCTCGCTATGCCGGCGGCCTCGCGCCCGACAGGCTGGCCGAGCAAATAGAAGAGATCGACAGCCTCAACCACCGGACCAAAGGAATCACCCTGCTCAAGGGGACGGAAGCGGACATCCTGGCTGACGGCGGGCTCGATTTCCCCGATGAACTGCTCCGCAGGCTCGACATCGTGGTGGCATCCGTTCACTCCGGTTTTAGAAGAAATGTCACCGCCAGGATGATCAAGGCCATGGAGAACCCTCACCTGGATGTCATCGGACATCCCTCGGGACGGCTGATCTCGGGGAGGGAAGGCTACGACGTAGACCTTGAGCAAGTCCTCAAAGCTGCCAGGAAACACGGCAAAGCTCTGGAGCTCAACTCTTATTTCGACAGGCTGGACCTCAACGAGTTCTATCTCAAGAAGGCTAAAGAGATGGGTATCATAATCTCGCTCGGTACTGACATGCATTTTTCCGGCGGTCTCGAGATGATGCGCCTCGGAGTGGGCATCGCCCGGCGCGCCTGGCTGGAAAGGAGGGATGTCCTGAACTGCCTCAGCGCGGGCCGGCTCAGGAAAAGGCTGGGCCCATGAAATTCCGCTGACAGGGCCGATTTTCCCATTTGCAAGAATTACTGTATTCATGTATCTTGGAGCATCTGAAAGGAGTCATGTATGGTCAGTATCGCAAGAGAGCCTGTCAAGAAGCTGATCGGTTACGCTGTGCGGGCGGAAATCGATTCCAACAAGGCCTATCTCAAACTGTCCACCCGGGTGAAAAATCCGCTGCTCCAGGAAAAATTCCAGCTCCTGGCCTTCGAGGAAAAAAAGCACAAAGAGGTCCTGGAGAATCTGTTTGCCGCGCTCTATAAGGGCGATGAGCTCCAGGTCCCTGAATGCGTGGACGAGCGTCTTCTTCCCGCGATCGTGATCAAGCCGTCCTCCACCCTCGTCGATATCCTGCTCCAGGCCATGAAGGCGGAGAAATCCGCCCAGGATTTCTATGCCTCTCTGGCCGGGAGAGTCCAGACGGCCAAAAAGAAAATTCTGGAATACCTGAGCAAGGTGGAGAAAAGCCATTATCTGATGCTCCGGAGCGAGTACACGCTGGCCCAGCAATTCGAGGACTACGGGGAAAAGGATATCGACAAAGTCGTCACCTGATCGCCAGGTCGGGAATTATGACCACTACCTGATGTTTGGGCTGGTTTTTTAGCCCTTCATCACGCCGACGGGGACGA
>CAZYWP010000084.1:11960-13768 GCA_964651495.1 uncultured Eubacteriales bacterium | reverse complement strand
TGATTATTCCGCGGGACCTCCGGAAAATTCCACTGTGACCGCCGCTCGGGCCGGCTAGAAAGAACCGATGGAATCTTGGGTGAAGAACTGGTCGATTACGGAGACGCGTAGGGAGAGGGATGGTGACAGTGCTCAATATTGACTTGGGGAGGAAGAATAACCATGACCAAGCACTTACTGATGACCGCCTCTGGGCTGCTGGCCGCCATCATCGGGATGGCGGGATGTGCCGGAGTGAGAGAAATGGCTGACCTGGTCCTTCTCGACGGAATCGTCTGGACGGGCGAGAAGGGTCTGCCTTGGGCCGAAGCGGTCGCCGTCAAAGGCGAGCGGATTTTTCTTGTCGGGTCCAGCCGGGAGGTCCGGCGTCTGGCCGGCGCGAAGACCAGGGTGGTCGACCTGCGGGGCCGCCCGGCGCTTCCCGGTTTCATCGACAGCCATACCCATTTCCTTGACGGCGGTTTTTCGCTCCTCAGCCTCCAGCTCCGGGAAGCGCGGAGCAAGGAGGATTTCATCGCCCGGATCGCGCAAAAGGCCGGGGAACTGGAGAAGGGCGAGTGGATACTGAATGGCGATTGGGACCAGCAGCAGTTCGAACCCCCGGAGCTGCCGCGGCGCGAGTGGATCGACGGCGTGACGCCTGATCACCCCGTCTGCGTCAACCGCCACGACGGCCACATGGTCCTGGTGAACAGCCTGGCCTTGCGGATCGCCGGGATCAGCGCGGCTTCCCTGTCTCCGGAGGGAGGCGAAATTCTCAAGGACTCCGAGACCGGGGAACCGACAGGGATCTTGAAGGATGCCGCCATGGACTTGGTGACAAAACACATCCCCGTGCCGACATTCGAATCCAAGCTCAAAGCGGCTCAAGCCGCTCTCGGCCACGCTGCCGAATGCGGGGTCACTTCCCTCCACGACATGGCCTGGAGCTCAAACTTCGAGGTCTACGAGGAACTCCTGCGGACTGGACGTCTCACTTCCCGGATATTCCTCTATATTCCGGTGAGCGAGGTGGACCTCTATGCGCGCCTGCGGCTGAAGACGCCGTTCGGAAACGATCTTCTCAAAATCGGGGGGCTGAAAGGCTTCGTCGACGGGTCCCTGGGAAGTGCCACTGCCCTGTTTTTCGAGCCCTACACCGACAACCCGAATCTGAAGGGCCTGCTCAGCGCCGACATGTATCCGGAAGGAATCATGGAGGAACGGATCCAGGCCGCGGACAAAGCAGGCCTCCAGCTCGCCGTCCACGCCATCGGCGACAGGGCGAATGCGATCATTCTCGACCTCTATGAAAAAGCCATCGGCCGGAACGGGCCACGGGACCGGCGCTGGCGGATCGAGCACGCCCAGCACCTGCGGCCGGAGGACATCGAGCGCATGGGGAAGCTCGGCCTCATCGCCTCTGTCCAGCCCTACCATGCCATCGACGACGGCCGCTGGGCGGAGGCAAAAATCGGACCGGAGCGCTGCCGCACGACCTATGCGTTCCGGTCGCTCCTCGATTGCGGCGTAATGCTGGCCTGCGGCTCGGACTGGACGGTGGCTCCGCTCGACCCGCTCAGCGGCATCTACGCGGCCGTTACCCGCCGGACGACCGACGGCAAAAACCCTGACGGCTGGATCCCGGAGCAAAAGATTACGCTCGAGGAAGCGCTGCGGGGATATACCCAAAACGGCGCCTACACCGAGTTCGCCGAGGACCGCAAGGGCTCGATTGCCGTCGGCAAGCTGGCCGACCTGGTCGTCCTCGACCGGAACATCTTTAAGATTCCTCCGGAGGAAATTATCGAAACGCAGGTCGAGATGAC
>CAZYWP010000084.1:7834-11860 GCA_964651495.1 uncultured Eubacteriales bacterium | reverse complement strand
GGAACATCTTTAAGATTCCTCCGGAGGAAATTATCGAAACGCAGGTCGAGATGACAATCGTGGGAGGAAAAGTCATTTATGACAGAAAAGAAAGGCCAACACCGAGCCTCGCCGGGGGTGAACCGTGACAGGACCCTATTCCAGATCTATGACATCACGGAAACAGAGAGTCAATCTTCTAGAGATAAAGCGTTGTCCTTTAAATATCGATCTGGTAATATAATCTGTCTTTTTTAAGGAGGACGACATGAACATCGGCGTCATCAACGAAAGCGCGAAGATAGAAAACCGGGTCGGCCTGAACCCCTCGGGCGTTTCATTCATGGCCGAGAAGGGTCACAAGGTCTATGTGCAGGCGGGGGCCGGGTTGAAATCCGGCTACAGCAACGAGGAATACACGTCGCAGGGAGCGAACATCGTCTTCACCAAGGAGGAGGTGTTCGGCCGTTCGGATATCGTGCTGAACATCTCCCCGCTCAATCAGGAGGAATGCCGGTTGGTCAGGAAGGACCAGATCCTTTTCGGCTTCCATCACCTGGCCATCGCCAAGAAGCCGATCGTCGAGGGACTCCTCGAGAAAAACGTCACCATGATCGGCTACGAGATTATTCAGGACGAGAACGACGCGCTCCCGTTCTATGAGAGCCTGGGCGAAATCGCGGGCCAGATGTGCCTGGCCATCGCGGGCCATTATCTCCAGACGAACCAGGGCGGCCGCGGCATGATCCTGGGCGGCGTCGTCAGTGTCCCGCCCGCCACGGTGGTCATCATCGGGAGCGGCGTCCTGGCCCGCAGCGCCACCCGGGCCATGCTGGGGGCCGGCGCCCACACCATCGTCGTCGGCCACAACATGGCGCGGCTGGGCAGGATCGAGGAGATGACCGGAGGCCGGGTCATCACTCTCATGGGCAGCAAGTATAACCTGGAGAGGATGACCAAGGTGGCCGACGTCCTGATCGGTGCCGTCCTCCGTCCCGGCGAACGGGCGCCCCTCATGATCACGCGCGCCATGGTCAAGACTATGAGAAAAGGGTCGGTTATCATCGACCTGGCCATCGACCACGGCGGCTGCATCGAGACCAGCCGCCTGACGACGCTCGAGCACCCCACATTTATTGACGACGGCATCATCCACTACGGCGTCCCCAATATCACCTCCTCGGTCAGCCGGACTTCGACCAAGGTCCTGTCCAACCTGGCCGTCCACTACCTCCACGCCATCGGCAACTCCGGGATCGAAAACGCTCTCCGGACCCACCTTTCCCTCAGCCGGGGCCTGTACGTGCATCAGGGGAAGATCTGGAAGAAAAATATCGCCGAACGGTTCGGGCTGAGCTGTCAGGAAATTGTCTCGGCCTGAAACAGCCGGGGGCGCAGCGCGATGGACGAAATCCTGGCCGGGTTCGGCCGCGAAAAGAAGAACCTGATCCTGATCCTGCATCAGGTCCAGGCCAGGTACGGCTATATCCCTCCGGAAGCGGTCCAGGCCATGGCCGGGCACCTCAACCTCAGCGAGAACGAGATCTACGGCGTGATGACTTTCTATAAAAACTTCCACCTCGAGCCGCGCGGCCGGCACGTCGTCACAGTCTGTCAGGGAACCGCCTGCCATGTCCGCGGCGGCGACAGGATCCTCGAGGAAGTGGAGAGGATGCTCGGAGTTCCGGCCGGGGGGATGACTCCGGACGGGAAGTTTTCGCTCGAAACCGTCAACTGCTTTGGCTGCTGCGCCATCGGGCCGATCGTCGTCGTCAACGGCAAATACTACTCTCAGGTGGCGCGCCGGGATGTCGGGTCTATCCTCGCGGAGGACAAGGAAGCGGCTTAGGCGGCCATGAAAAACCTCACCCACCCCTCCCAGCTGACGGAACTCAGAGCGCGGCTTCTCGCCGAACATCCGGCCGGCCAGAAAGCGGTGGTCGTCTCTTCCGGGACCTGCGGCCGGGCCAGCGGGTCGCTCGGGATCATCGACGCTCTCAACCGGGAGCTTGACAGGCGGGACCTGCGAGAGACGGTCCGGCTGGAAATCACCGGCTGCCACGGATTCTGCCAGCTGGAGCCGAACATCGTCATCTATCCCCAAGGAATCTTCTACAAAAACCTGAAACCCGGGGACATTCCGGCTGTCATCGAGGAGACCCTGCTCCACAACCGGATACTAACTCCCCTCGTCTATGAGGACCCGAAGACGGGCCGCCGATTTGAACAGCAAAAAGAGATCCCCTTTTATAAAAAGCAGCTGCGACTGTTGACGGAGGACAATCTCCGGATCGACCCCACCAGGATCGAAGATTATATCCGGGCCGGCGGATACGGAGCCCTGGCCAAGGTGCTGTTCGACATGACGGGCGAAGAGGTCATCCAGGAAGTCATCGCCTCGGGCCTACGGGGAAGGGGAGGCGGGGGATTCCCGACCGGAAGGAAATGGCAGCTCTGCCGGAATGAGGTCAACACGCCGAGATATATCATCTGCAACGCCGACGAAGGAAACCCGGGCACCTTTATGGACCGCAGCATCCTGGTGGCCAATCCCCACAGTGTCATCGAAGGGCTGATCATCGGTGCCTATGCGATCGGAGCGGCCGAAGGCTACATCTATGTCCGGATGGAGGCTCCTCTGGCCGTTCGCCATGCGATTCTCGCCCGGGACCAGGCAAGAAAATGGGGCCTGCTCGGGAAATCCATCCTGGGCTCGGAATTTCATTTCGACATCCAGGTCGTCGAGGGCGCGGGCGCTTTTGTCTGCGGCGAGGAGACTTCCCTGATGGCCTCGATCGAGGGCGGGCGTGCTTCGCCGCGGCAGCGGCCCCCGTTTCCGGCCCAGGCCGGGCTGTGGGGCAAACCCTCCAACATCAACAATGTCGAGACCTGGGCGAACGTTCCCCTGATCATCGCCCGGGGCGCCGAGTGGTACAGCAAGATCGGCACCGCCAACAGCAAGGGGACGAAGATTTTTTCCCTGGTCGGGAAAATCCGCAACGCCGGCCAGGTCGAAGTGCCGATGGGCATCTCTCTCCGCGAGATCATCTACGATATCGGCGGAGGCATCAAGGACGGCCGGAAAATCAAGGCCGTGCAGACCGGCGGCCCGTCGGGGGGATGCATCCCCGCCCAGATGCTGGACCTGACCATCGACTACGAAAACCTGGTCCAGGCCGGCTCGACCATGGGTTCGGGCGGGATGATCGTGCTGGATGAGACGAACTGCATGGTGGATCTGGCCCGCCACTACCTTCATTTCACCCAGGAAGAATCCTGCGGTAAATGCGTGCCCTGCCGCGTCGGGACGCGGCAGATGTATGACATACTGGTCCGGATTACCCAGGGGCTGGGAGAGGAAGAGGATCTGGCCAAACTCGAGGATTTGGGCAACTCGATCAGAGCGGCCTCTCTGTGCGGACTCGGCCAGGCGGCCCCCAATCCAGTGCTTTCCACCATCCGACATTTCCGCGATGAATACATCGAGCACATCAAATACAAGAGGTGCCCGACTCTGGTTTGCCGGGAAATCGTCTCCGCGCCCTGCCACTACTCCTGTCCGATCGGCCAGGAAGCCTGCGTTTACATCGCCCTGGTCGCCCAGGGCCGGATGCAGGAGGCGCTCGACAACATCCGCAAGGACAACCCCCTTCCCGTCGTCTGCGGCCGGGTCTGCGACCATCCCTGCGAGGAGGCTTGCACAGCGGGAAAGATTGGCCAGCCGATCGCCATCCGGGCGGTCAAGCGTTTCGCCCTGGACTGGGCGAAAACCGAAGGACATCCCTCGGCTGTTCCCGACGTCCAGAAGAGAGACGAAAAGGTCGCCGTCATCGGGTCCGGACCGGCGGGCCTGACTGCCGCTCATGCCCTCGGCCGGAAGGGCTTTGCGGTCACCATTTTTGAGGCCGAGGACGTTCCCGGAGGAATGCTGGCGGCGGCGATTCCCGATCACCGGCTGCCCCGGGAAGCCTTGAAACTTGACATCGACGCCATCCTCAGTTCGGGCGTCAGCCTCAAGACCGGGGCGGCTCTCGGCCGGGAGATCTC
>CAZYWP010000084.1:0-7734 GCA_964651495.1 uncultured Eubacteriales bacterium | reverse complement strand
TCCTCAGTTCGGGCGTCAGCCTCAAGACCGGGGCGGCTCTCGGCCGGGAGATCTCGCTGGACAGCCTCTTCCGGGAAGGGTTCAAGGCCATTTTCGTCGCCACCGGAGCCCTACAGCCGCTTAAAATGAAGATCTCCGGGGAAGCCGCCCGCGGAGTCATCCCGGCGATCGAGTTTCTCAAGGCCGCTAAGATGGGCCGAAAGGTCGTCCTGGGCCGGCGGGTCGGAGTCATCGGCGGCGGGTATGCCGCCATCGACGCCGCCCGGGTGGCCGCGCGGGACAAGCGGTGCGAGAAAGTGACGGTCTTCTTTGAAGGGTCACGGGAGAACCTTCCCGGCCACGAGGACGATGTCCGATGCGCCCTTGAAGAGGGTGTCGAGATCCTGTTCCTGACGGAGCCGGTCAGGATCAGAGCGGAAAGAGGAAAAGTCAGAAGCGTCGATTTTCTGCGCCTGGAAACCAGTGAAGCGGACGGTAAGGGGCGGGCCAGGCCGGCCGCCGTTCCCGGATCCGAGTTCAGCGTTGAGCTCGAGACCGTGATTTCGAGCGCCGGGGAAAAACCGGACCTTTCGTTCTTGAAAAAAACGGACGCCTTGAGCGTCTCCAGCCGGGGGACCCTCGTTGCCGATGAGCGAACATGCGCCACCGGCCGCAATGGGGTCTTCGCCGGCGGCGATGTCGTCACCGGGCCGGGCTCGGTCATTCAGGCGATGGCCGCGGGCAAAAGAGCGGCCGAAGCCATTGAACGCTTTATTGAGGGGAAGGATCTCGAGGGAGAGGCCAGGCTCGTTCGGCCGTCAATTTATGTCGAGCCGGCGGGAGCCGGCGGGGAAGACCACGGTTCCACTGAACGGGTTCCGGTCCCCAATCTTTCCCCGGGCAAAAGAAAGAAGAACCAGAAGGAAGTCGAACTGGGCTATTCGCCGGATCAGGCCGTGCGGGAAGCCGGGCGCTGCCTGAGGTGCGAATTACAGACCAGCACCGGCCGGGAGGCCCTCAAGCCCGACGATGATTAAGCTGAAGATCAACGGAAAAACCCTCGAAGCCGAACCGGGCACGACCGTGCTGGAAACGGCTAAGTCGCACGGGATCTCCATCCCCAGTTTATGCGCTTCCAAGGGCCTGGCTCCTTACGGCGGCTGCCGTCTCTGCCTGATCGAGATCAAGGGGAGGAGGGGGTTCGTGCCGGCCTGCTGCACCTATGTCGAAGACGGCCTCGATATCCAGTCCGATACGCCGGAGCTGCAAAAGCACCGCCGGCTGACCCTGGAACTCATTCTCTCCGAGCATCCTCATGCCTGCCTCATCTGCAGCGAGAAAAAAAATTGCGATGATTATAAATCCACCATCCGCAAGGTCGGAGAGGTGACCGGATGCGTCCTCTGTCCGAACAACGGGCACTGCGACCTTCAGGATGTCGTGGAAGCGGTCAAAATCGACCTGGTGAGCCTTCCGGCCTCGTACCGCGAGCTGGAGATTCACCGCGAAGACCCCTTTTTCGACCGGAATTACAATCTCTGCATTCTGTGCGGACGCTGCGTTCGCGTCTGCGGTGAAGTGCGCGGCGCGTCAGCCATCTCCTTTGTTTTCCGCGGGTCAAGAGCGGTCGTGGGAACCGCCTTCGACCGGCCGCTTCTCGATTCGGGCTGCCAGTTCTGCGGCGCCTGCGTGGATGTCTGTCCGACCGGAGCCCTGGCCGAGCGTGCGACGCGCGGCGAAATCCTCCCCGATGACAGGCGCGAAACGATCTGCCCCTTCTGCAGCGTCGGCTGCGCTCTCGAGGTGGACCTGAGAAAAGGAAGAATCATCAATTCCGTCCCCAAAGAGGGGGAATCGATCAATAACGGGCAGGCCTGCGTCAAGGGCCGGTTCCTTCTCCGGGATGTCGTCTACTCCCCCAGGCGTATCATCAGGCCCATGATCCGCCGCCGGGGCGAACTCCAGGAAGTCGGCTGGGAAGAGGCCCTCGACGAAGTCGCCCGAAGGCTGGCGCCTTATAGGGAAGGGGGAGTGGGGTTCGTCGGCTCCTCTCAGGTCTCTCTGGAAGACCAGTATATCGCTCAACAATTCGCTGCCAAGGTCTTTCAGGCGAACGCCGCGGTGGATTCGCTCCATCGGTCGGCATTCTGGGCCGGTCACCCGGAGCTCGAGAGGCCTGCTTTCGAGTTCGAATACAATTTCGACCTGAGCGGCGTCTCGGGATCGGGGCTTGTGCTCCTCGCCGGCGCGGATATCATCGTGTCGCAACCGATCCTCTGGCTGGAGATCCTGAAGGCCCTGAGACGCGGCGCCCGGCTCGTCACCGTGGGGCCCATCTCCTCGGCTGCCGACCGCTACGCCGCGTTCTCGTTTCGGGTGAAGGAGGGGACCGAATCCAGTGTTTTCAATTCGCTCGCCCTTCAGCTCGCCGAACACGCGGGAGAGGACAAGCTGGGAATCCCCGGGTTCGCCAGCCTGATGTCCTCTCTCCAGGATTTCCGCGGCGGCGCTGCCCTGAAGTCAACCGGCATACTCGAAGATGACCTGAGGGGCGCCGCTCTCCTGCTTCTCGAGAGCTGGCCGGCCGTTTTTCTCGCCGGGCCGGGTGTGGCCTCAGGGCCGGGGGCCGGCGCCAATATGCAGGCCCTCTGGAACCTGGCCTTGTTAGGCGAGGCCAGGCTGATTCCACTGGCCGTAGAAAACAACGAGCGCGGGGCGTTCGAGCTGTGGCGGCGCCTGCCGGGAAGCGCCAATTACCGGAATCAAATCCTGGAAGAAGCTGGCGCCGGAAGGCTGAAAGCTTTGTATCTGGCCGGGGATTTTCCCGCTTGGCCGGAAAAGAGGGTCGATTTCATGGTCGTGCAGGCCTGCTTCCGGAATGAACACCTGAACAGGGCTGACGCCGTCTTTCCCGCCACGACATTCGCCGAAACCGAAGGCCATTATGTCAACGGCCAAGGGAGAATTCAAAGAGCTGACAAACTGATCGACCCGCTGGGTGATGCCCGGCCAGACTGGTGGATTCTCTGCCGCCTGGCCCAAAAATTGGGAGTCAGCCGGTTTGACTTCAAGGGCCCGGCCGAAATCGCCGGAGAGTTGGCCAGGGCCTTTCCGGCCTTCGGCGAAATCGCCCATCGTCCGCACAAAAAAGGGAAGGCCGTTTTTGTGCTGGAAGATAGAAAAGGTCCGCCGGGATTTCTCCCCATCGCCGGCGGGGCGGAGACCGTCGGAGGATCCGATGTCGGCGCGCATTCCTCATTGCTGGACTGGAACCCGGACCGCTATCGCGGCCTGGACTTGCGCCAGGAGAGCAGGGGGCTGAACATGCTGAGAGAGAGGACGATGCGCCTGACAGGCAATCGTGAAGGCGGGAGGGAGGACCGACATGGCTGAGATTCTGCGGCAGAAACGGCTGGTCCCCAATATCCACCTGCTGGAGGTCCGCGCCCCCCGGATCGCCCGCAAGTGCCGTCCCGGTCAGTTCGTCATCGTGATGCCCGACGAGAGAGGGGAGAGGATTCCGCTGACCATCGCGGATTGGGATCCGGAAAAGGGTTCGGTGACCTCCGTGTTCATGATCGTCGGGACGAGCACTCAGAAGCTGGCCCGGTTCGGGCCGGGGGACGAGCTCCCGGTCTACGTGGGCCCGCTTGGCCGGCCCACCGAGATCCAGAATTATGGAACGGTGGTCTGCGCGGGAGGGTGTTTCGGCATCGCGGCGATCTATCCCATTGCCCGCGCCCTCAAGCAGGCCGGCAACCGAGTGATCACGCTCGTCGATGTCAAAGCCAGCTATCTGTTCTACTGGGAGAACAAGCTGAAGAAGGTCAGCGACCGGCTCTATGTGTCGGCTCGGGACAGCCGTTATGACTGCAAGGAATACATCCCTCAGAGAATGAAAACCCTCCTCGAGGAGGAGAAAAAGGTCGACCGGGTCATCGCCATCGGGTGCACCTATTTAATGTACTCCTGCTCCGAAGCGACCAGGCCGACCGGGACCAAGACCATGGTCAGCCTCAACCCGATCATGGTGGACGGGACGGGCATGTGCGGAGCCTGCCGGGTGACTGTGGACGGGAAGACCAGGTTCGCCTGCGTGGACGGCCCGGATTTCGACGGCCATGCCATCGACTGGAAAGAGCTTTTTTCCCGCCGCAAATCCTATTTCGACGACGAGATCAAATCTCTCTGCAATTGGGAAAAAGACCGTTATGCATAAAGGCGGAGAAGGCCCCCTGAAAGACCAAGATGAGTGAAAAGACCGAACTCGCCCCTGAGCTCAAGGCCAGGTTCAAGGCCGAGTACGATAAGGACTGGCGCAAAGAGCTGCGCAAGTCCTTGCCCATTAAAGAAAGAATGAAGATCTCCCGCCAGAAAATGCCCGAACGCGAGGCGGAAGAGCGGAACCGGGATTTCCGAGAGGTCAACTGCGGCCTGGTCGCGGATGCAGCCGTCACGGAAGCCCGGCGCTGCTGGGACTGCGCCAACCCCGGCTGTGTTTCCGGCTGTCCGGTCTCCATCGACATCCCGAGCTTCATCAAGCTCATCGAGAAGCGCGATTTCGCGGCCAGCATCCGGAAGATCAAGGAGACGAACAGCCTGCCGGCGATCTGCGGGCGGGTCTGTCCCCAGGAAACGCAGTGCGAGGTCGTCTGCAACCTCAAGAAGGCGACCGGGGTGCCGGTGGCCATCGGGAACCTGGAGAGGTTTGTCTCAGATGTCGAACGCCAGCAGGGTCAGGTTTTTATTCCGCAGCTCGACCCGCCGACGAAGAAAAAAGTGGCCGTCATCGGCGGCGGTCCGGCGGGCCTGACCGTGGCCGGCGAGCTGGCCAAAAAAGGACACCAGGTCACCGTTTTCGAGGCCCTCCACATCGCCGGCGGGGTCCTGGTGTACGGCATTCCGGAATTCCGCCTGCCCAAGAGCATCCTCAAGAGCGAAGTCGACTACCTGAAAAAGCTGGGCGTCGAGTTCAACATGAGTTTTGTCGTGGGAAAGACGGCGACGATCAACGATTTGAAGAAAGACGGCTATGACGCCTTTTTTATCGGCACGGGCGCCGGGCTCCCCAACTTCATGCGGATTCCCGGCGAAAACCTGGTCGGGGTGTATTCGGCGAACGAGTATCTGACCAGGGTCAACCTGATGAAGGCCTACGAATTCCCCGCTTACGACACGCCCGTCGTGCGCGGCAAACGGGTGGCCGTCATCGGAGGAGGGAACGTGGCCATGGACTCGGTCCGGACCTCCAAGCGGCTGGGGGCCAGCCTCTCCGCGATCATCTACCGGCGTTCCCGTCAGGAAATGCCGGCCAGGGAGGAGGAGGTCAAGCATGCCGAGGAGGAAGGGATCGAGTTCCATTTCCTGACCACGCCGATCCGGTACGTTGGCGACGAGCAGGGCCGGGTCAGGGCGATGGAGTGCCTGAGGATGGAGCTGGGGGAGCCGGATTCGTCGGGCCGGCGCAAGCCGGTCCCGGTAGCCGGGTCGGAATTCATGACCGAAGTGGACATGGTGGTTGTCGCCATCGGCCAGAGCCCCAACCCCCTGATGGCCCAGACGACGCCCGAGCTCCGGGTGGGGAAATGGGGAAACCTCGAGGTCGACTGGAACACGATGGCCACGACTCTTGGCGGAGTGTATGCCGGAGGAGATATCATCCGGGGCGGCGCGACGGTCATCCTGGCTATGGGAGACGGCCGCATCGCCGCGGCGGAGATTGATAAATTTTTGAAGAACAGGCGGGGCTGAAACCCCAGGCCTAAGATACATGGAGGAAAAGCTATGAGTTGGGTTGACGATTACAAAAAGAAGTTAGTGACGTCTGAAGAAGCGGTTTCCGTGGTCAAGAGCGGTCACCGGGTCTATATCAGCGGAAACGCCGCCACTCCTTATGTCCTGATGAAAGCGCTGGCCGCCCGCAAGGATGACCTGAAGGACGTGGAGCTCGTCCATGTGCTTCTTCTCGGGGATGACCCCCTGTCGAAGCCGGAGATGGAGGGGCATTTCCGGCATAACTCGCTGTTTGTCGGCCCTGCCGACCGCAAGGCCATCAACGAAGGACGGGCGGATTATATCCCGATTTTTCTGCACCAGATTCCGGACCTTTTTTACTCGGGACTCATGCCTTTGGACGTGGCCATGCTCCATGTTTCCCCTCCCGATGAGCACGGGTTCATGAGCCTCGGAGTCGAGGTCCTGGCCTCCAAGGCGGCGGCCGAACGGGCGAAGGTCGTCATCGCCCAGGTCAACGATAAAATGCCGCGCGTTCTGGGGGATTCTTTTCTCCATGTCTCGCGTTTTCATCAGATCGTCGAGATCTCCGAGGCGCTGCCGCAGCTGGAAATAAATCCGTGTAGCGATGTCGAGCGCATGATCGGCAAGCTGATCGCCGACCTGATCGAGGACGGCTCGACGCTGCAGCTCGGGATCGGAGGAATTCCCGATGCCGTGCTGGCCGCGCTGGCCGGACGGCGCGACCTAGGCATCCACACCGAGATGGTCTCGGACGGTGTCATGGAGGCCATCGAGGCGGGAATCGTCACCGGCGCGCGGAAGACATTTCACCCATATAAAGTCGTGATCACCTTCGCCCTGGGCAGCCAGAAGCTTTATGATTTCATCGATAACAACCCGGTCATCGAAGCCCATCCCACGGATTACGTCAACCATCCCTTCAACGTCGCCCGTAACGATAACATGGTGGCGATCAATTCGGCCATCGAGGTCGACATCACCGGCCAGGTGTGCTCGGACTCGATCGGCACCATCATCTACAGCGGTTTCGGCGGCCAGGTGGACTTCATCCGCGGCGCCGCCCACTCCAAGGGAGGCAAGCCGATCATCGCCCTGCCCTCGACGGCCAAGGACGGCGAGATGACCCGGATCGTGCCCTTCCTCAAGAAGGGGGCCGGCGTGGTGACCACGCGCGGCGACGTCCGGTATGTTGTGACAGAGTACGGGGTGGCCTATCTCTACGGCAAGAACCTGCAGGAAAGGACAAGGGCGTTGATCAACATCGCTCATCCCAGGTTCCGGCCGGACCTCATCCGCGAGGCCAAATCCCGGAACCTGCTCAGGTAGACTCGCGGCGGCATTGATGAAGCAGCCGGACCTCTTTCCGCCCGAGAAGGGACACGTCGGCACCGACGAATCGGGCAAGGGGGATTATTTCGGGCCGCTCGTCGTCGCCGGCGTATACCTCCCGGACGAACAGGAGCCGGTCTTCCGGGAACTGGGAGTAAAGGACAGCAAGCGGATGTCCGACAACCGCGTCCGGGAGATGGCCGAGATCATCAAACAGAGCTACAAGCACTCGATCGTGGCCATCGGACCGGAGAGGTATAACGAGCTCTACGCCAGCCTGCGCAACCTCAACCGAATTCTGGCCTGGGGGCACTCCAGGGCGATCGAGAACATCCTGGGAGAGGTCCCCTGCCGCCTGGTCATCACCGACCAGTTCGGGGACAAGGCCTATGTCCTCAATGCCCTGATGAAAAAGGGCCAAAGGATTGAGCTCATCCAGAAACCGAAGGCCGAGGAGGACATGGCCGTGGCCGGCGCATCCATCCTCGCCCGGGCGGAATTTTTGAAGCGGCTCTTCTTTCTTTCCCGGGAGGTCGGCCTGGATCTGCCCAAAGGCGCCTCGGGCCTGGTCGAGGAGGCCGCAGTCAACCTGGTGAGGCAGCACGGGGCTTCCATCCTGGACCGCACGGCCAAGAAGCATTTCAAGATCACCGGGCGCGTCCTCGCCGC
>CAZYWP010000083.1:0-13914 GCA_964651495.1 uncultured Eubacteriales bacterium | reverse complement strand
ACGACGTCTTCTTCAAGCGGCCGGAATTTCGCTTCGAACGTCTTGATCGCCGCTTCGACGGCCTCGATCGGGTTTCCGTCTTTCTTGAGATCCTGGTTGAGGCTGCCGAGTTGGCGCCGGATGTTTGTTGCGGCAGTAATACACAATCCCATCTTTTTGGCCATTGCCAGCACCCCGGCCAGGGCCTGATTCTGGGCTTTTCTGTCAACCTCCGTCATCTGGAGCCGCGGGTCCGGCCGCACCACTGCCGCGGTGCGGAATTTCTGTCCGTCCACCGTGAGTTCCAGAGCGAATTCCCCCGGAGCGACTAGCGGCAGGGCGACCACTCCGATCCCGGATGGGGGAATCCTTCTTCCGTCCTTTGTTTTCGGCGCAACCTGAAGGTTCCAGTGGTCTCTTTGGATCCCCTCCTTAGCGGCCAGTTCAAGCTCGAAGATCGGCTCGTTGTCGTTTCCGATGAGCGAGACTTTCGGCCTCTCCTTCGGCTTGGCTTTGAGATAGACCGTCACCGCCATCCCATAGACCGGATTCCTGGCGGCAAAAGGGGGCTTGGAGAAGGATTCACGGCGGGTCGCCAGATAGAATTCCGTCGCCGGCCGGACAGTGAAGAGATGAACGTCCGAGGCCAGAACCTCCGGACTCATCTCCTGAAGGAAGGAGATGTCGTCGAGGATCCAGACCCCGCGGCCGTGGGTGCCGATGATCAGGTCATTGTCCCGGGGATGGACGGCGATGTCGTGCACGGCGACCGTCGGCAGGTCGTTTTTCAGGCTGAACCACGTTGTGCCGCCGTCCAGGGAAGCGAAAATGCCGAATTCCGTCCCCACATAGAGAAGGTTTTTATTCTTGACGTCTTCGCGGACCACGTGAACCCAGCCGAAGGGCAGGTTGCTCTTGATGGATGTCCAGGTCTTGCCGAAGTCGATGGTCTTGTGGACGTAAGTCGCATAGTCGTCGGCCCGGTGGCCGTCAAAAGCGGCGTAAGCGGTCCCGGCCTCGAAGCGCGAGGCCTCGACTCTCGAGCACCAGGTGCTCCTCGGCAATCCCTTGATGTTGGTCACGACGTTGGCCCAGGTTTTCCCGCCGTCGCGAGTGAGCTGCAGGTTGCCGTCGTCTGTCCCGCACCAGATCATGCCCTTCACGACCGGTGATTCGGCAATCGTCGTGATCGTGCAGTGAATTTCGGCGCCGCTGTTGTCAGGAGTGATCGGACCGCCGGAGTCCTTCTGCTTTTGCGGGTCGTTCGTCGTCAGGTCGGGGCTGATGATCTCCCAGGTCGTTCCCCGGTCCAGTGTCTTGAACAGAAAATTGCCGCCCGCATAAACGGTGTTTGAATCATGAGGCGAGATCTGGATTGGAGAATTCCAATTGAACCGGTACGGCGGCTCATCCAGGCGGCCCGCCGGCCGGATCATCTTGCTCCGGTTGATCCTCCAGTCGTAGCGATACAGGTTGTTCATCTGCCAGTTGCTGTAGACGGTGTTGACATCGTTGGGGTCGGGCTGAGCGAAAAACCCGTCGCCGCCTCCGATTGGCACCCAGTCGTCGTTGACGATCCCGACCGGGTCGGTCGTGGCGCTCGGACCTCCCCAGCTGCCGTTGTCCTGGAGGCCGCAATAGACGAAGTAAGGCCGGCGCATGTCATACCCGACCTGATAGACCTCGGCGGCGTCGATGTTTTGCACCGGCAACCACGTCTTGCCCATATCGTAGCTGATGTCGATCCCGCCGTCGTTTCCTTCGACGAGATGAAGAGGGTTGGCCGGGTCGATCCAGAGAGCATGATGGTCGGGATGGATGCCGGCGCCGCTGGCCCGGAATTTTTGCCCGCCGTCGGTAGAGACAAAGAGCCCGGTCGAGAGCACAAAGACAACCTTATCATCGGTCGGGTCGACCCGGATCTGGCTGTAATAGAAGGGCCGGGTGTTGATGCGCTTGAAGGTGGTGTAGTCGCACGTCCTTTTCCAGGACTCGCCTCTGTCCTCCGAGCGCCAAATGCCTCCATCTTTGTGTTCGATGAGGGCATAGACGACTCCCGGAGCGCTGCGGGAGACGTCAAGTCCGATCCGGCCCAGCACGCCCTCCGGGAGGTCCTTGGTCAGGCGGACCCAGGTCTCGCCGCCGTCCGTCGTCTTGAATATTCCGCTGCCCGGGCCGCCGCTGGTGTAATGGTAGGGCAGGCGACGGTGGTCATAGGCCGCCGCATAGAGGATAAGCGAGTCGGACGGGTCCATGGCCAGGTCGGCCATCCCGGTATTCTCATCGACATACAAGATCTTTTTCCAGCTCCTGCCCCCGTCGGTCGTTTTATAGACTCCGCGTTCCATGTTCGGGCCCCAGAGGTGTCCCATGGCGGCGACATAGACGATGTTGGGGTCCCCCCGGTTAATGAGGATGCGGGCGATGTGGCGGGTCTCCTGGAGGCCCATGTTAGACCAGGTTTTACCGCCGTCGCTGGACTTGTAAACTCCGTCGCCGATGGTCACACTGTTGCGGCTGGTCGCTTCTCCTGTTCCGGCCCAGATGATATTCGGATGGGATTGGGCGACGGCGATGTCCCCGACTGAGACCGTGGCCTCTTTATGGAAAACCGGAGTCCAGGAAACCCCGTTGTTTTCCGACTTCCAGACACCGCTCGGGCCGATAGCCGCGTAAATGATCCAGGGAGATTTTTCCACGGCCTCGATGTCCACGGTGCGTCCGCCCATTAGTGCCGGTCCGATCCCCCGCCAGGACATCTTCTCGTACAACGCGCCGATCTTTTCAGCGATTTGTCCGCCGGCCCGGGGGCCCAGGATCCCCAGAAAAAGAACTGCCGCGAGCCAGGAGCTCAACCTCCGGCGATAGTGTCTGCGCATGAGACCTCCTCTTGAATTTACTTTTATCGGATTTTTCATTATAAAATATGTTCTTCATAATTAGTAGATGTTCTTCTTGCCCCGATTTTCGCTCCGCCCAGTGAGGTTGATCCGGATTGCGTGTGCCAGAGAGGGGAAGCGACCAGTTTTATTGGTCGATTTACGAGATTGAAGCTTTTGAATGATCAGGGCTGGGTGGGTTTAGAGTCCCGGCGTGCCCCGGAGAACTGAATATTCTTGGCTTTTAGCCCCGTCCCCAGCGATCTGTCAAGGTAAGCCAGCGCCAGGTTGTAGTCAATCAACGCCTTCAGCTCGGCGGTCTTGGCGTCGGCCAGGTCTCTCTGGTACTGCAGGACGACGTAGTTCGTGGTGAGGCCGACCTTGAGTTTCTTCTCCTCCGCCTCCAGCTTGTTTTCGGCCAGACCCCGGGCGGCCTGGTAGGCAAGAACCCTCCGATAATTGGTGTCGACGGCGCGGACCGACGTCCGGACTTCGAGGAATATCCGCTGCTCGAGCGCCGCCAGGTCCACGAGAGACTGCTCGAAGGAGGTCCTGTAATAATCGTATTGGGCCCGGGAGGTCAGGCTGGAGATAGGGATGCTGAGTTGCAGACCCACCGACCAGTTGTTGTACCTGAGCCCGAGCGCATCGCTGAGGGCGGCGCTGGCGCCGCCGGGGGCTGTGCCGATCACGATTCCCGTCAGCGGGTTGTTGTCCTGATAGAGGATCTGGGTGCCCGAGATTCCCGGACTCCAGTAGGAGGCGTAGAAATTCAGGTCAGGAAGAACCTGGTTCCTGGCATAGGTCACGTTCAGCTCCTTGTTTTTTAGGCTGATCCTGGTGACTTCCAGGTCGGGTCGGTTGGCGATGGCGATTTCGAGGGCTTTGGCCAGGTTGACCTCTCTGGCCTCCTGGCTCGGCTCATCCGAAGGTACGATTGGGAGACTGACGCCACCTTCCTCCGCCTCTATGTTAATGACGGTTTTGAGCAGGTCTTCGCTGTTGGCCACGGCGATTTCCGCCTGAAGGATATCTGCTTCGCGCGTGGCCACCTCGGCTTCGGCGCTGAGAATCTCGATCGGAGCGATCATCCCGATCTCCGCTTCCCGCTTGTTCTTGGCCAGAAGGTCCCTGGCCAGAGAGAGCGACTGCTGCTTGACTTTGAGGGTTTCGATGGCATAGATGAGGTTCCAGTAAGCCTGCTCGACGCTGAAGACGGTGTCCAGCAGGATGGACGTGAGCTGGCCCTCGGATATGTCCTTGTTGTTCTGGGCGACGATGATGTCTCGGCGGCTCATTTTGGCTCCGAAATTCCGGAGAAGCGGCTGGCTGAGGCTGAGGGTGAGCGTGCTGCCGTAGCGGGGATTGATGGTCTGGAAGCTGCGGTTGGATTCGCTCTTGTAAGTGTTCAGCGAAAGAGAGACAGCCCCCCCGGATGGAATGGCCTGGGAGATGGAAGTGGAGAAATCGTTGTACTGACTTGTCATCTTTTCCGCCGCCTCAATCCAGGAGTATGAGGCGGAGCTCGTGCTCTGGCGGCTCAGGCCGAAGGAGAGGCGAGGCAGGAATTTTTCCCTGGCCCAGGCAAGGCTGGTCTGGGCCAGTTCAGGACTCAAAACGGCGGCCTGAATGCCCAGGTTGTTCCGCATGGCGATGGCGATGCAGTCTTGGAGGGAGAGAGATTTTGCCGCCTTCTGGGCCCCGGCCGGCGCGGCCAGAAGCAGGCTCCAGGCGATGATCAGCGCGACACGTTTTGGAGACATGACAGACCTCCTGAGGCTTTAGCCAGCTTGATTTTTCTCGGCACGGAATATTTGGCTCGGCTGGACAGCCGCCTGCGGCGGGAAGGCGCTATTTCAGGATCAGCCGATCGCAATTTTTAAAACTCTCGTAGGACGAGATGATCACGCCGTCCCCCTCCTTGACACCTTCCAGCACTTCGAGGACCTGGGAGTTTTGACGGCCGAGACGGATCCGCGTTTTGGCGGCCGACTTTCCCGTTTCATCCAGGACATAAACCCAGCGGCCGCCCGTCGACCTGAAGTGGTCTCCCCGTGCCAGGAGAAGAGAGTCGGCGGAGTCGGCTAGGACGAGCCGAATGTGCAGAGTCTGACCGCGCTTGAGGCCGGGTGGGGACTCCCCGACAAATTCGAGGTCCACCTCGAATTTGCCGTCCCTGACCTCGGGGTATATTTTCTTGACGTCCACATTGTAGGTTTGGCCGCCGATATCGAAGGCCCCGGCGTCTTTGGGCTTGACCAGAGCGATAAAGCGCTCGTCGATGCCGGCCCGCACCTTGAACCCGTCCCACTGGTCGATCTGACCCAGCCGCTCGCCCGGTGATTTGGACTCTCCGATCACGACATCGAGCGAGGTCAACTGGCCGGAGACGGGGGCGATGAGGGTGAGGTTTTCCAATTTCAGGCGGACGAAATCGAGGTCCACCTGGGCGCGCTGGAGGGACTCTTCCATGGCCTCGACCTGAGCCTGACGCAGCCTCAGCTCGCTCTTCTGGGTCTCGACGGTCAGCTCCTTCTGTTTGGCCAGATATTCATACTGGTCCTTGGCCAGCTCATATTCGTGCCTGGAGATCAGGTTTTCCTTTTCCAGCTCCTTGTACCGCTCGTAGACCCGCCTTTGCTGTTGGAGACGGTTCTCGATCTCGCTCAGCTGTTGGTTGAGCTGGAGCCTAAACTGGTCCATGGCCAGGCGGGTGTTCCTGAGGTTGTTGGTCTGCTGGGAAAGATCGGATTCCCTCCTCATGATATCGAGGAGGAGGTTGGTATTGGTGAGCTGCAGGATCTTATCGCCCTGTTTGACCATGGACCCCGCTTCGGTAAAAATCTTCTCCACCCGGCCGCCCTCGAGGGTGTCCAGATAGACGATGTTGACCGGGAGGATCTTTCCGGCTACCGAGATTGTCTCGACAAAGGGACCCCTTTTGACCTTGACGATGGCGATTCTTTCCCTTCTGACGGAGTGGGTAGAGACGCCGCCCTGGCGGCAAACTGTGAAAAGACAGAGCAGGATTAGGCAGGCTGTTCCCCGGCCGGCGCCGGCCGGAAGAAGGCGACGATCAGACTTTATTGTCCGCATGCTCATCAGCTCTCGATGTTCCAATGAAAACTCGTCCGATGTCAAGAAGGAATCTCATTTTCCGTCTGC
Organism: uncultured Eubacteriales bacterium; assembly: GCA_964651495.1. Lineage (GTDB taxonomy): Bacteria > Acidobacteriota > Aminicenantia > Aminicenantales > UBA8522 > CAZNVB01. The sequence continues at coordinate 7,891 of CAZYWP010000083.1, read as the reverse complement.
CAGATGTCTTGGAATTCCGGGACGGAAACGTTGAACTCCCCATTTTTCCCGAGGGTTTCGGCCAGCGAATCCGCAGCTCCCTTTTCGCCGTGGGTCAGGAAAACCAGGGGATACGGCTGGCGGAAATGCCCGATCCAGGCGAGCAGGCCGTCCCGGTCGGCATGGCCGGAGAAGGCCTTGATCTCCCTGATCCTGGCCCGGAGGGGGTGAAGCTCTCCGAAAATGCGGACCTCGGGCCGGCCTTCCTGGATTTGTCGGCCAAGCGTGCCCGCGGCCTGGTAGCCGACAAAAAGGATCGTGGATTCAGGCCGGGAGATGTTGTGCCGGAGATGGTGTTTGATCCGTCCTCCGGTGCACATCCCCGAGCCGGCCATAATGATCGCGGGCTGACGCAACGAGTTGATGGCCTTGGATTCGTCCGCGGTCCGAACGATCCTCAGTCCGGTAAACTGGAAGGGGGACTGGCCCGAACGAAAGAGGTCCAGGGTTTCCTTATCCAGACATTCCGGGTGCCGGAGAAAGACCTCGGTGACAGCGGTGGCCAGCGGGCTGTCCAGGAAGACAGGAAGCCGGGGGATGCATCTTTTCCGGACGAGCCGGCTGAGATGGAAGAGCAATTCCTGCGCCCGCTCGACGGCAAATACCGGAATGACCACGTTTCCGCCGGCCCTGGCCGCCTCGCTGATGAACCCGGTCAGCATCGTTTCAATGTCCGCCGGATCCTGGTGATTGCCTTCTCCGTATGTGGATTCCATGATGACCGCGTCGGCCTGCTCGAAGACCGCGGGGTCGCGGACGAGGGGCTTATTCCGCTGGCCGATGTCACCGCTGAACAAGATGCTCAGTGTTCTTCCGTTTTCCCTGACGCTGAGCTCGATCATGGCCGATCCGAGGATATGGCCCGCCTCATGAAAGCAGACCGCGATGTTCCCCTGGAGCATCGTCCCTTTTTGGTAGGCAACGGGTTCGAGAAAGTCCGAGACCCGGCTAGCCTCGGCTTCAGTATAAAGCGGGATCTCCGGGTAGGGTCCCCGCCTGCCCTCCTTCTGATGGCGTTTCTTCTTATAGGCAGCGTCTTCTTCCTGTACCCGAGCCGAGTCCAGGAGAACAAGGGGAAGGAGGTCCGCGCTCGCCGCCGTCGTCAGGATTTCGCCAGTAAAACCTTCTCGGACGAGCTTAGGAAGAAGGCCGGAGTGGTCCAAATGGACGTGCGTGAGCAGGACATAGTCGAGGGAGTCCGGGGGAACGGGGAAAGGCAGCCAGTTCCGTTCGAGATATGCCCGCTCCTGGAAAAGGCCGTAATCAACGAGCAGACGGCGGCCGCCGGCTTCCACATAGTAGCACGAACCCGTGACCTGCCGTGCTGCTCCCAGGAACTGGATTCTCATGCGCCGTGCCTTTATTCGATTCAGACTTCGCTAGTCTAACCACTTTCAACCGGATTGTCTATTTGGGAGCAGTCCAAGAAACCTCGCTCACAATCTAACACGGCACGAGTTCAACTCGAGTTGACTTCCCCTTTTCCTACTGAAGAGCTGGAGAGAAAAATCCAGACAGAAGCCGAGACCTCCCCATCTCACTTGAGAAATCAGGGCAAAAAACCGGCGGGCCTGGAAAGAAGTCGGCTAAGAGCCCCGACGAATAATGTGGCTTTTTATTTCTTCAGGTGGATGGAGCCGTTGACTGTCTCGAGAACGATAAGGGGGCCTCCCTGCCCGATCCGGCCCTTGAGGTGGTGCTTTGACTTCTGCAGCCCCTGAAGAGTGATCGGGAAGTCGAGGCTGATGGAGCCGTTGACTGTCTGGGCGTCGAGTTCGGCGTTGATCTCCTGGGCGGGGCTCATCGCCAGGGTAATGCTGCCGTTGACGGTCTCGGCGCTCAGTTCATTCTCCAGAGCGCTGGTCCTGAGTTCTATGCTTCCGTTGGTTGTCTCTGCAATAATCTTCCCTACAATATTGATGGCGTTGATATTCCCGTTGGTTGTGGTCAGCCGCAGATCTCCCGAGGCGTTCTCGACCCGCACCAGGCCGTTGACCGTGGAGGCAGAGACCCGTCCAAAGGGGCCCGAGATATTGATTCCCCCGTTAACGGTTTCAACCGCGTCCAGATGAACGTTTTCCGGGACTCTGATGTCATAGTCCACACTCACTCCCGTGTTTTCGCGCTTGGGGTAAATGGTCTTGACGGCGATAGAATCGGGCGCTTCGACGATTTCGATCTTCACTTTCTGCAGGTTCTCCGCGGACTTCCGGGTCTTCTTCAGAGCCTTGATTTCGACCTTGTCCTCTTTCCAGGTGGTGATGGTCACTCCGCCGTTGACGTTATCGAGGCTGAAGGTTCCCGTGGCCTTCAGGGGAAGAACTTTATAAAACTCTTCCTGGTTGTCGGCTAAGAGCCCGGGCGACAAAAACAGAAGGGCGAAAAAAGCGACCAGGACCAGGACCAGGATCAGCAGGACTTTTTGTGGCATAGTTACCTCCATTCTTAGGTTTCACTAGGAAAGACGAAAATCCAGGGCAAAGGGTTGCTTTAGGGCAGAGCGGGCTGCTGCGTCCGGAAGAATTGATATTCCGTAGCGAAGAACAGGATGGCCGTCCCCAGCCGGGCGACCATGTAGGCTTGCTGCCAAAGAAAAAGGATGAGGAGTGGGCCGGCGCCGGAGCCGGGAATCCATCTGACGACGACGAGATAAAGCAACGAGAAGGCGAGGAACACGAACCCCACCAACAGGAAGAGCGCCCAGGCTCTGAAAAACCTCTTTCCCAGGAACGGGAAATTCAAAAGGAAAGCACGCAGGGCTTTCCTGCTGTCCTCGGTGACAAGGCGGACTTTGACGTAATCGAAGAACATCTTGACGATGGAGAACAAGAGAAGGAAAAAAAGCAGCCGGACGCTCGAGGAAAAAAACGATGTCCACTGGGTGGCGGCACTCTGTGTCCACAACTTGAAGGGGATGGAGAGGAGCCGTCCGAAGAGTCCAAAGACGAGGAGATAGCCGGCCAGGGAAAGAAGGAAGACCCGGAAAAACCGGCCGAAATATTTAGCGCCGTCGGAGAGAAAACCGGCTAGGTTCACCCGGTCTTCTCCGGAGGCGATCCGGCCGAGGACCGCTCCGTTAAGGAATATCTGCAGGACCACAAACAGGCTGAACGGCACGAGCAGCCAGCCGGCCAGGAGCGAGCTGATGTTCTGATATTTATAAATTAGGTCTCCGATCCAGAGCATATCCATGCCCTGGAACATCTTCTCGCCCATAACCGAGCGGGAAAAATCCTTCTGCAGTAGGAAGTAGAACGGTGCGATAATGAGCAGGGCAAAGAAAAAATTGACCAGCCATAAATAGAGGAGCATCCTGGCCTTCTTGCGTGTTAACCTGAAACTGTGGCCGAATGTGGCGATGATCCCCATGGTTCGTCTCCTAACTCAAGGCGCTGAGAAAGTGAAGGCCGTTTTGGATCCAGAAAAGAAGCTTGGCCGTGAGCCTGAGGGCGCCGCCGCGCTCCGGCCCGTCCTTGAGGCTGTTGTTGGCCAGGTTGGAGTCGATGAGCCAGATGAGCTCCGGGTCGATCTCGGCGAGCCGGGCCCGGCTGGGTTTTTCGAAGGGGAAGGATTTCCAGCGCTCCCGGCCGTCCCAGAACCGGACTTCCTCCGACCCGTCTTCAAAAAGGACCCGCAGCTTGACCCGGGCTCCGCCCCGCAGGCGCGCTTCGCCGAATCGCCTGAGCATGACCGTGGTGAGGTAGGTTTTTTGGTCTTTGCGTTCCTTATCGGCCTTGGCCCGCTCTTTTTCCCATCTCGTCGCTTCCTCAGGGGTGACCTCCTTTTTCTTCCCGTCTTTATCATAGACGCCTAAATGATCCTCTTTTTTTTGTACACTGCGCAGCGATCCGACGCCGTAGTCGAAATTGAGCGTGGAAAAGAAAAATTCCTCGAAGAACCAGGTCATATTCTGGCCGCTGACTTCGTTGACCACGGTGATGAAATCCCGGGTCCGGGGATGCTCAAAGCGGAAGCGCGACTGGAACGTCCTCATGACCCGGAGCATCCGCTCCTCCCCCAGCAGGCGCTCCAGGGTGTGCAGGCAAATGGAGGCCCGTTGATAGACGTTGAGCGCGTAGCTCATCCGGTTGGCGAATTTCCAGGAGTGCGTTGTGACCGGGTCAAGCTTGGTGGTCATGATGGCGCCGGCGCGGTCCAGCTCATAGTCATAATAGACCGGGAACTTGAAGATCCTGGACAGGGGAAACCCGAACAGCGACGCCGAGAACATGCCCCGGCCGTAGCCCTTGGCCAGAACCTTGCCGGTGGAATAGGAATTGATGCCCTCGTCGAGCCAGGCTTCCTCGAATTCGTTGTTGGCCGCCAGTCCGTACCAGTAGCCGTGGCCGAACTCATGGATGATCACGCCCTCCGGAGAAAGCACCTTATCGTCCCTCATGACACCGGTCCCGGCGGTAAAAAGCGTGGGGTACTCCATTCCACCGCTATCCGTGCGAAAGGGCGGATCGACCATGGTGACGGTCCGGTAAGGATAGGGGCCGTACCAGAGACCGTAGTATTTGATCGCCGTGCGCAGGGCTTTGAAGTGGCGTTCGACCTGCGCCCGGTGCTCGGGAGCGATGAGCAGGATCATTTTCACGTCGGGAAGCACCACTTCCTCAACCGGAAGATGGAGCAGGCCGGCGATTTCCGTATATTCTGCGTTTGTCACCTCGCGGTCTGCCAGAAAATCGCGCTCCACCTTGATAAAGTCCGGGTCGGCTGTCCAGGCGAAGTCGTGGATTCTCTCCTGGGCGAAGGTATAGGTGACCGTCTTTCCATCCGCGGCGGAGACCGAGCTTATCTGACTTCCCGAGGCGCCGATGACAAAGGGCGAAGGGACGGTGATATGGACGAGGAAGTCGGCGAAATCGGCAAAGAACTCGGAGCTCAAGTGGTATTGGTGGCAGTTCCAGCCTCTTCCCTCTTCATACACGCCGGGTTTGGGAAACCATTGGGCGATGAAGTAGTTGTCCTGGTAATAGCCGGTGCGCAGGATGCCGCGGGGGATTTTCGCCTCGAAGGCAAGCCTCAGGCGGATTTCCTCGCCCGGCTTGAGGGCGGCCGGAAAGCGGATTCGGGCGACGGTCTGATCTTCGGGATGGTCCGGCTCATCAGGGGTCAGGAACTCGAGCGTCGGGTTGAGGTCCGTCCCGTCGGCAAGGGCGATGCGGGTGATGTCGATCCATCCCCAGCCGCCCTTTTCCACCTTGATGCCGGGCGCAGCCTCGGAGCTCGATTCTTCGAACACGGCGCTCTTTTCATTCTTGAACGCATTCCAGTAGAGGTGGAGCCACATATCGGGGACTTCGTCCTGGGTCTCGTTGCGCCAGACGATCTCTTCCTCGCCGCGCAGCATTTTAGCGTCGTGGTCAAGCTCTACCCGCATCTCGTAACGAATAGGACTCGTCCGCGGCGGGGAGGGTGTCTCCTGGGCGGCACAGACGAACCCCGCGGAAAAGACAACCAGAATAGCGGCGGCCCGGAGCCGGCCCAGTTCAGCCATTTTTCCCTCCTTCCGCGCGGGAAGAGGGGAACCGGTTCGCAACTAGGTCTTCCCAGACCCGGATCCGGGGAAAATACATGAATTCGAGTATAAGAGAGACAATGAAAAGATAATAGAAATCTCTGGAGGAGCCCGTCAGGATAAAAAACACAAATCCCAGGACAACCGGGATCTCGCTCAGGGCCGCGGTCAGGATCGTGGCGCGCGCAAGCTTATTGGCAAACGCGGACGGCCCCTCCTGAGGACCGCTCCTCAGCAGGACCCGGCTGAGCAGGCGGATCAGGATGATGACTGCGACGGCGGCGCCGTAAAATAAATACCGGATCGCCTGGCTGTTGGAGATCGGCAAAAAGCCCCGGAACGGCTTGAGCGTGGCCCGGATGACTTCGAGAACCACGGCATAGACGAGCAGGCTGGCCGCCATGGCTCCGCAGATGATAACGGTTTGATGGAAGGTCTTTCTGAGCTCATCGGACAGGTCCATTCTTCCCTCCTAAGGTGGAGTTGATTTCAGTCATTATACATTCAATCCACATAGAGAAGCAGGCTCTTCAGGTACTCGCTCTCGGGATGATAGATATTGATCGGATGGTCGTAGGCCAGATGATGTCGCTGCAGAACCCGGACTCCCCTCCCCGCTTCTCCGGCCGCCTGGAAGATAACCTGCTGGAAGAGCGGTTCGGTGACGAAATGCGAGCAGGAGAATGTCAGGAGCAGCCCCCGCGGCCGGATTTTCTGCAGGGCCAGCCGGTTGATGTCTTTGTACCCCCGGCAGGCCCGGACGACCTCGGTTTTTCTCTTGGCGAAGGCCGGGGGGTCGAGGATGATGAAATCGTAGGGCTCGAGGTCCCGGCGGAGGAAATCAAAAACGTCCGCGACATAAAAGGAGTGGTCCCCGGGCTGAAATCCGTTCAGAGCTGCATTGCGCCGAGCCAGAGCGACGGCCCGCTCGGACGAGTCCACGGAGTCGACCGAGGCCGCGCCGGCGGCCAGCGCCGCCACCGAGAATGCGCCGGTGTAGCAGAAGCAGTTTAGAACGCGGCGGCCCTCCGCCAGGGACCGGACGAGCCTGCGCATCGGGCGGAGGTCGAGGAAAAAGCCCGTTTTTTGCGAGCCGACGATATCGACCATAAAACGCAGCCCGCCTTCCCGGATCTCCACCGTATCCACCTGCGCTCCGTAGAGGAGGCCTTCGCTATCCGGGAGTCCGTCCTCGTGTCTGGCCGGGAGGATGGACTTTTCGTAGACGGTACGGGGAGCGAGTTTTTCAACCAGAAGGCCGACGATAAACGACTTGAGCTTCTCCATCCCGACAGTCGCGACCTGAATGACCAGGACATCATCATACCGGTCGACGATCAGTCCGGGAAGCCCGTCCCCTTCCGCGTTGACCAGCCGATAGGCGTTTGTCTCCGGTTCGACTAACTTTTTCCGCAAGGCCAGGGCACTGTCCATGCTGCCCTCGACGGCCTGGAGGGGCGGGGTCCGGTCGAACGTCAGCATCCGGCCGATGATGGAGCTGCGCCGGTTGAAATAGGCATATCCAAGGAAGTCGCCCTCGAAGCTCTGCACTCCAAGAATGTCCCCGTCTTCGAAGTCGGGGAGAATCTGGACCGCGCCGGAAAAAATCCAATGGTGACGATTGCGGACGGCCTTGTCTTTATTTTTCTTCAGGACGACGATCGGCTCTTTCACAAATTCTCCTGGAGAGCCCCGGCGGAAGTGAGTTTATCAAGGAGAATCCGGTCCGGCTCGGTCAGCGCATAGTCCCTGCATTCTTCGGGGGTGACCCAGCGGATCTCATCGTGGTCATAGAGATGGAAGGCGCCCGAGACATGGACTACAGCATAGGCCGAGAGCTCGATCGACAGCGAGGCCGAGACATGGCGGATTGAACCCAGAAAGTCTCCGACGAGGGCCTCCACCCCGAATTCTTCTTTCATCTCTCGGGCCAGGCATTCCTCCGGCTTTTCCTCGGGCTCGAGCTTACCGCCCGGGAATTCCCAGAGGCCTTCAAACCGGTCGCCCTTCTTTCTCCTGGCGATCAGCAGTCGGCCGTCCCGGCAAAGGATCGCCGCCAGGACCTGGAGGGGTTTCTGTTTTACTCCCGATTTTTCTTGAACCATGGATTTCTCCGGACGGAGATGCTCCTATCATATTTGCTCCGCGTTTTTTTTCAAGTCTCCTGCCCGATAGAAGGGCATTAAGTATGGGGCTCGGAGGCATTTCTAAACATTTGATATTTATAATGGTCGCGGGAAGCCGTCCGAAAGCCCCCGTAACGGAAAGGGAACCCCGGGGGAAGAGGCGAGGGTGTTGGATGAGGAAGTCCGTCGAAGCCTGAGC
>CAZYWP010000082.1:0-14147 GCA_964651495.1 uncultured Eubacteriales bacterium | reverse complement strand
GTGGCACTGCAGGTCGCAGACGCCGCACAGCGTGCAGGTCTCGGCGATGTGGACTAGCCCTTCGGTGATGGGGATGAGGTTGTCAGCCAGGGCCGCATAGAGGTCCATTCGTCCCTGCGGATAGTAACTGACGTAGTGATACCTCTTCCCCGGAGGGCAGAGGCCGGTCCCCAGGTAATCGATCTTGCACATCGCATAGTGCCGGCACTGCGAGGCCGTTTTCAAAATATCATCGGCGGCTTTGACCATTTTCATTCTCCTCGCTTAAGACTCCCGCTTTTGCTTCCTGGCCGTATAGAGCGTCGCCAATCCCTGCGCAAGTTTTTTATGGCGCACTTCCTGAAAACCGGCTCGAGAGATGAGCTTCGCCACTACCTCGGGAGGCGGAAAAACACGGATGGACTCCGCCAGGTAGCGGTATGGGCCGGCCGTCCCGGAGACGATCCGGGCGAGGAGTGGCATAACCCGGAATGAATAGAAATGATAGAGTGAGCTCAGCGCGCGCCGCACCGGGAGGGAAAACTCCAGCACCAGGAGCCTGCCGCCGGGTTTGAGAACCCGATAGATCTCCTTCAACCCGAGCTCGGGCTGGACGAAATTGCGCAGGCCGAAGCCGAGGGTGACCGCTTCAAAGCTTTCATCGGCGAAGGAAATAGACTCCGCGTCTCCCTGGACGCAGAGGATATTGTGTCCTCGGGGAGATCTCCTGATCTTCCGGCGGCCGGCTTCCATCATCCTCCGGTTGAAGTCATAGATGACCACGAGGCTGTGATCGCCTGTTCGGCCCGCGGCCAGGAGAGCGAAATCGCCCGTCCCGCCGCAGAGGTCTATCACCCGGTCCCCTTTATTAAGCCCCAGGAGGCTTATCCCCTTTTTCCGCCAGCGCTCGTCCAGGCCCGCGCTCAGGACGGCATCGGCCAGGTCGTAGGTCCCGGCGATGGGGTCGAACTGCTCGCGGACGAGTCTCTTCTTCTCTTCGGGCGAGACCTCGCGGTAACCAAAGGGAACCCTGTCCGGCGTCATCGCCCTATATTAGGCCTATCAACTGCGCGAAACAATAAAAAAGCGCTTGATTATTTTCTCCGTTCCGGATATTTAGTCTCGGATGGTTGCTCAGGGCCTGACATCGCATCGAAGAGTCCACCCATGAATGGCACCCGGCCTTCTGGCTCCGTCTCCGCTAAGTCCAGGATCGCGCTGCCTCGAGTCCTCGGGCTCTGGGATATGGTCGCGATCGTGGTCGGCGGCGTCATCGGCTCGGGGATCTTCCTCGTCCCGGCGGACATCGCCCGCAGCGTCCAGGCCCCGCTTCTCATCCTTGCCGTCTGGGTCGTCGGCGGCCTGCTGAGCTATTTCGGCGCCCTCTCCTTCGCCGAAATGAGCGCGGCCATGCCTCAGGCCGGGGGGTCCTACAACTTCCTCCGCGAATCATACGGGCCGCTCCCGGCCTTCCTCTTCGGCTGGACGCTCTTCTTGGTCATCGATTCCGGGGCCATCGCCACCCTGACCGTCGCTTTCGCCTCCAACTACCTTCCCTACTTCGTCAAGATATCTCCCTTCGGCCAGAAGATCGTGGCGGCGGCGTTCATCCTCTTTCTCGTCGTCGTCAACTCCGTCGGGGTACGCTGGGGGGCCAACCTCCAGAACCTCCTGACCGTCATCAAGTTCGTCGCCCTGGCCGCCGTCTGCATCATCGTTTTCATCTTCACCAAGGACGCCAGGGCGTCCAATTGGATCCGACCGCTCCCCTCGGGCCTGTCCGCGAGCATGTTCGGGGCGTTCGGAGTCGCCCTCGTCGCTTCCCTCTGGGCCTACAAGGGATGGGAGGGAGCGACCTACAGCGCCGGTGAAGTCAAGCGTCCGGAGCGGAACCTCCCGATGGGCCTTCTCATCGGCACCATGGCCGTCGTCATCATCTACGCCGTCGCCAACATGGCCTACCTCTATGTCTTTCCTGCGAGCAAGATCGCCGAATCCCCCCGGATCGCCAGCGACGTCATGAACGTCGTCGTCGGCCCGCTGGGCGCCTCGATCATCTCGTTCATCATCCTCTTTTCCATCGCCGGGGCCGCCAACCAGAACTTCCTCTGCTCGCCGCGGGTTTATTTCGCTATGGCCAGGGACGGGCTCTTCTTCAAGAGGATCGCCGATGCCCATCCCCGGTTCCTGACACCTCATTTTTCAATCATCGCCCTCGGCCTCTGGAGCCTCATCTTGACTCTCCTGCTCGAGACTTTCCAATCCCTCTTTACTTACGTCATCTTCGGCCAGTGGCTTTTCTTCGGCCTGACCGTGGCGGCGGTCTTTGTCCTCCGGAAGAAGCGCCCGGACATGCCCAGACCCTACAAGACGTGGGGATACCCGGTGACACCGGCAGTCTTCATCCTGGCCTCTCTTTTTATCTCGTTCAACAGCCTGATCCAGAAGCCTAAGGAGTCCCTTTTCGGCCTGCTGATCATCTTCCTGGGCCTTCCGGCCTACTTCTACTGGAAGCGGAGCTCCCGGTGAACCCGGCGCGCCTCGTCGAGATGGCCAGCGCCTTCTACGACTCGAGCGTCCTTTTCGCCGCCTCGGACCTCGGCGTTTTCGGGAAGTTGGCGGAGCTCGGGGAAGCCGATGCCCAAACCATAGCCAAATCCTGCGGGCTCGACACGCGCGGCTCCCGCCTCCTCCTCGACGCCTGCGTCGCCTTGGAGCTTCTTATCAAGGAGAGGGACCGCTACCGGAACAGTCCCGAGGCCGCCGCCTTTCTCGTGCCCGGCTTACCAGCTGACCTGAGCGGCGCCATCCGCTACAACCGCGATGTCTACGGCCCCTGGGGAAAGCTCAAAGAGTTGGTCAAGACGGGCCGGCCGGTCGAACGGCCCGAACTCCATCTGGGGGAAGACCCGGAGCGCACGCGCACTTTCGTCCTGGCCATGCACGGCCGCGCTATGGGCATAGGCCAGGCCGTTGTCCCCCTGCTCGATCTATCCGGCCGCAAGGCTGTCCTTGACGTCGGCGGCGGACCGGGGACGTACTCGATCCTCATCGCCCGCGCCTTTCCCCAAATTAGATGCACTGTGCTCGACCTCCCCGAGGTTGTGCGCATCGCCGGAGAGATCATCTCTCAGGCCGGCGTCGCGGACCGGGTGCGGACGCTGGCCGGCGATTATCACACGTTTACTTTTCCAGCTGACCAGAACGCGGTCATTTTCTTCGGCGTGCTGCACCAGGAAGACCCAGCCGCGATCCGGGATCTTCTCCGGCGCGCTTACGGGGCACTCCTCCCAGGAGGTTCCGTCGCCGTGCTCGACATGATGACTGATCCCAGCCACACCAGGCCGAAGTTCTCGGCGCTCTTCGCCCTAAACATGGCGCTGACGACCCCGCACGGGTGGGTGTTTTCAGAGGACGAGCTCAAGGCGTGGCTAGTGGAGGCCGGCTTCACCGACTTCAATTGCCGTCCTTTGCCGCCGCCGATGCCGCACTGGCTGGCCACAGCCAGAAAACCGTGAGTTCATGAATTTATATACTTGGGCAAGATTGCCTAGAAAATCCCCCTCTCCTCTATCCTCCCCCGCCCAAGAGAGTGTGTCGCAATTGCGATTTGTCATTGCGACACAGCCTCCAAGGGGGGAGGAATCAGACGGCCAATTCACACACCCTCCTCCCTTGGTGGGCGGAGGTGGGGAGGAGGGGGATTTTCATGGTTCGGGGGTGGTCCGCAGGGCCATGAGGAGTTAAAAAGAGGGAACGATAATTATGAAAAGAACCGTGCTTGTCCTGTTTTTAGTTTCTGCGCTTTCGTTTGGCAGCAGCCCTGCAGGCCGAGTCTCAAAGGATCAGCCCGAGTTATTTGGCCGGGGGACCATCGTTCAAATTGGGGTTGTGGTCAAGGACATCGAGAAGGCGTCGGCGGCCTACTCTGACCTTCTGGGAGTCGCCGCTCCGAAATGGTCCTGGACGGATACGGAGGACAAAGCCCACACCCAGTTTAAGGGAAAGCCGTCGTCGGCTCGTGCCAAACTCGCCTTCATCGAGCTTAAAAATATCACCCTCGAGCTCATCGAGCCGGACCGAAATCCCAGCACCTGGCGGGAGTTCCTCGACACCAAAGGCGAGGGTGTCCATCACATCGCCTTCGAGATAAAGGGGATGGACGACAAGTCCGCGCTCCTAGCAAAGAAAGGGATGCCGCTCCTTCAGAAGGGCGACTATGAAGGCGGACACTACGCCTACATCGACGGCCGGGCCAAGCTCGGCTTGATCCTGGAGCTCCTGGAGAATTTCTAGAAAAGGCCCTTACGCGACCGCTGTCATCAATAATATCGCCCGATCATCGGATGTTCGACGATGAACTTCCTTAGGGCCAGCGGGTCGACCATGCCCTGACAGCGATAGACGATCTTTCCCCCGGGTTCGACGAGCAGGGTATAGGGTAAGGCTCCCTGCCAGGCAGGGTCCGTCGTTTCGATGAGCGGGTAGATGCTTGCCCCCGTGTAGATGTAATTCTTGTTGGAAGCCTGGTTTTTCTTGAGAAACTCGAGAGCCCGGTCGCGTTTATCGGCCTTATCGGCGCTGATGGAGACGAATTCAAAGTCCCGGTCACGGTACATGCGGTCGGTTTTGACCAGCTCGGGGAATTCTGCGGTGCAGGGCGCGCACCACGTCGCCCAGACGTTGATCAGACGGAGTTTTCCCGAGGAGTTCGCCAAGGTCTGCTTTACGGCCGCCAGGTCAATCGGCTCCAGATTCACGGGCAGCTCTGCCCACTCCTTGTAAAGCTGTTTCGTGTATTCATCCTTCCAGGCCCATTTGATGGAGCAGCCGAACACTTTTGTCGTGGCGGGTGAGGGCTTTTTACCGGCGAGAAGGGCGTCGAGGGCGTTCCTCAGGTCTTCGGCCTTTCCGCTGCCGGGCTTTTCTTTCTCGTCCACGCGTCCCGTGTATTGGAGCAGGCGCTTTTCATCAAAGATAAAGACGTGGGGGGTAGCCACGGGGCCATAAGCCATAGAAGCCTTCTGATCGTCTCCGTCGTAGAGATAGGGAAAAGGAAACTGTTTATCCTTGGCCCGGATTTTCATGTCCTCCAGCGTATCCCCCACATCGGTGTATCCCATTTCGGCCAGGTTGAGCGCCTTCGGGCTGTTGGGTGAAATCATGACCATGCCGACGCCCTTGGCCTGATAATCGAGACAGACGCGGATCAGCCGGTCTTCATAAGCCTGGGCGGTCGGGCAATGGTTGCAGCTGAAGACAACGGCAACCAGCCTGTACCGGTCGAAATCCTGGAGGCTCCAGGTTCTGTCGTCCGTGCCCGTCAAACGGAAATCCGGCGCTTTTGCTCCTATAGCTAAAGTTTTCGGGTCCGGATGCGTCGACTGGGCCGCCAGGCGCAGTCCGCACAAAGCCAGGATCATTATGATCGCGGGAAATGTTCGTTTCATCAGATTCGGATCCTCCACTCCCAACTCCTCTCGGAAACCGGCGGTTTTGGAAAAGACCAGCACGTTCAATGGCTGCGAGTTTCCGCCAAGACAGAGAGCGGAAATGATGGTTGCGAGAAGATGAATCATGACCTGGACGATATTATCAGCTTAGCGGACTGAAGACAACTGGCCTGCGGAAGACTGATTCGTCGCGCCGCCTAGTCCTACTTCACCTCTTTATGCAAAAGACCTATTTTGCAGCTTCCAGGGTCAACTGCCCTACCGTGTGACCTTGTTCTTCATCCCAATGAGAACGTTCGGCCAACAACACTCGCACAGTTGTCGGCACACTCAGGCCCAGTGTCTCAAGCGGCAACGCGAATTCAACCCCCTCCGGGCCGTGGGCGATCAGAGAGCCCTCGGAATAGGATTCCCACCTGACTATGGCGTTGGCGCTAAAATTACCACCCTCGAGAGGGCGAACTTCATAGGCGATATACGGAATTTTTTTGTCAGGATTGCTCATGATCCCGACAGGCAGGTAAATCCTCATCTCGTATCCTTTATATTTTTCCGATTCAAAGAGACCCACCGCGCCCGAGCCTGAAGTCGGATTATTATCGGTATCAATATACAGATTGGCGAGGATATCGCCTGTGGCGGAGATCTTGAACCGCTCCTCTATGGTCGGTGCAATCTGCATAAAGACATAGAGATACTGAGCATCGTTCTTGAAATAAACCTGTTTGATATCGATATTGGACTCAATGGCGCCCCGTCCTGCGGCTCCTCCCTCATTCCATAGGGGCTCGATGCCCGCCCAGTCTTTAAGGCTTCCATCGAGGGTGAAAAGAAGCGGACTCGCCGCCGCTTGAGCCGTTTCTTGAACTGCCTCTGGGACCGGGGCCTGAGGAATCTCAGCCGGCTGTGCTTTCTCAGATTTTTTGCAAGCCGATCCGAAAACAATCAAGACGACGGCCAAGACCGCTAAAAATCCTGACTTGCGCATGTTTTTCCTCCTTTTCAATTTCGCCTCTATTATCCCATCTAACCATCGTGAGGAAGCATAGATTAAGACGACTGACAGTGTCAAGGACGGCTGAAGAGCGCGGGGTTGTCTACGATAAGCCGAAGCCGCAGGGAGTTCTTGATAGGGTAGATCACCTTGCCTTCCTTTTCATCGAGGGGGAGGCGTTCCAGGGAAAGGAGCGGGCGGATCATGTACTTGCCGACCCTCTCGGCCTCGATCTTTTTACGGGCCCGCACAAAACTGTGGACCTTGAAGCCAGTGTGCTGCCAGGAGAGGATTCGCTCCGCCCATTCGAGGCGCAGAAGCTCCTTGCGGACAAGATCGGCCAGGACCTCGCGGGCGAAGATCGATCCGGTCCCCAAATGTCTGGATGGAGGCAATGACCCCTGGCATAAGCGCGCTCCCGTTCAAGGCTTCGAAGGTACGGGTCAAGGACCGGAGGGCCAAACGACAGAGCTCCCCCAGGAGCCGCCCCTTTAGAGGGAAAGAAAACGGCCCCGGCAAGAGCGGTGCTCGTGTCGCAGAGTTCGAAATCGAGGCGGATTTGCCAACCGGAGAAGTTATGTGATATGAATAACCTCCCTGAATAACGCCAGCCTGATGCCTGAGGGCGAAAACGGCAGAATGGAAACAGCAGCCTCCACGCGGCCATCGATTTCGGTCATTCTCCCGACTTACAACGAAAGAGAGAATATCAGCCCTTTGGTTGAACAGACCTTTCAATCCCTCGGGGACGGCGCCGAAGTGATCGTGGTGGACGACGATTCTCCCGACGGCACCTGGGCGGTGGTCGAGGAGATGATCAGGACGCACGGCCGCCTCCGCCTTTTGCGGAGGACATCCGAGCGGGGCCTGGTCTCAGCCCTCCGAGCCGGAGTCGACCTGGCCGGGGCCGATGTCGTCGCCTGGATGGACTGCGACCTCTCCATGCCGCCCTCGCTGCTCGGGACGTTTCTCAAGAAAATCCGCGAAGGCTATGATATGGTCTTTGGCAGCCGCTTTGTTGCGGGCGGGGGAGTCGAGATCATTACGGGAAGCAAAGACACTGTCCTGGCCTATCTCTTGAGCCGTATCCTCAACCGCTTTATCCGGACCTGGCTGGGTTCTGAGGTCAGCGACTATACCAGCGGGTTTGTGGCCGTCAAGAAACAGGTCGTGCGGGAGACCGGACTGCGGGGAGACTACGGAGAATATTTTATCGCCCTGGCCCATCTGGCAAAAAAAGGGGGATACCGGCTTCTGGAGATCCCTTATGTCTCTCTTTCCAGGAGAATGGGGACCTCAAAAACCGGCACGAACCTCCTTCATTATCTGAAAAGAGGACGAAAATATTTCTGGCTGACCGTCAAACTCAAGTTTTCCCGGTCAAGTCCCCATAGAGGAGGGTGAAAGCATGGCTAAATTCATCGACCGGATCACGCAGGGCGAACAGGTTTTCGCCATCGTGCTGAGGAGAGGATTCAGCGCTCCGGGGGTGCATTTTTTCACTCCGGGTGAATTTTCCCAGCAGCTCGGGATGCTCGTCCATAAAAAAGGCAAGATCGTCGACCGCCACCGCCACAAGCATGTCCGCCGCGAGATCCACCGGACCCAGGAGGTGCTGGTCGTGCTCGAGGGAAAAGTCAAGATCGAGATCTACAACGATGAAGGCGGGATTCTGAAAACGCTGATCCTCAAGGCCGGCGATGCCGTTTTGCTCGCCGCCGGGGGGCACAGGGTCAAAGTCCTGGAAGAAGCCAAGCTCATCGAAGTCAAGCAAGGACCGTATGCCGGGTTTGTCGACAAGGAATATTTTTAGCGCAGCCTTCCCATGATCCCGGTCAACGAACCGCTGCTGGCAAAAAACACTCTCCGCTATGTAACCGAGTGCGTCGAAACGGGCTGGATCTCCTCGGCGGGACGCTTCATCCGGCGGTTCGAAGAGGAGTACGCCGCGCACCTGGGGGTCAAGCATGCCGTCACCACGACGAGCGGGACGACGGCGCTCCACCTGGCCATGGCCAGCCTGGGGCTGGGGCCCGGCGATGCCGTCATCATCCCGGACCTGACGATGATCGCCGTCCCCTATGCGGTGGTTTACACTGGAGCCCGGCCCATCTTCGTTGATGTGGACCGTGAGACTTACAACATCGACCCGGCCGGAATCAGGGAGTACATCACCCGCGCGTGTATTTTTCATCCGGCTGAGAAGAAACTCGTGGACAAAATTACGGGGCTGACCGTCCGGGCGATCGTCCCCGTCCATCTTTATGGACATCCGTGCGCCATGGATGAGATTCTGGAGCTCGCCCGTCTCTACAACCTGACCGTCATCGAGGACGCCGCCGAGGCCCACGGCGCCCTTTTCTATCCCGCGGGAAAAAGTGACGTGCCGATTCCGGCCGGAGCGATCGGCGATGCGGGCTGCTTCAGCTTTTATGGTAATAAAATCATCACCACCGGCGAGGGGGGCATGGTCGTGACCAACGACGACCGCCTGGCCGAGAGGGCCCGCAAGCTCAAGGACCTGGCTCACGATCCTCGGCGCCGGTTTCTCCATACGGACCTCGGGTTCAACTACCGCATGACCAACCTCCAGGCTGCTGTCGGGCTCGCCCAGCTCGAGGAAATCGACCGGTTTATCGGGATCAAACAGAAAATGGCGAACATCTATAGAGAGCTGCTGGCGGGAATCAAAGGCCTAACCCTGCCGCGGGAAAAACCTTGGGCGCGGTGTGTTTACTGGATGTACGCGGTCCTTGTGGAAGAAGAATTCGGGCTCTCCCGGGACGGACTGATGGAGCGGTTAAAGGAGAGGGGAGTGGACACCCGGACGTTCTTCATCCCGGTCCACCGGCAGCCTCTCTTCCTGGATAGGGAAGAACTCCGGGGCCGCTCCTTTCCGGTTTCGGATGATCTTTCCGTCAAGGGCCTGTATTTCCCTTCCGGGCTGGCGCTGACGCCAGAGCAGATAAGCACCGTGTGCACGGAGGTCAGGGAGATCGCCCGAGCCGCCTTCTGACCGCAGATGGAGAAGCAGGAATATTTCAAGCACTACGAACTCGAGCAGGACTACTGGTGGTTCGCCGGCCGGCGGGAGATCATCCTCAGCGCTCTGCGATCCCTCGGGCTTCAGCCCGGGAAGGCCCGCCTCCTCGACGCCGGCTGCGGCACCGGCATCAACCTCCGGGCTGTCCAGCCTTTTGGAGCCGCGGTTGGCCTGGATCATGAACCCGAAGCTCTCCGGTTCTGCCGGATGAGAGGATTGAACAATGTCCTCCGGGCCGACATCCAGAATTTACCTTTTTCCGAGGGAACCTTTGATGTCGTGCTCTTGTTGGATGTCCTATCGCACCGGAGCATCATCTCGGACGTAGACGTGCTCGGCGATGTCCGGCGGATCCTTAAGAAAGGGGGTTTCTTGCTGCTGACCGATTCCGCCTTTCCGTTCCTCTTGAGCCGCCATGACCGGGCCTTTCACGTCCGGGAAAGATACACCAGACGAGCGCTCGGCCGGAGGACGGCCCGGGCCGGCCTGGCCGTGCGACGGATGAGTCACTTCCAATTTTTCTTTTTCCTCCCTTTGGTCGTTTTAAGATTATGGGAGAGGATCCGGAAGATGGAGGGGGATATTCCCGTTTCCAACCTGAAAAAGCTCAACCGGTTGACTAACGCCCTGATGTTCCGGGTCTTCAGGCTGGAATCCTTCCTGCTGAAACACGTTCGTCTGCCGTTTGGCAGCTCTCTTCTGCTCTTAGCCCAAAAGAGGTGATCTTCAGTCGGGGGAAATTCCGTTCTGCGGGCGTTGTGGAGTCAGTCTGTAAATCCCCAGGATGGATGCCGTCCCCACCTTTATTGAATGCACCTTCTCCAGAGGAAATTCGTCCGGGTGAAGTCGGTAGTTGGTTAAGAAATAGTCCGCCGTTTCCAGCGCCTGGGATTTTTGATAAGTCTTTTCGACGGCCTGCCGTTTCATGGGAGTTTGGAATATTTCCAGCAGTTCCTCTCTTTCCCCCGGCGTCATTCTGCCCCTGATAATGAGCTTGTCGTTTCCAGCACGGAGGGAGTACCTTCCCGGATGGCGGTCCACAAAACTCTGAATTTCCGGATTTTGGGCGATGTCCAGCGCCAGCGGAAGGATGCAGACGAGCCTGCGGCGCTCGTCCCGCGGGAGGATCATGGCGTTGAATTCTCCGGGACGATTGTCGACCGCCACGGTGATGACTTTCCGAGGATCCATCCTTAAGATGTATTCCAGTCCCTGCTTGTAAGAATTCCCCCAGTAGTCCAATTCGAATTTTTGCCCGATAGCCGCCATATCCCGGCCGGCCAGCCGGTTGAAATAGATGTTCTCGTGGGGGTGGTTCCTGACCATGAAAAGCGCGACGGGGACGGTCCCTCCGAGGATGATGAGGACGAGAGCCGCTGAAATGAACCGAGCTGGAAGTCCGTTCTTGGCCGGGAGGAATTTTCTCGCCGCCTCAGTAGCCGTCGATAATCCTCCGAGGCCGATCAGGAGCAGGGCGGGATAGATGTAAAAAAGATGGCGCCACTCATCGAAAGTATGGACCTGGAAAAGGATTGTCAGAAGCGGGGGAACGAAGAACCAGAGAAGGATCAAATATTCCGGGATGCGCCTCTCGTGGCCGGACCGGCGTCTCCCGATAAAGTCCGTGAAAAATCCGAAGACTCCCAGGACGGAGAGACCTAGATAGAGAAGCGGAGTGGAAACAGCGATCCAGACGGGGATGTAGTGCCAGGGCAGCTCGCCATCGCGGAAAAATTGTCCACCATAAAGGAGCATTCCTCCCCAGGGGAGGTTGGTCGAAAAATGGATGATGTCGATGAACCGGCCGACCGGGTTCTCCCATAAGGTCGGCCACAGAAGCACGATGAGGGCGATATACAGCGGCCCGAAAACCGCAGCCTGTTTGAGAAAGCGGAGCACTTTCGTTTTTTCCTTGCGATTTTCCCATATGAGGAAGAGAAACGCGGCTCCTGTCAGGCAGAATGAGAGAATCCCGATGATGCGGACCTCGGTGGCCACGGCACAGGCCAGAGCATGAACGGCGAGCCGCCCGCCGCTGGGTTTCTCAATGTATCGAACAAGTGTATAAAAAGCGATGACCATGGCCGCCATAAGCGGGATATCCTTGGCGTTGTGGAAAGAATGAGCAAAGATACGCGGGCTCAGGACGAGAAAGAGACTGCCCAGCAGCCCGATAATCCAACTTTGATATATCTTCTTTCCTAGAAGGAAGAAAAAAACGACTCCGAGATAGAAAATCAGAAAGAGCATCAGGCGCCTGGACAGATAGAGAGACCGCGTGTCCGGAGGATTACCGAACGCCCTTTCGACAGCGGCCAAAATAATATCGGGAAAGGGGCCGTAGGACCTCTGGATCTCGCTGTCGATCAGCCGGCGGTCTCCTTTGAGGATGTAATCGAGAACGGCCTGTCCCCTCCATTGATGGACGGGCTCATCCCAGTTGATGCCATAATCCCGGAAACAGAGAATTCCTGTCAGAAGAACAAGAAACAAAAAAATGCCGCTGACGATCGTCCTGGCGCTCATCGATTTCCGTATCATAGGAATTTGGTTTTCCGCTCCGCCGGCCGCAGACGAATTTTGGCCTCGATGATCCCATCCATCGTGGGGGAGCATAGAGTATGGCTCGATGAGATGTCAAGGACGGTCGGGAATCATTCCTGGCGGGTCAAAGAGCCGCAGTGACGCCCAAAAGGGCGGGAAATCCGAGAGACCTCGCCTCCCGGGTAAGGAGAGAATCATGAAAAATACCCACCCTAACTTCAGCGGCTATCAAGATTTCCTGTGCAATTCATTTTTTTTCCTGAACGTGACCTCTGCATACTCGGCGGGGGGAGCCTTGAGGAGGTCGCTTCTCTGGCTTCGCAGGTCCTTCCCTTCGCCCGGACCCTTAGGATCCAGGAAGCGAGAAAACGAGGGCAGATGTAACCGAAGTTCGACTTTAGGTAGAAACTTTTGTTCTATCAAAATGAGTGAAGCCTCCTGGAACTTCGGCCCAACCGGCTCCGTCTATCCAAATGGACAGCGCTAGCGCAATTTGCCGCTTCGGAGGATGGAGATGAAAAAAACAATCGGGAGTGACTGGAATATTTTTGCAGAACTCGACTTCCGATTACTTTTAACCTCCATGATTTTGCTGACGGGATTTTTCAATAGCCAGGCGCGGGGAAAAGACAAGGATTTATATCGGACCGAAGAAATCACTATATCGGCGGGTGATTTCACCGTGGTGGGCGATCTGTACATCCCGGTGAAAGGTGCCAAGCATCCGGTGGTGGTATGGGTGCATGGCTCGGGGCCGCTGACCCGACAGATGATGGTGCCGTTGCTCAAGCCTCAAATCGAGGTGTTTCTCAAGGCGGGTTTCGCCTTTTTCATCGATGACATTCCGGGAAGCGGCAGCTCGAAAGGCACCATATCGAATGTGTATCGTGACCGGGCCATGATTCTATGCCAAGAGGTGGATACGTTGAAACGCCGCCCGGATATCATCCTGAAGCAAATCGGCATAGCCGGCCATAGCCAGGCGGGCGTGGTCATGCCTCTGGCCTTGAAGAGCTCGTCCGATATCGCTTTCATGATAGCGGAGGCCTGCCCGGCCGAAAACGCCGCCGAACAGGAAACCTATTTGCTCGAAAAGTTCATGATTTGCGAGAACTACCCGCCACAGGAGGCTCAAAAGGCAGGAAGATTGAATCGCCAGCGGTACTATGCCGAAAACTACAAAGATTATCGGGAGGCCGCCGGGTACATCAATAACCACCCGGCCGCCCAGTTGCTGCGAATCACTTCGCCCCTGGTCGAGGAAGACAAATTCGCCCCGCCCAACAAATCGGCCGGCGCGTTCACAGACCCGATGGAAATCATTAAGGAAATCCGAATCCCCGTTCTGGCCTTGTTCGGGGATAAGGACAAAAACGTGAACCCGGTTCAGGGGGTGGAGGCGTATAGAAACGCCTTGAAGGCAGCGGGAAACATGTTTTATCGAGTCGAAATGATCCCCAACGCCAACCATCTGCTGTACGCCACCCAGACCGGTTGCGTCCGGGAGCTCATGGGGCAGGTACAAAAAGGGGAGCCAGATTTCGCCCCCGGCACCTTGACGGTTCTCGCCGACTGGCTGGAAAAACTCAGGAAACACCTCTGATGACCCCGGCGGCAATGATGTGGCGGCAGCTTCCGCTCTTGTCTGGGTTGCGAATGCACCGTTTCATCCTTCCGGGCACTTACCGGTAGCGCGCGGGAAAGTCGGCGGTGAGGCCGATGCTGGCCATGTCGATGGGCTTGAAGCCGAGCTTCCAGGCTGGAGAATCGGGCCTCAGCCGGAAATCTTTTTTTGTGGGGTCCACGAACATGGGGTCGGCCGAGACGGTCCGCTGGTGCAGGATCGTTTTGCCCGGCGGCAGCTCCTGAGCGCCCGCCTGCTTTTTGAGCTCCTCGACAAAGGCCGCGCTTCCCTCAGGATTGCCGGCGCTGTAGAAGATGTTGAAATCGGCATCGAACTGGCCCAGACTCGCGCCGCGCATGTTCAGCAGAAACTTCACGGCGGCAGAGGAGTTGTAGATGATATTTCGTTGAAATCGCCCTCTAGCTTCCGGCCCGAACATGAAGTGGCCGGTTTGAGCGGGCCACCGCCGGGTGGAAACATCGACCATGATATTGTTTTCGACGAAGTTGT
>CAZYWP010000081.1:0-14292 GCA_964651495.1 uncultured Eubacteriales bacterium | reverse complement strand
GGGAAACGAGCGGGCTGACGAATCCAATACCGGAGCCTTGACGGGGGGAACCGACGGGACTGGTTCCCCTGGGGTCCGGGGGATGAGGACGGCTTCCCGCGACCATTAGAATCACAAGTCGGGCTCATGGAGTTATGGAAAACTCCGGGCCGTATGCTATAATACGGCCCCATGAAAGTCGCCGTTCTCGCCTCCGAAGTCGTCCCCTTCGCCAAGACGGGGGGACTGGCTGACGTCGCCGGAGCCCTGCCCAAGTTTCTCGGCCGGCAGGGCGCAGACGTCAAAGTTTTTCTGCCCCTTTATCGGGAAACGAGAAAGAAGGGTTTCCCCTTGCTCCCAGCCGCCCGGGACCTGGAATTGGACTGGCCCGGCGGGAGAGAAAGCTTCTCGGTTTTTGAATTCAAGGACGAGGCTGTCACTTTCTATTTTATCGAGAAAGACAGCTTCTTTGACCGCGATTATCTTTATGGAACTCCCCAGGGAGACTATCCGGATAACGGCGAACGCTTCGCCTTTTTTTCCCGGGCGGCGCTGGAGACCCTGCGCCGGATCAGCTTCCGTCCGGACGTCATCCACGGGCATGACTGGCAGGCGGCCGTCGCCCTGGCGTTCCTGAAGCATCTCTACGGACAGGATCCCTTTTTCGCCTATACCCGGTCCCTTTTTACCGTCCACAACCTGGCCTATCAGGGCCTGTTTGGGAAGGATGTTCTCGGCCGGATCGGCTTGCCAGATTCTCTCTTCAACATGGAAGACCTGGAATTTTACGGCCGGGTCAATTATCTCAAGGCCGGGCTTCTCTACTCCACCGCCATCAGCACGGTCAGCCGGCGCTACAGCCAGGAAATCCAGACGCCCGAATTCGGCCACCGCCTGGACGGCCTCCTGCGCCAGCGCCGCGAAGTCCTGTTCGGCATCCTCAACGGCGTGGACTATTCAGATTGGAATCCGGCGACGGACAAGTTTATCGTCAGGCCCTTTGATCCGACCTATATCGACGGAAAAAAAGCCTGTCGGGAGGACCTCGTCCGGGCGTTTTCTCTCGAACCCATCAAGGAGGACACCCCGGTCATCGGGATGGTTTCGCGCCTGGCCGGCCAGAAAGGATTCGACATCCTCTGTGAGGCGCTGGACGGCCTGTTCGAACTGGGAGTTGCTCTTGTCATTCTGGGCACCGGGGAAGAGGTTTTTCAGAAGGCTCTGCTTGAGGCCCGGGAGAAATATCCCCGGTCCCTCGGGCTCCGCATCGCCTTCGACGAAGGCCTCTCCCATAAAATCTACGCCGGGAGCGATATGTTCCTCATCCCTTCCCGGTATGAGCCCTGCGGCCTGACCCAGATGTACAGCCTTCGTTACGGCACCGTTCCGGTTGTCCGGGCGACCGGCGGGCTCGATGACACCATCCAGGAATACAACCCGGGCAATCGAACCGGAAACGGCTTTCGGTTTGACGCCTACTCCGCGCCGGCCCTGGTTTCGGCCGTGAAAAACGCGGTCGGGGTCTTCCGCCAGAAAGAGCGCTGGCGCGCGCTCGTCCAGAAGGCCATGGCCTGCGATTTTTCCTGGGACCGGTCGGCCCGCGAGTACATCCGCCTCTATAATAAGATTTCTTCTCTTTAGCTTCCCCCCATCGAGCCTGTGGGAAACCCCGGGCCCGCCTCGGGTCTCCTGGCGTCCTCTATGATGCGTCCCCGGGGCGATCAGCCGCGCAGGAACCCGGCGGCAGTCTCCGGCGTAACGGGATTGATGTAGAAGCCGGTCCCCCACTCGAACCCGGCCACGCGGCTGAGAACCGGGATGATCTCCATGTGCCAGTGGTAACTTTTCGGCAGGTTCACCCAGGCCTCGTGACGGAGGTTGGGGTTGGGTCCCTGGTGAATGTAATAATTGTAGGGCGGGTCGGCCAGGATAGCCCTCAGTTTTCCCAGGACTGTGTGGAGCGTCCGGGCGAGCGCCGCGGCTTCCCCCCTATTTAGGTCTGTGAACCAGGCGGAATGGCGCAGCGGATAGACCTGCATCTCGAAAGGAAAGCGGGGAGCAAACGGGGCGATGACGCAGAAATGGTCATTGCGGAAAATCAGCCGGTCGCCGATCCGGGTTTCATCGCGGATGACCCGGCAGAAAATGCACTCACCGTACTGGCGGTGCAGCCTCTCCGAGCTGTATAATTCCTCGTTAACTTGCTTGGGGATGATGGGAGTGGCGACGATCTGGGAATGGGGATGGCTGAGAGAGGCGCCGGCGTCCCGACCCTTATTTTTGAACACATGGACGTATTTGTACTGGAATTCTTTTTCGATGCTGACCACCCTCTGCTTACAGGTTTCAAGCACGTGCTGGAGGTGGTAGAGGGGCAGGTCGGGGAGTTCGGCGCCGTGGGTCGGCGTTTCGATGATGACCTCGTGGACGCCAACCCCGTCCATCCACTGAAAAATGCCGTCCTCGTGACGCTCCGGGGGGGTTCCGCGGTTGAGAGCCGGGAACTTGTTCGCCACCGTTCTCACCCACCAGCCCGGTCTGTCTTTCCGCGTCCCCCGGCGGCGCACAGCGTAGACCTCGGGAGGGGTTTTCGATTCGTTGCCCTCGCAGAAGGGGCAGAATCCCGGCGTCGCATCCTCTTTTCTCGGTTGGGCCGGCCGGAAGTCATCCGGCCGCTTGCTTCTCTCGGCCGCCAGGATGACCCAGCGTCCGCTGATGATATCTTTTCTGAGTTCGGTCATCCGGCTACCCGATCAGCTCCTTGATTTTGGCCTTGAGTTCGTCGAGAGATGCCGATTTGACGATGTAGGCGTCTGCTGCCCAGGTCATGAAGTCGTGCTTGTAACTCTGGTAAGCGGTGTTGATGATGATGGGGATATCTTTACGCAGCGCCATGATCTGAGTGATGAGCTCGATCCCGTTCTTGGCGGGCATCCGGATATCGGTGATGATCAGGTCGAACGCTTTCTTCTTGATCTGCTCCAAAGCGGAATCGGCGTCGGGGACCGCCGTCACTTTGTATCCATCTTTGGTCAGTTCCTCTTTGTACAGAAGACAGAGGTTTCTTTCGTCCTCGACGATGAGCAGCCTTTTTTTCATGGTTTGGACCCCCTTTCCCCTGGTTTCGTCCTAAAGTACAGGCGGAATGTCGTCCCCTGGCCTTCCTGGCTCTCGACAACGATTTTCCCGCCGCAGGCGTCAACGACCCGCTTGACGTAAGCGAGGCCAAGCCCCATCCCTTTATCCTTGGTTGAGACGAAGGCGTCAAAGATCTTTGCTTTCACCGCGTCCGGGATGCCTTTCCCCGTGTCCCGGACGGAGATGACCGCCCAGGCATCGCTCTCACGGTAGGCGCGGAGTTCAATCTTGCCCTCCGAAACGACGGCATCGATGGCGTTGTCTACGACATTCCTCAGCGCCTCGCCGACGTAGATGGGGTCGCAGAGGAGGGCGGTCAAACCCGGCTCGATATCCGTCTGGAGACTCAGCTTTCGACCGGCCAGGCGGGGCTTGACTGCCTCGACGATGAGCTTGAACATCTCCGGGATGTCCGCCGGAACGGGCTCTTTGATTTCTACCCGCAGGAACTGGGCCAGACGGAGGAGTATCTTTTCCAGGCGCCTGATCTCGGACCGGATGATCTGCAGGTTTCTTTTCCTTTTTGCGGCATCGGTCCTGGAGTCGAGAAGCTGGTCGGCAAAGCCCCCGATGGTGACCATGGGATTACGAAGCTGATGGGTGACGAACATGGCCATCTCGCCCATCGCCGCGACCTTTTTCATATCCAGGATACGCCGCTGGAGGTTGGAGGTGTAGATATAATTGCCTGCGAAGAGGCCGCAGATGCTGGCCAGCTCGATGTTCCGGCTCTGAATGGGAAGCCGGGTGATGGCGTTGTCCAGGATGATCTCTCCTAAGACCTCTTTCTGGCCCACCAGAGGGAGGCAGAGGAACTCGTCGGCCTCGATGAGCTCCAGGAAGCGCTTGTCGACAAGGGGGTCTTTTGCCGCCTCTTTGACCAGGATGATCTCCCGGGAGGAGGCGGCGAGTGCCGGGAGAAGGATGTTCTTCTGGCTCAGGGAATAGGATATGTTTTTCAGCCTGCTGGTCAGGGTATCGGACTCGCTGGTCAGGAGGGCGCGGTTGTGCTCAATAATCTCGTAGTAGCCGATCCCGGGGGTCGAGAGAACGCGCCAGATCGAATCCGCCTCCTCGGCCGAGGCGGGTCCCAGCCAGAACTCGCCCCGGAGCTGGTCTCCGTGAGCGAGAAACAGCATGGCCCGGTTGAAACCGAGACCCGGACCGGCCGTCAGCGCCGTCATGATGACGAGCAGGTTATCCATCAGAGAAAAGGGCTGGAAAAAACTCTGGGCGATGATGGAGAAGACCTGCAGCTCTTTGGACGTCTCGTGGGGGAACTCGTGAAGAAAAAGATGGTATCGCTCGATCACTCGAGCCCCCAGCTCTTGGGAACGACGCGGATCCCGGCTTCACTGACTATGAAATTCCCCCTGTCTTTTTTCTCATTGTGGCCGATGGCGAAATAATCGGGGACCTTGGAGAATTTATCCACGATGGCCCGCCGCAGCCGGGCTCCCCGGCCGATCTGGGCGCCCTCAAAAATGATCGAATCGACCACCTCGGCGCCGGGACCGATCTGGACGCCGGGCGACAGGATGGAGTGACGGACGGTCCCTCCCTGGATGCGACAGCCCGAGCTGATGATGGAATTCCGGATATCTCCCCGCGTCAGGTACGATGGGCCGTACTGGGTCTTGTGCGTCCGGATGAGCCAGGATCGGTCGTTCAAATGGAAGGGCGGAGTGGATGACAGGAAGGACATGTTCGCCTGCCAGTAAGCATCGATCGTTCCGATGTCTTCCCAGTAGCCGTCGTAGGGGTAGGCATATACACCCGCCCGTTCGATCAGCCGGGGGATAATATCCTTGCCGAAATCGTGGCCGCTCCGGGCGCTTTTGGCATCCTGGATCAGGGCCCTGACAAGGGCCGAGGTGCGGAAGAGATAGACACCCATGGAGATCAGGGACTGCTTTTTATCCCAAGGGACGGCGGGCGGGTTTTCCGGCTTCTCCAGGAAATCTCCGATGCGCTGGCTCCGGTCCACGGCCATCACTCCAAAACGCCCGGCCTCGGCCCGGCTTACCAGCTTGGCCAGGATCACGGCATCGGCCTTCTTCTCGTTGAAAAATTGAATGATCTTTCTGTAGTCAGCCCGGTAGATGTGGTCGCCGGAGAGGATGAGGACGGCCGCGGGGTCTTCCTGCTGAATGGTATAGATGTTTTGGAAGACGGCGTCGGCCGTCCCCTCATACCAGCGGTCCGCCACCCGTCCCTGGGCGGGCAGCGAAATGATATAGCCGCCGCTCTCCGCGTGGAAGATATTCCAGCCATAGAGAATATGCCTTTCCAGGGAAAGGGATTTGTATTGCGTGAGCAGGGCGATCCTGCGCAGGCCGGAATTCAGCGAGTTGGACAGGCTGAAATCGACGATCCGGTAGCTCCCCAGGAAAGGGACAGACGGCTTCGCCCGGTCTCTGGTGAGAGGATAGAGCCTCTCCCCTTTTCCTCCGCAGAGGATCATGACCAGAATTTTTTCAGATGATATTTCCATCGGGGGCAACGACCTCGGAAAAGAGATGGTCCTCCTCCTCCCAGGTCTCGAGGAGCTTGACTTCCGCCGGATTTAAGTCCTGCTCTCGGCTCAGCCAGCCGAGCAGCTTTTCGGCCCGTTCGAAATGCTCGGCCGCCCGGTTTTCCGCATAATCACGCGCTGTCCAGGTCGAGATCAGGAACGGCCAGTCCGAGCTCTCGAGCAGGAATTTTTCCCGTCCGAACTGCTTGAGAACCCGGGTCTTTCCTGCCGGGATACGGCCTTTCAACCGGAGGGCCTCCTGTTCAATCCGGTAAATCTTATCCCAGATCCAGGAGGTCTCGTCGTTCAGCCAGATCCAGTGGAATCCCCCTTTGCCCCAGGAGCCTTCGGGCAACGAGATCAATTGATGCGGGCGCAGGATCTCGAGGCAATCCCCGACACCCCTCGGCTTGATTTCAGTGTTGTGCAGCTTCTGGAGGACGAGATAAAGCCATTCCGGGCCCTCATACCACCAGTGCCCGAAGAGCTCAGTGTCATAAAGGGAAACCACCACTCCCTCTTCGCGGTCACGCAGGGATTCCTGGAGGGAGTCGACGAAATGACCGGCGTTTTCCTCCATCCTCTCCCGCGTCTTGACGGGATCATAGGGCAGTTTGGCTCCCAGGTCGGCGTCGCTCGACGTGATCCTCCAGTACCGCATCCCTCCGGGGAAGTGCTTTTTATGGAATTCGAGATACCAGCCGTCCCCCGGGTATCCGGTTTTTCCGCTCCAGACCTGAGTCCCCGACTTTTCATCACGGGCGAGGAAAGGGACCCTGGATGGATAGGCAAGATAGGCCTGGTAGGGGCTCTGGGCGGATTCCTGGCCGGGATGGTATTCCTTCTTGAATTTTTCCCACAGAAGTCTCAGCGCGGGGAAGCGGTCGAGGTAGACACCTTTGGCCTCGCCTCCCTTGAGCAGATGGCTGTCGACAAAAAAGCAGCCCAGCCCTTCTTGACCCAGGATTTCGTCGACCCCGGCGCGCCCCACCGCCTCCCCGCCTCCCAAGGGGGATTTCCATGGGTAGCCGGGCCGGTAAGCGCATTCAGGAAGCCAGAACCCGCGCGGCTCGCGGCCGAAGTGCTGGCGGTAGACATAGCGCCCCTGGCGGACCTGCCAGCGGATGCTGTCGTCCTGGCTGAGAAGCGGGAAATAGCCGTGCGTGGCGGCCGAAGTCAGGACTTCAATCTGGTCCTCGTCCTGGAGGTTACGATATGCGGCGATGACGTCCTCGCGGCAGAAGCCCGAGAAGAATTCAAGGAGATGGATGTACCAATTCTCCCAGTATGTGGTCAGCTCTCGAAGCGGCCGGTTCCCGGTTTTTTCGAAATAGGCCCGGTCCTGTTGGGCGATTTCGACCTTCATTCTCAGGTAGTTTTTGAAACCGGCGGCAAAGCTCGGGCTTTTCAACTGTTCCATCAGAACCGGCGTGAAGGAGATGTTGACTTGCGCCGGCCGGCCTTCATCCCGGAGCCGGAGGAAGACCTCGAGGAGCGGAAGATAGCTTTCGGCCGCCGCTTCGAACAGCCAGTCCATTCCGTGCGGCCAGCTGCCGTGAGCAAGAACATAGGGGATATGGCTGTGCAAGACCAGGCAGAATGATTTTGTCTTCATGAGCCCTCTTTCCAGGTAATGGCCAGCGAGTACTTCTGCCTCCCGGCGAGGTCGAACTTCCAGTGCGGCAGAAAGCACGCGCCTTGGCGGATTATATCATACCCTTCTTCGGATTGGGATAGCGTTTCCAGGGGGAAGTGCCAGATCTTGGGCGGCGGAGAAAATTCCATCTTCCATCTGCCGCCCAACAGAGAAAGCGCGTCTTTTTCCATTTTCCATTCCTGGGCCAGAAGATAGAGGTTCCATTCGCTTCCGAAAAACAGCGGCAGTTCAAGATCGGTCAAGTTCTCGAACTCGTAGAGGAATTCGACCCGACCACCCTGGGGGAGGATCCGCTTTTTCAGACTCAACGGCATCCTTTCACCCCCCACCCAGATATGTCCCAGCCTGGACAGGACAATTCCCTCCCGCTGGAAAAGAACATCGTATTCCTGGTTGACGAAATCCCCTTGCTCACCGTAATGGATTTCCTTGAAGTCTTCGAGCCTGGTCTGGGGCTGGAGAAAGTGGTCGAGCAGCGAGTAACGGGGGTGCCAGTCGTAGCGCAAGAGCGATTCGGCGCCCGGAGGGAGCGTCTTGGCCAGCTCGTGAATGCTTTTTCCTTCTTCCTGATTGTCTAACTTTTGCCTGTGGTAGGATTCCTCCCGCCGGGAGAGGACATCGGAGAGGTTCCGCGAAAGACCTTTATCATCCAGTTCGACGAGAGCTCCTCCGAAAGACGGCTTGAACATCAGGTTGAAACCCGGACTCCGGAAGATGACTTCGTCCCGGCCGTCGAGGTCGTAATCCACCGTCTCCCAGCCATCGGGGAGACTCAGTTTTTTTTCAGCCTCCAGAAGATGATGATAAGCGGCCTCCCGGAGATGCGGAAGATAGAGCCCGCCAAATACCCCGTGCCAGTAGGGGTCGTTGCACTGGCCCCGGTAGAGCTCCCTTGCCGCTTCCTGGCTGCTCTGGTTGCGGCCGACCTCGCCGGAGACGAGGAGCATCCTTTTGTGGAGGTGATGGCTCTCCGCATATTTAACAAAAAATTCGCGGAAAAAGCCTCCCCTCAGGAACCGGCGCGCTTCCGCCGGGACCTGCTTTTTCAGGGCCATATAGCGGTCATGATCATCCGGGTCGAGGATCCACTCCATCATCTCCTCGTAGGAGGCTGGGGGGAGGTAGACCCGGCCGAGGCGGGGCCGGGTGTTCAGGTATTCTGAGTAGGTCAGGGTTCGGACGCTCTCTCTCTCCAGAAAACCCAGAAAGGCCTCGAGCCAGCCTTCCTTGTAGACCCACTGATGCGTTCCCGGCCAGAGGCCGAATTTCTCGCCGTCATCGCCCATGATGGCGACCCCTCCAGCTGTGTCGAGCTCCCGGAAGTGGGCTTCGACCTCCTCGATGGGGCGGAAGGGAATGAGATAGCGCAATTTTTTGCTGACCGGGAAGAGGATGAGCGGCTGGCCTTCATCCTCAGTGATGTAGGGAAGACGGATGTTCTTGATCCCGGCATAATGAAAATGCTCTTCGTCAAGGAGGGTGTACTTGATTCCGGCTCGGGCGAGGGTGCTGGGGAGGTTAGGCTCCCAGACCCGCTCGGTGAGCCAGAGTCCGCTCGGCTTGACCCGGAAATTTTCTTCCAAGAAGGCATTCATCATCCGGATCTGTCCGAGCCTGTCCTGTTCGGGAATAACGGCCAGGATCGGCTCATAAAACCCGCCGCTCAGCAGCTCGACCTGGCCGCGGCCGGCCATGTCCTTGACCATCGCCCAGCATTCTCTCTCTGTGGACTGCATGTATTCCCATAACGGGCCGGAAAAATGGAGGGAAAACCGGACCGCCGGGTGCCCGGCCAGAGCCTTCAGAAAAGGAATGTAACAATCGGCAAAGGCCTTTTTGAAGACAAAGGCGAAGTTGCCCACCGGCTGATGATTGTGAACGCCGAAAAGAAAGGTGATGTCCCGGATCATATCATCGCCTCCCCTTCCGCGCATAAGCTTTTTCGAGATAGCCTTCAAAGAGGGAGGCGAATTCGGACACGTTGTCTTCGCCGAACCACCAGAACCAGTCCGAGCCCTCGGCGATGTAAATCTCTTCGCTCGGACCGCCGTGTTCTCTTGCCCTGGCCAGGCTCTCCCAGGCGGCATTCTTGGCCGGGGAGCCCACCCATTTGGCGAAACTTCCGAGCCAGGTCCCCGGGACCAGGCGGATCTCGGCCGGTGGCTTCATGATGGGCAGGTAGTCCCGGAAGAATATCGGGGCCAAGCTTCCTGTTTGCCTGATCCGGCTGTAGAGCTCGCGGAGAAAAGGAACGCCGTTTTCCCGGTATCCAGCCCAGGGATTTTCTCCATCCAGGGCGATGACGCAGACGGCCTCGTCCGGGGCGGCCTTTCGCCTTTCTTCGAGCTTGGCCAGCAGATGCGAGACGGCGTCTTTTTCGTTCCAGCGGTGATATTCGAAGCTGATCAGGTCGGAGAGCTCCCTGTCGCGGAAAAACACCGTCAATCCCTCACAGGCATACGGCCTGTGGAGGAGCTGCGGATGGGGAGCTGCTGCCAGGCTCTTCCAGAGGATGTTTTCGTCCGTCACCGTAAAGGCATAGCCCTGGCCGGCGACCGCCCGGGCTACCTCAGCGCTGATTCCCCCCTCTGAAGGCCAGAATCCCCGCGGGTCATCCCCGAACAGGCGCCGGAAATAGGTCCTCCCTTTTTCTATTTGCGACACCCCGTCTTCGGGATGCGAAAAGGGAAGCGAGGGCGTGAGGCTTTCTCCGCCCACCCCGATGTCAAAGAGGAGCGGTAGAAGAGGATGATAATAGGCTGACGTTGTCAGCTCGACCGCGCCGCCCTTCTGTAACTTCCGGAAATAGGGGATGACCTGGATTTGGATTTTCTTCTGCAGGGCGAGGAGCTCTTCCTTGTCCTCTGGGGGGGCAAGCAATGGAGAAAAAAACGATTGGAGCGCGGCGACCTGGATCTCGCGCTTGCTCCTGTTTTCAGCCCCCCGGGGCAGGAATTTGGCCAGGCGCGCCACCTGGGAAGGGCTCAGCCTTTCCGGGTCCTTCTCCAGTGCCTTCTGCAGCGTGTCCTCGGCCTGGCCGCGGCCGTACTGGTCCATCTGCTCGAGTAGACAGGGAACCAGGTTCATGGTGCAGGGATACTCTTCCTCCTCGACGAGGGCGGCCATCTGATAATAATTTTTGCTGATGTGATAATTGACCCAGGGGAGGATGAACTCGCCGGAGTCGGGGCTGCGATAGATCGGTTGATGGAGATGCCAGAGAATGGATAAGTACATCTGTTATTACCTTCGCCTTGGTTCCGGAGATGAGTCTGCCGCTGGGGAAATGATTATTCTTTCTCTTTTTTCTGTTCGTTTTTCCAATGATCCAGACAATCAATGTTGCAGAAATGGAGGACATAATCCTGGCCTTCCGCATGGAGCGCGGCGGCCTTGGGGATCATTTTTTGGCAGACCTCACAGGCGATTTTTTCCTCGTCTTCTTTATTCATCTTCAGCCTTTCCGAAAAATTCGGGTGTATTATACCGGACTCGACGGTCTAAAAAAAGCCCGCCCCTAGCGGTGGAGGAAGCTCCGCTCGCTGTCGGCCTCGCCGGGTGCGCGGGTGATGATCATGGCCAGGCCCAAGGCGTCAGCCCGGTCGATGACCTCCCGGTCCCGGATGGAGCCGAGGGGATAGATGATGGCGGTGATCCCGTTTGCGGCCGCCAGCTCCACGACATCCGGGAAAGGCATGAAGGCGTCAGAAGCCATAACGCAATCCCGGGGACCGTAACCGCGCCGGGAGAAGCGGATCGCGCAATCGGCCGCGTCGATCCGGCTGCGCTGGCCGGAGCCGATGCCATGGACTTTGTCGCTCCGGCCGATGACGATCGCGTTGGAGCGGGTGAAACAGGCGATGGTCCAGTTGAAGACGGCAGCCTCCACTTCTTCCGCGGACGGTTGCCGCGCCGAGACGATGTCCACATCCCGGGCGCTGCGGATCCTGGAGTTGAATCTTTTCTGGACAAGGAGTCCCCCGGCCACCCTCTTGAACTCCAGACCGTTATCCTCGGCCGGCTGCTTCGGATTTGCGCCCATCGTGACGACCCGGAGAGTTTTTCTCCCAGCCAGAATTTCCAGGGCCTCGGCCGCGAAATCCGGAGCATAAACCACTTCGATGTTCCTGGAGCTTGCCACGAGGAGCCGGGCGACCGAGGCAGTGACCATGGAATTGAAGACGTCAACGCTCCCGAAATTGGAGAGCGGGTCGCAGTTCCAGGCTTTTTCAAAGGCCTCCTCAACGGTCTCTCCCACGGCTACTCCGCTCGGCATCTCGTGCTTGATTAGGGCGCAGATCGATTTTTGCGGTTGAATCTCGGCCAGTTTCCTGACCAGCCTTTGCCCCAGGTCCATGTCGCCTACGTTGATGTAGCTCAACCCCTTGGAGCCTTCCTGGAGGACCGTCATCGTGGCCATGTTGGGCCCGGAGGCGCCGGGCTCGATATAAAAGGCGGCCGGGTAGCCGGGGTTTTCGCCGTAGCGCATAGAAATCTTCTTGCGAAAGACCTGCCCGGCGAAGGGGAGCTCTTCAGGAAATTCTTCCCTGATCTTGGTGGAATATTGAGCCCGGGCGGATTTGTCGAGCTCGTCCATCGCTTTCACCGTTCCTTTCGGTTGATTATCTGAAGGCTAAAGTCCTGGATGTTGGCGATCGAGGCATAGACACAGGCCGCCGCCACCCGGTAGTCTTTGCCGGCTTGGCCGGGTCCGAGGGCTTCGTAGGCGGCTTCGGCCAGCGCGGCCGCTGTCGTCTCCCGGACTTCGACATCAAGGAGTTCATCTCCAAACGACGGCAATGGATTCTCTTCCGGACCCCGGTATGTGGCGATCAGACGGCCGGTTCCCGGACTCGGATTCCAGGAATGGAACGACTTCTCAGGAGAGCCGCCAGCCGTCCTTCGGATGATGCTCAATCCGGCCTGGCCACCGGGAAGTAAGCAGCCGCTGATGCGGGGCGTATAATGGGGGGGGTCGGGCTCAAAAGTCCAATCCCTCAGCGCGCTGGCGAGGATGGCCCCGGCGTCTGTCTCCTCCTTTGCCCGGTCCAAAACCTGGACGATCTCTTCGGTCTGCCGGCCGTTGCTCACGGCGATTCCGCGGCCGAGGACAATCGCCCGATAGAGCAGGAGGTCTACGTTTGCTTTTTGCAGGACATCCATATCCAGGGGCTCCGTCCAGACCGCCTGCTCGGCGAATTTCAGCCTCCTGGCCTGGCTCGAGGGCGACCGCCCCGTGATCGCATAGACCAGGATCGCCCGGGTGCCAGCGGGATCCCGGCCGATGATGATCAGTCTTCCGGGATAGGGCAACTGGCGGAGCGGGGCGAGAGGATCGTTCATCATCCGTTCCTGTATCGAGAGCTATATTGATAGCATAGGTGTCCGTCGAAGTCAAAATTGGCCCTGCCGCTCGAAGCATTTCCATTCCTGTGATGCCATTGACCTAGAATAGGGTCCTGTCACGGCTCTTCCCCGGCCGTCCTCGCCTCCGCACCCAGAGGATCGCAGAAAAGGAATGGCTGTAGCGCCGTGAGGCTCCGGGCGGGCGGGGAGCCCCTTCGCCGTGCCACCCTCACTAAATCATCGCTCCCATCACACAAATAGAAATGCTTCTCGTGCCGCTTGCATCCCCCCATATCCCGGCCTCGTATTAGTCCTTGTCGCCCTTCTCCGGATGGGTTAGAATGAACGGTCGCGCTAAATCGGAAGAGAGGCCGGAATGAAGAAAATCGAGCCACCCACCATCGCCTACGAAAACGAAGAATTCCTGGATTCCCTGGAAGCCCGGACGCTGCGGATACTGAGCGAGATCATCGAGCCCGGGGCCAGGCTGGCCAGGCATAAAGTGCACTCCACCGTCCTGTTCTTCGGGTCGTCGCGCTATGATCTCAAAGACAAAAAATCACCTCTGAGCAAGTATTATTGGGATGCCGAGGAGCTGGCGTTTCGGCTGGCCGGCTGGGCCATCAAGCTGAAACCGAAAGGTAAGAATTTTGTCGTCTGCACAGGGGGCGGACCGGGGATCATGGAAGCCGCTAACCGGGGAGCCGCCCGGGCCGGCGGAAAATCCATCGGGATGAATATCGAGCTGCCGCATGAGCAGGCGCCCAATCTTTTTGTTTCGCCCGAGCTCTCCTTCATTTTCCATTACTTTTTCACCAGGAAGTTCTGGTTGGTCAACAAGGCCAAGGCCATCGTGGCCTTTCCGGGCGGGTTCGGGACGCTGGACGAGCTGTTTGAGACCCTGACACTCGTTCAGACCGGCAAGATTTCGAAAAAAGACCTCCTCATCGTCCTCTATGGAGAGCATTACTGGCGGGAGGTGATCCATTTTGACGCCCTCATCAGGTCAGGGACGATTGCCCGCGGAGACGTCCAGCTCTTTCGTTTTTGCTCGACCCCGAAAGAGGCCTTTGCGTTGTTGAAATCGCGGCTGGGACAGCTCCTCTGAATCGGCCGGTCAGGGCGTAGCCCGCCGCTTGCGTCTTTTCACGAGATACAAATAAACCAGAATTCCGCAGGCGACCCCCACTGCATCCGCTAGGATGTCGCGGACGTCGGCTGTCCGGCCGGGCACGAACGATTGATGAAATTCGTCCAGGAAGCCGAGGGACAGACCGGTTGAGAACGTAACAACCGCTTTTATTTGAGCGGACGCGCTCAGGCTTTTGAAAAAACCGATCGCTAATAAAACGCTGAGCAACGCGAACTCGAAGGCATGGGGAATTTTATCCAGCCAGCCTCCGTTAAGCTGGATGCCCAGATCTTTCGCTGAGAAGAGAAACACCAAAAGATAGAAAATAAGAGCCGGCAGAAAGTAAGTCAGCTTTTTCATCGGTCAATGCAAAAGATGCCCTATTCTAGCGGAAATCGTCCCCTGAATCCAGGAAATCGGACGGCCCAATATCGCCGCTGGCAACACCCGATGGGTCCTGCCCCGGTTTACCCCCGGCGAGGCTCGGGGTTGGGATTCGTCAGCCCGCTCGTTTCCCCAGCGAGG